>PWDW01000166.1 GCA_003553225.1 Halanaerobiaceae bacterium
TAATTGAGGGAGATGACTGAATATGAAATTAAAACGAGCTGCTGATGATCCAGTTCTTTCTCCCAGAAAAAATATTACCTGGGAAAAAGATGCAGTCTTTAACTGTGGAGTTCACTTTGAGGATGGAGTTTATCACCTTCTTTACCGGGCAGTAAGCCACAAAAAGGATGATCCCAATCGTTCTTCTATCGGCTATGCGTACAGTAAAGATGGTGTCAATTTTAAAAGAAGAGAAAAACCGGTGTTAAGTCCGGGAGCTTCAGCCGAAGAAGCACAGGGAGTTGAAGATCCCCGGATCACAAAAATTGATGATAAGTACTATATGCTGTATACAGCCTATGACAGCAATAAAACCAGAATTGCAATGGCTGTTTCCGGAGATCTTATAAACTGGCAGAGAAAAGGAATTGTCCTGGACTGGGAACTTTTTGGAAATAACAAAGATGCTGCCCTATTCCCGGAAAAAATTAACGGCAGATATATAATGCTGCATCGGCCTGAACCTGACATATATGTATCATCTTCCCGGGATCTTAAAAAATGGGATAACCACCGGTGTATTATGAAACCAAAATATGGCTGGGAAGAAAAGAAAATAGGAGCCGGAGCTCAGCCTCTGAAAACTGAAAAGGGCTGGCTGCTTATATATCATGGTGTGGATTCCGATTCTGTTTATCGGCTGGGGGCTGCTCTGCTGGATCTGGAGAACCCCACAAAGGTTGTAAAACGTCAGTCTGCTCCCATTCTGGAGCCGGAGACTGACTGGGAGCTCACCGGTGATGTTAATAATGTTGTGTTTACCTGTGGTGCGGTGCTGCGGGATAATCAACTGGAGGTATATTATGGGGGAGCGGATAAGGTAATTGGGCTGGCCCGGGCAGATATTGGCGACTTTATTAATTAGCTAAAAGTTTTCATGTTTTTTCTGGAAAAGGCGACTAGAATGTCGATTCAAAAAGAATAAATTGATTGTTGAGCCGGGTTTAAGTTAATAAACTTGTATATACCGGCAGCTGTGAATCAGGAAAAAGAGAAGTGAATTTTTTGAATAAACAGTTTACTGTACCGGATTTAAGGGGGAGCTGTGGTGGATAAGAACAAATTTTTATTTGTGTTTTTAATTTTATTTATCTTTTGTTCACCGTTTCTGAGGGCCGCAGAACAGCCCTATCCCAGTTATATATATGATTTCTGGGGAGAAACGATAAGTGCCCCTGTACCTTATCTCTATGAATTTGATATTGATTTTGAAAAAAAAGGTATAGGTAGTTTATCCCGGCCCGGTGATATTTTTGTTACTGAGGAACAGGAAATATTGATTTCCGATACAGGGAATAATCGTATTATTTATCTTGATGAAAATCTCAATAAGAAATATATTTTTGAGGAATATACAGCTGATGAAAACAGTTATAGTTTTAGGAGCCCTGAAGGAATATATGTGGTCAACGATAATTTATATATAGCAGATTCAGGAAACCGCAGGATCGTTCAGTTAACTATGGAAGGGGAATTTGTGCGAACAATAACCCGTCCGGAAACTGATATGGCTCCGGATATTAACTTTATACCGCGTGATGTTGCAGTTACTTCCTTCGGCCGGATATATGTAATATCTGAAGGTGATTATGAGGGTCTTCTGGAATTTTATAGAGATGGTTCTTTCAGTGGTTTTATTGGTGCTCCGGAGGTAACCCCCTCCCCGGCTGATATTTTTTGGAGACGTTTTGCAACCGAGGAACAGAGGAGAAGAGTTGCCCTGTTTTTACCTACAGAATATAATACGGTGACCATTGATGAAACAGGACTGGTAATGGCAGCTACCGGAAATGAAATAAGAAGATTAAGCCCTGATGGAACTAATGTGATTCGGGAAAGAGGATTTTCGCCCCCGATTGGTGATGTTGCTGCCGGGGACCGGGAAAATGTTCGGGCCTCATCATTTGTAGATGTTATATCCCGGGAAAATGGCCGTTACAGTCTTCTGGATCGGGTTCGAGGCCGAATTTTCACCTATGATCGGGATGGGCATTTGCTTTATGTTTTTGGAGGGCTGGGCAATAACCACCACTTATTTCAAAATCCAGCAGCAATTGATATCTGGCAGAATAAATTTGTTGTTCTGGACCGTTCTCTGGCCCGGGTGATGATTTTTAGGCCTCTGGAATACACCAGAAATATATATCAGGGTGATGATCTTTTTGCTTCTGGCAGATATGAACAGGCAGCAGAAAAATGGCACCGGGTGCTGGACAGAAACAGCAATTTTTTCGTGGCTTATTCCCGGCTGGGCAGGATAGCACTCAATAGAGATGATTATGAAGAAGCCCTGGAAAAATTCAGGCTGGGCTATGACCAGCGGGGCTATTCACAGGCTTTTATGCAGTTTAGAAGAGGAGTTATACTTGATAATTTCAGTACGATAATTTCATTATTTTTATCAATTATTGTTGTTCTTTATTTACTGATAAAATTTGATCTGCTCAATAAGCTGCTTAATACAGCCGGGCTCTATAAATATTTTTCCGGGGATACAGAAACTGCTGATCGAAAAGAATACGGGTTAAAAAATGTGATACAGAGAGTACTGTCCGGTTTAAAATATGCCCTGCACCTTATTTTTCACCCTTTTGGTGGTTTCTGGGATTTGAAAAATGAAGGCCTGGGTAATCTGCCCTCTGCAGTCATCTTATTATTTCTTTCCTGCTATATCTATATTTTTATGCGCCAGTATACTGGGTTTTTATTCAATCCGGTGGATGTCTCACAGATAAATATTCTGGTTGATGTTTTGAGTATACTGCTGCCCTTTGTGCTGTGGTCTGTAGTAAACTGGTCATTAACCACTTTAATGGATGGTAAAGGTACTTTCAAGGATATTGTCATCTATTCATCTTATTCATTGGCTCCTTTTATTATAATAAATTTTCCACTGGCAATCATAAGCAATTATATGACTTTAGACGAAGGTGCTTTTTATTACTTTATTCTGGTCTTTTCAATATTATGGTCATTAAGCCTGCTGTTTTTCGGAACGGTTGTAACTCATGACTACAGTGTTTCAAAATCCCTGGGAACAGTTATTGCTATTTTAATAGGGATTGGGACCGTTCTCTTTATTGCTCTGCTGTTTTTTAGTGTGATTAATCTGATGGTAGGTTATTTTACCACAATTTATCAGGAATTGATAATCAGGGTGTATTAAGTTATACAATTCTCCTTAAAAAAATCAGTCCTGCACCCAGAACACAAATTCATCTTTATTATTTGATCTGTGGGTCTTTAATGATTCTATTAATGATTTTATTAATGATTTTATTGTTTACTACTGGAGGGTGTTTTTTAATCGGGAGTGGGGTAAGAAGTTCAGGCAGGCTCTAAATCTGGAGGTTTATTCATATGATTAATATTAAAAATAAGTGGTATATATCTAAGAAATACTCAATTATATTAGTTTTGATTTTTACCTGTCTGTTTATTTTTTTCAGCTCCAGAATCCAGGCTGTCCCGGATGATTTTGCCATGATTTCTGAGAGCAGGCACCTGGCACTTTATCTTGAAGAAAGTACAGCTGAAATTGCCGTTAAAAATAAGGAGACCGGAAAAATATGGTTTTCTAATCCGGCCCGGGAAACCGGGGGCCGAGATTTAAGAGAAATTTTTTCAATAAGTTATAGAAATAGAGAAGGAAATGTCAGAAGAATGGACAGCTACAACCACAGTGTCAATTTTGATCAATTTGAAATAAAGCAGATAGCCGATGGAGTCAGAATTGAATTTGTGGTGGGGGATAAATATTCCGAGGTAGAGCATGTACTGCCCCAGCTGATTGAAAAAAGCAGGCTGGATCATTTCCTGGAACAGATTGAAGATGAAAATGATCGAGCAACCATCAGAAATAATTATGTATTAATTTCTCTAGAAAAAAGGGAAGAAGAACGGCCTGAACCACTGAGCAGCTTTCAGAGAACAGTGCAGAGCGTATTTGGTGATTATCATTTAATTACCCGGACAGATGATTTTCAGGAATTACAAAAACAAATAGAAAGTCTGGAGGACAGACTGGCTGAAGCTAATCGTAGTTCTGGTGAAGAGCCCGATGAAAAAATCAATGAGGAAAACAATAATGAGGTCCATGAAGAAAATAATGAGGAACCCAATGAAGAAAACAATCAGAATCCAGAAGAAACAGATGAAAAAGCAGCTATTCGGGAGGAGCTTTCTGTAAAAAAAGATCAGCTGGAAGAAAAAAGAAGGGAGTTTACCCGACACCTTTTTAATAAATTTGTGGGTGAAGTAGTGGGTGTGGGGGGGATGACAGAAGGTTACCGCCGTGATGTTGATGCTGCCGGAGATTTAGCCGCAGCCGATTTTGCCTATTTAAAAGAAAATGATGCCTATATGCTTAAGTCCGGCATTGCTCCTTTTGTTAAAAACAATATGGAAGACATTTTGGGTGAAGCGGGTTATACTATTGATGATTTGAGTACAGATCACTTCCGTTATTTTCTTGATCCTCCGGTTCCGGGGATCCAGTTTTTTGAAATACCGCTGGAAATACGATTAAAGGAAAGAAGTATAGAAGTTAATATTCCCCGGCAGGATATAAGATATCCCCAGGAGATGCCGGAAGAATATAAAATAAATTTTAATGCCGAAAATTATGAGCAGGCCATAGTAGCCGATCCCGGAGCTCAAAAAACCACTTTACAGCTTTTGACGGTTAATATACTGGAAGGACTGGGAGCGGCCACCTTTAATGATCAGGGCTATTTTATGATTCCCGATGGTTCGGGAGCTTTAATCGAATTTTCTGAGTCCCAGAGCGCTGTTTCACCCTATAACCGGCCTGTTTTTGGACCGGACTATACGGTTCGAGAAATTCGCCGAACGGCCAGTGACCTGCAGCAGATACATTTACCCGTTTTTGGGGTTAATAAAAATGGAGAAGGTCTGCTGGCAATTATTGAAGATGGTGCAGCTGCAGGTAGAATAAGAGCTGATATACCGGGCAGAACTCGGCCCTTTTACACTTTATTTTCCTCATTTGAAACAATACCTACTTTTACTTCTGATACCGGAGATGTTACTTTAAATTATCATGCCCCTCGTTTATTTAATAATGATATAAGACTCAATTATGTTTTTTTGCGGCAGGATAAATCTGACTATACAGGAATGGCCCGCTATTATCAAAATTATTTAAAAGATCAGGGGGTACTGCAAAAAACGGAGATCACCAGCATTCCGCTGTTTATGGATCTAATAGGTGCTGTGTCCCGCAGAGAAGCCAGTATGGGGATCATGCGTGATG
Organism: Halanaerobiaceae bacterium; assembly: GCA_003553225.1. Taxonomy (GTDB): domain Bacteria; phylum Bacillota; class Halanaerobiia; order Halanaerobiales; family Halarsenatibacteraceae; genus T1SED10-99. The sequence goes on from PWDW01000166.1 coordinate 5,315, forward strand.
TCTCCCGCCCGGTTACTCCCTTTGGGCAAACTTTAGAGATTATGGAAAAAATAAAGGCTGAGCAGATAGATAATGTCCACCTCAAAATGAGTGGATTTTTAGAAGGGGGCCTGCATCATAAATATCCTTCCGGAATTAACCATGAATCTGCCCTGGGCAAAACAGAAGAGCTGGAAAAACTGGTGGCTCAGCTGAAACAGTGGAATTACAATTTTTATCCTCAGGTATATCTGCAGAATGTATATAATACTTCCCTGCTGGATGGGTTTTATTCCCGTTTACATTCTGCCCGTCGTTTGAACAGACAGCAGGCCCGGATAAATTATTATGATCGGGTGCTTTTTGAAAAAATTGAAGATGAATATTATTATCTGGCCGCTCCGGGGGGTCTAAAAAATAGAGCTGAGAGTTTTTATGATAGTTTTCAGGAATATGGAATAACAGGTTTAAATCCCGGTGATCTGGCCCGGTATCTTTATGCTGATTACCGGGAAAGGGAAAAAAGATATGTGGACAGACAGCAGTCACAATTAATAATAACTGATACCCTTCATTCTTTGCAGGAGGAAAGGGGTTTGAATTTATTACTGGAAGAAGCTAATTCATATACATTTGCTTTTACGGACACATTTATTAATATTCCTCAGCAAAGCAGCAATTATAGAATTTTTGATAGAGATATTCCTTTTATACAGATAGTGCTCCAGGGTTATGCCGAATACAGCGGATTTCCCATTAATTTAGCCCCGGATAATAGAGAAAGCCTTCTAAGGAATATTGAGACAGGGGGAGGACTCCATTTCCGGCTGATGGGTAAAGATTCTTCTTTTCTGAGGAAAACAAGATTTGATCATCTTTATGATGTAGATTACCAGAGCTGGTTAAACTATATCAAGGAAACCTACCACAGGGTTAACGATGAACTGGGCCCGGCAGCAGGTCAGGCCATCGAAAAACATGAAAAACTTCAGGAAGATGTGGTTATGACTGTTTTTGAAGAGGGCACCATTATTATCGTAAATTACAGTGAAGAAGCTGTTCAAAAAAGGGGTCACAAAATAGGTGGTCAGGACTTTATTGTTCTGGATGGTGGGGAGGATTAAGAAATGGATATCAAAAAAAGGATTTCACGATTATCACTGGATCAGCGAAAATCTGTTCTCGGGATTTTGTTTACAGCTCCCTTTACAGTTGGTTTTATCCTGTTTTTATTATATCCCATCATCCAGTCTGTCATTTTCAGCCTCAGTGATTTAAGTATAGTTGAAGGAGGATATGAAATTGATTTCGTAGGATTAAGCAATTATTCGGAAGCACTTTTTATTGATTCTTATTTCCGGCGCATTTTTATAGATACTTTTATCAGGCTGCTTTTGGAGCTGCCGGCAATATTAATTTTTAGTTTTTTTGCTGCTATTTTATTAAATCAAAAATTCAGGGGGCGAATGCTGGCCCGGGTACTGTTCTTTTTACCGGTAATACTGGGAGCAGAAATAATTATTCGGCTGGGACAGGCCCATTATATGGAACAGGCCATGCAGCTGGGCCAGGGCGCTTTCTTTGACGTGGAGGCTATAGGGGAATTTTTGAATCAGCTGATGCTGCCTCCAGAACTCACTGAATATGTTCTGGCCGCTATTGATGATTTCCCGGAGATTGTCCGCTCTTCCGGGATTCAAATTTTAATATTTCTGGCTGCCCTGCAGTCAATTCCCTCTGCTCTTTATGAAGTGGCCCATATAGAAGGTGCTACCGGATGGGAAACCTTCTGGAAAGTTACATTCCCCATGGTCAGCCCAATGATACTGGTTAACTTTATTTATACGGTTATTGATACATTTACGGCTCCCGATAATCAGCTCTTGACCTATATTCAAAATATAGCCTGGGGTAGTGGTGATTATGGGATTAGTGTGGCCATGTCCTGGTTTTATTTCCTGGCTATAGCAGTACTTTTAATTATAGTTTTTGTCAGTGTTTCTCGATATGTTTATTATGAAAGTTAGGAGGCTGAAAGATGTCCGGTAGAAATGAAAAACTTATTTCCAGAAGAAGAATAAGGCTGGATAGAACGGCCAGCAGAATCTGGGCTGTTTTTAGAGGTATTTTAATTCTTGGTATTTCCTTTATAATTATCTATCCTATCTTAAATCAGCTGTCCCTTTCTTTTATGACAGCCCGGGACCTTTATGATGCCACGGTTCGTTTTATACCCCGGGAGGTAACATATGAGAATTTTGTTATTGCTTTTAATAGAATGAATTATCTGCGGGCCCTTATAAATACTTTTCTGGTTTCCAGTTTACTGGGTCTGCTCCAGCTTCTATCTTCCTTAATTATTGGATATGGATTTGCCCGTTTTCAGTTTAAAGGGTCGAATATACTATTTGCCCTGGTAATACTGTCCCTGCTAATTCCTCCATCTTTAATCATGCTGCCTCTGTTTTTAAATTTTCGCTTTTTTACAGCCTTTGGGATACTGCCCGAACCAGGTATAAATCTAATCGGCAGCAGCTGGCCGCTCGTTTTACTGGCTTTAACGGGTACTGCCCGCAGAAATGGCCTTTTTATCTTTATTGTACGTCAATATTTTAAGGGGATGTCTGAAAATCTGGAAGAAGCCGCTTATGTAGATGGAGCTGGCCCTTTGAAAACATTCTTTATGATTATGATGCCCAATGCTGTTCCTATCCTAATTATTATTTTCCTTTTTTCTTTTGTCTGGCAGTGGAATGATCTATTCTACAGCCATCTTTTTCTGCGGGGAAGTTCCCTGTTATCCTTAAATTTACAGAGAATGACCTCTGCCTACTTTCAGCAGGGAGTGGAGCCCTTTATCGACGGGGCTCATATGGCCAATGTTAGCAATGCAGCAATTTTAATGTATATTATTCCCCTGCTGGGATTGTATGCTCTTTTACAGAGCTACTTTGTGGAGAGTATTGAAAAGACGGGTATTATTGGCTAGTCTTTTCGGCTGGCCATTAATCATATATTATCGTTTCAGGTGGGAGGTGATGGTGTTCTCAAATAAGCAGGTTTGTTCTGTATGGGGAAATGGTTTTTCTGAGGGGAGTATGTTTATCACTTCTGCTGTTAAAAAATAATTTAGGAGGTTTTAAAGATGATGTATAAAAAATCAATTTTTTCAATTGTGCTGGCACTTATTTTAACTGTGGGCCTGGTTTCTTTTGCTACAGCCGCTGAAGATTTTGATCTTGGGGAACGTACGGTGAAAATATCGGGTTATCATGCCCCGGCTATGGAAGAATATTTCTTTGAAGGAGAAGGTCAGGGTCGGGTTGAGGCTGTAGAAGATGCTTTTAATATTGAAATTGAGTTTGTTGCCTATGACTGGGGAGCAGCAGAAGAAGAAGTTATTTCCAGTGTCATAGCCGGAGATCCTGTAGGAGATATTATTATTACCAATAACCGGCATATGACCACCTATGCAGCTGAGAATGCTATATTCCCTGTTGACGATCTGCTTGATGAAGACTACTATGACAGCCTGCCCGGTATGCACAGTGATATGCGTGAAATCTATTCCTCATATCAGGGAGAGGCCTACGGAATTTCCATTAACGGCAGTTTCCAGAAAAATATTGATGCCAGTAATGCTTTTGGCTGGATGTATAATAAAGATATGTTCCGGGAAGCAGGTCTGGATACCCCAGGAGAACTTTTTGCCAGAGATGAATGGACCTGGGAAAGAATGCGGGAAAAAGCAAACATTCTGACCCAGGATATAACCGGTGATGGTGAAATTGATGTCTGGGGTGTAGGTATGAGATTAAACCCCTATCCTGTGGGTCAGGAGATAATGGTTTATTCCAATAATGGCAATATTTACCGGGAAATTGACGGCAGGCAGGTATATTCACTTAATGAAGAAAAAGGTGTTGAGACTTTCCGTTTTCTGCGGGACCTTATTGAGATTGATAATGTAATGGGAGGAGCGGATGTTGAAGGATATCCGGCCCGGGATGAATTTAATGCTGAAAATGTGGCCCAGATTCCCGTTGAATTGATGGGTTATCCCCATCATGTTGATGATGTTGATTTTGATGTGGGCTGGACCCTGCTTCCTAAAGGTCCTCAGGCTGAAGAATATGTTGCTCCTATGTGGTCAGTAGATCTGGCAGTACTGCCCACCGGAGTTGAAGACCGGGAGGCCCTGGTGGAAATAACAAATATGCTGTTCCAGACTACTTCTGAATATAGGGATCTGGATGCATATGATCAGGATATACTGGCCGCCTTCACACCCTATGCAGCTGATCAGGAATCTCTGGATGCCATAAGTAAAATGCTGGAAGTCGGAATCCCCTTTGATTTCCTGATTGGGGCAGCTGAACAGGAGCTATTTGAAGCAGTAATTGATGCCACTTTTGAAGATCGTTCTCCCCAGGCAATTCTCGATGAAGTAGAACCCAGTCTGCAGTCAGCAATTAACAGTCTGTTAAATTAAGATTTAAATAATTGAGAATGTAAAACGAAAACAGGATCATGATTAAATAAATGATTAAATACAGGAAATAATGAATATAAAGAATAAAAACATGGTTAACCAGAATAAATTCTGGTTAGGATATTTAATATTTGAATGTTAAAAGAAAGGGATCTGCATCCCCGGGGGATGCCTTTCCCTTTCTTTAATAACATATTAACTGTTTAATCTTGACAGATATCATAAAATAAAGTGGCTGGAAGTGATGAGTTAAAAAATTATTTTATATTTTAATTAAGGTCCGGATACAGAAACACACATATCCGGAGGGGAAAGGATGAGGATCATGGAGTATGTTAGAGATATTTTTTTGATGCTGATTGTTTTTATATTATTCTATATGATTTTCTCACCGGTGCTGGAAGCCCGGCAGATAAAAATCAGCCGAATTGAAAAAATGCCGGAACAACCTGAGCCCTTTGAGATAAGGGACTGGAAGCAAACAGCCCGGGAGTATGATGAATTTTTATATGATTTTGAACAGCAGGGAGAGTATCTGCCCTTAATTAGATGGCGTGATAATAGGATTAATTTTCAGCTGGATACCCCCTGGATTCCTTCCTATGTGGGGGGCGAGGGAGGAGGAGAAGCCATAAATGTTATAGCTTCGGTTCTGGGAGCTTCGCTGGCCGGTATAGACAAAAGTGAACAGCAGGGCCAAAACTGGGTTATTAAACAGAAAGAATTTTTTAATGAAGCAGATGAGAAAAATTTAATATTAAATCATCCCCGGGCCCGGACCGGAGGAAGTTTCTGGTATGAAATTTTTCCGGGTATATTATTTTACAGTCTGGTAGACCTATATCCCGATACTTCCAGACAAAAGACCCCCACCATTTCCGGCCGGAAGGCTCTCAGTATGAAAGATATGATGTATCAGTCAGCGGAAAAATTTCGGGAAGCTGTTTATCATATGGCAGAAAAATCGGATAAACCTAATTTTAACTGGACCGGTTTTGATTTTGGTAAAATGGAGCCGGTCTATAATGGAGTCTGGAGGGAACCAGATGGGGCGGCCGGTATTGCCTGGCTGCAGTATGCCGCCTATCAGAAATTTGGTGAGCAGAATTTTCTTGAGGGTGCTGAATTGTCGCTTAATTTTCTGGAAGATATTGACTATAATCCAATGTATGAAATTCTTTTGGCCTATGGGGCCTATACTGCTGCCCGGATGAATGCAGAACAGGGGTTTGATTATGATCTGACCAGGTTTATAAACTGGTGTTTTGAGCCATCAGATACCAGAAGTGGGTGGGGGATAATTGTTGATCAGTGGGGAGATTTTGATGTTTATGGACTTCACGGCAGTACCACCGATAGAAATGGTTATGCTTTTGCCATGAATACATTCCAGATGGCGGGAGCCCTGCTGCCCATTGTCCGTTATGATACCCGATATGCTGACAGCTTTGGTAAATGGATGTTAAATCTGGTGAATAGTGCCCGTCTGTTTTACGGGAAATATCATCCGGCCGAACATCAATCTTCTGATTTTTGGTCCGAATATCCGGAAAGTATTTTGGCCTATGAGGGTCTTAGAAAAAGGGGGCCGGTTACTATTCCCATTGGCAGACAGGTTAGTCCCTATGTGACAGGAGATGCTGTTCGGGAAAACTGGGCTCCAACAGATATTGGTTTATACGGCAGTTCTCATGTTGGGATACTGGGCGGTATTGTTAACAAAACAGCTCATGATAAAATATTAAAATTGGATTTATTAAAAACCGATTTTTTTAATAATTCTGCCTATCCCACCTATTTGTATTATAATCCCTATCCCGAAGAAAAAATGATTAATCTTGATCTTCCCCAAAGGACAGGCCAGTTTGAACAGACAGAGGAATTTTCATTATATGATGTGGTCAGCAAGAAATATATTGAAAAAAATAAATCCAACAGAGCAGAGTTTATTATCGAACCCCGTTCTTCAGTGGTATTGGTGGTTGTACCCGCTGGCGGGACAGAAGAAATTATAAAGAGCCAGAAACTGGTTGAGGGAACAGTTATTGATTTTAACTACGAAAAGGCAGAGTAAAGAAAAGGCAGAGCAAATAACATTTTTTGCTGTTTAATAATAGAATGTATTTTATAGAGAGGTGTAGAATAATTATGCTAAAAAAGAAGATAAATCCGGAAAGCTGCCAGACCCAGCTTGTAAATTTTAACAGTCAGCATGTCCAGGATGCAGAGATTCTCGAATTTAGAGGTACAGGAAGCAGAGATGTATATAATCCTTCAATTCCTTTTGAAAATCAAAAGGAAACCCTGATTGCCGGTCGGGTCGAAGAAAGGGACAGTGAATTTTCTCAGGTTAAGTTTTTTAGTCCCTCTTCTGAGAAGGAAACTGTCTGGCGGATAAGAAAGGATCTCCCTTCATTTGAACTGCAGGATCCTTTTGTGACCCGGGTAAATAATCAGCTTGTACTGGGAGGAGTTAAATTAATCACCTCTAAAAGTGGTGAAATTGAAAGCTGGGTTACCGAGTTTTACCGGGGACCTTCTGTGGAGGAATTAACTTATTTTGCCCGGGGACCCGAGCATATGAAAGATATAAGGATACTGGAACTTAAGAGTGGGAAAATTGCTCTTTTTTCCCGTCCTCAGGGTCAGAAAATGCTGGAAAAATACGGCAGGATTGCGGGAATCGGATTTACGCTGATTGATGGTCTGGATGAACTAAAGCCGAAAATAATTAACAGGGCCCCTCTGCTTGAGTATCCCTTTACTTCCGAGGAGTGGGGGGGATGCAATAATCTTTATGAACTTGAAAACGGACTGATAGGAATTATAGGTCACAAAGCTTATTATGATAAAGAACAGAACAAACATTATTACGGTATTGCCTTTGCACTGGATCCGGAGACCGGCAAATTTACTCAAAATAAAATCATTATTACCAGAGACTGTTTCCCGGAGGGGCCGGCTAAATCTCCGGAACTGGAGGATATTATATTTACTTCAGGAATAATCAGAAAGCAGGACAATAAGGCTGTGCTTTATACGGGTCTAAGTGACTGTCAGGTGGGCAGAGCAGTTATAACTGATCCTTTTCTGGAATATGAGAAGCTATAACAGGTATAAAATAAACTGAACTTTTTGTTAGGGTCTTTTTAAAAATATTTTTGTTAATATTTATCTTCGACATAACAGTAATTCTCAGAAGTTATTTTTTACAAATACCTTTCAAAAAATACAAAAAGAAAGTTTTTTGGAAAAATCCAGGAAGTTGAAATACACTGCTATTTGAGAGGATTCGAATTATTTTTAGAACACAGAAACAACCCAGAAATAAAAATGAGCCTTTTGTTAAAATTTAAATTAAAACTTTTGTCCTTATCTGTTCAATAATGCAAAAGTTTTATCACATATATAAGTAAAGGGGAGCAGTCATGATTATTTCAAGATAGAGGGATGATTATTTAAGGACGGCATTAATAATTATTTATGGACCCGGTTTGTACTGTCCAGAACCGGACAGCTGTTTCATTTTCAATTGCAAATTAGAGTCTGTATATCATATAATGGAATATGGAATTTCTGATAAAAATGAAGGAGGCTGTTTAATGGGTACGACAATTGAGGATGTAGCCAGGGAGGCTGAAGTTTCTACCGCTACAGTTTCCCGGGCTTTTAATAAAAAGGAAGGTATAGCACCTTCAACCAGAGAAAAAGTTCTAAAAGCAGCCCGCAGATTGGGGTATCATAATTCTGCGGGAACTGATATCAAAAGTGTAGGTGTTATATTCAGCAGCCGGCTGGAGGGATTGACCACCGATCCTTTCTATGGCCAGGTTATGGAAGGCCTGGAAAAAGGGTTAAACAAAACAAAATTTGATCTTTTTTTCAAGACTATTTCCGGTGTATATGAAAAAGATTATCAGATGCTGAACAGGCTGGTTAATGATGATGAACTTAGTGGACTGATTTTAATTGGCCATGAAATGAGCAAAAAGTTTATTATGGAGCTTAAAGAAGCAGAAATTCCTGTGGTACTGGTTGATAATGATTTATGGGATGAAAATATTGACTGTGTGGTTAATGATAATATGGGTGGTGCCAAAAGAATTGTTTCTCATTTAATAGACAGCGGCCGCCGGAGAATTGGTTTTATTGGTGGGCCCCTGACTCATGCTTCACTGGAAAAAAGGTATATTGGATTTAAACAGGCCCTTAAAGAAAGTGGTGTTGAGAAAGACAAAGATTTTATTACATTTTGCACCCCCACTTTTGATGCTGAAGATGGGTATCGGGCCGCCTCAGAGATGCTTGATTTTAATGAAAAACAGCCGGATGCTTTATTTGCAGCCAATGATATGCTGGCCTGTGGTACGGCCCGGGCAATTTCAGATAAGGGTCTGAATATTCCGGATGATATTGCTCTGGCCGGATTTGATGATATTAGGATTTCTTCTTTAATGAACCCCTCTCTGTCCACAGTGCGTATTTTTAAAAAAGAGATGGGCCAGCTTGCGGGTTTTAGATTGAATAATTTGATTAATGGGATAAATGATAAGCCCATCAAACTTGTTGTTTCAGTGGAAACAGTAATCAGGGAGTCTACTAATTCAGGTTACAATATATAATAATTTACTATCAGGACATTTGTTCTCCCCTGCTCAATTCTACACTTTTTGTATTAAATATATGGTGAGGACAAATGTAATGTTTGCTAATGTGGACTAATTATACTGTTAAAGACCGGACAAATGTCCGCATTTTCATTTGTTTAAATTATATATTGCTGTATTATTCAGGAAGCAAGGAGGCAAAATATGCTGAGCAGACGGACCGGGAACTATATGGTCTGCTTTATTGCATTTTTATTTGTTTTTTATGTTTTTATATCTGCATTATTTGGAGCCGGGGTAAAGGCCGATGAAGTGCTGGATTTTACTGTACTGCATACCAATGATGAGCATTCAGCCCTGGTTCCTCATTCTCCTGCTGTTGATTATCATCCGGAGAAAAACGATCCGACAGTGGGTGGTCTGGCCCGTCTGGCGGGAGCAGTTAATTCAATCAGGTCTAAAAAAGAGGAGGGCAAGGAACCAGTTGTTCTGCTGTCGGCCGGTGATTTTTTAGGAGGAACTCCTTTTGCCTGGCTGAACTACAGGAATGAAGCCCCTGAATTGAGTATTTTCCAGGAGATAGGTTATGATGCTGTTACTATCGGCAATCATGAATTTGATTACGGTACTGAAGGTCTATTGAGGTATTTACAGGCAGCAGGGTATCCCGAAAAACAGGATCAATTACCCCTGGTAACCTCCAATATAATACCACATGAAGACCATAAATTGAATGATATGGGTTTCCAGAAAACTATGATTAAAGAGCTGGAAAATGGCTTAAAACTTGGGCTTTTTGGTCTAATAGGTGAAAATGCTGTTGAAGTTACACCCCGGTCTGAAGGGGTTAGTTTTACCGACCAGACAGAAACTGCCAGAAGAAAAGTTAATCAGCTGCAAAAAAAAGGGGCTGAAATTATTATATTGATCTCCCATTCCGGACTCCAGGAAGAGCAGGAGCTGGCCTCACGGGTGGAAGGAATTGATCTAATCATTGGGGGACACAGTCACGATACAATTGAGCAGCCCCGGAGGGAAGGAGATACTATTCTGGTTCAGGCGGGATCTTCCCTGGAATTTCTGGGTTTTTTAGAGCTCAGCTATGATCGTAAACGGGAAGTACTTAAAACCAGAAATACTGATAATCATAACCCTTTTCTGGTCCGGCTGGATGACAGTATAACTCCTGATCCGGTAATAAAGAAAATGACTGCAGATTATACAGAACAATTAAACAGCTTTATAGCTGAGATGACCGGGGGCCAGATCACGGATGTTTTTGAACCACTTGCTCATTCTTCTTTTTCGATTACCAATCGAGCTCCATTACTGGAATCTCCTCTGGGTAATTTGATTACCGATGCTATGAGACTCATAACCGAAAAGGAGCTTGATGAGGAGGTTGATTTTGCTTTCCAGGCCTCAAATTTGATACGGGGTCATGTTTATCCCGGGAGTACAGAGTGGGGCCGGGATAAAATCTCGTTCTATGACCTTGTTCTGGTGGCCAGTATTGGGGCCGGATATGATGATTATCCCGGGTTTCCTCTGGCTTCTTTTTATATAACCGGGGAAGAACTGCGGCGGGTGCTGGAGATATCAGCCCTGCTGCCTGAATATATAGGCTCTAGTTACTTTTTTCATGTATCAGGTCTGCGCTACAAATTTCATCCCGGACGTACGGTTCTTTTTAATATCCCGATGATTGATTTTCCGATTCCTTCTATGCGTTCGGTTATTGATGCCGAACAATATACAGGCCAGGGAATACAAACTGGAGAAGAGGAATATGAAGAACTGCCTCTGCGTGAAGAGGAGCTTTATCATGTGGTTAGTGGTTATTATCTCCTTTATTTTGTACCACTCCTGGGTGATATTTATTCTCCACTGGAGATCAAGATCAGAGATGAAGAGGGTAATCCGGTTGACAGCCTGGAGGACACAATTATTGAAAAAAATGACCGTGAGCTTAAATTATGGGAGGTGCTTGCAGAATATACAGCAAATATAAATGAGTATGAAAATACTAATGAAAATAACCCGGCTCAGGTACCGGAATATTATTCTACCACTCAGGGTCGGGCTGAAAAAGAGATAAAGGCTTATGAAATTGTCGGTGGTTTTTCTGCTTCATATTTTAATAATCAGCTGCAGCCAATTGATTTAGAAGCAGATATAATCCTGGAGAATAGTTATGGATTTTATGCCGGCCTAAGACATGAATTGCTGCATCGTATAAGTGTTCAGGCTTTTTATGAAAGATCGGGAAAAAACAGTCAGGATTATAGATTTAGCCTTCAGGGCCTGGTCGGTACAGCTGTTCTGGATTTGATCCAGAGAAAAGGATCTAATTTTTACCTTAAGGGAGGTATAGGTTATTATACGGGAGAGTATTATGATTTCGACCAAAAAGAGGAGTATTCCATTTCCCATACTCCGGGTATAAAGCTGGGCCTGGGGGTAAAAGATGAACCGGGTATTTTCAGCTTGACCGGGGATATCTTTTACCGGTATTTAAAACCTGAATTTATCGGTGAAGATAAATCCGGTACTGTGGATCTGTCCGGAATCATAATTCAGGGAGGATTGGAATATACTTTTTAAAGTAAAAAATGTAATATATATTGAATTAAGTTCAGTTTTATGTTAATTTATATTCATAATATTTTTATTAAGAAAGGAGGATTACAGGTGCAGGAGATAATTGCGATACTTCTTATAATCTTGCTGCTGGGTTTTGGTTTTGCGGGCAGTTTTAGAGTTGATTTTGTTAATCTAATAGAAGATGCAGAAGAAGTCGAAGAGAGGATTGAGGGAAATCAAAGATACAGCCTGCAAAAGGAAGGACGAGAAGATATATCCCGTACCTTTCGGGCTATTACCGGATCTTCAGAAGTAAATCTGACCACGGATAGAGGTAATATTTTTGTGCTTTTTAAAGACAGAATATCTGGTAATGCGGGTGTGAATATAAAGTCACGGAGAGGGGATATCACCCTGAAATTTGAGGAGAATATCTCGGGAGCAGCCCGGGTTAATATTCAATCTGATACAGGAGATATATTGTTTTTAAATCGAGAATCAGAAATAAGAAATTTTATAAATGATGGTAAAATCAACGTCAGCACCGGGGGTAATATTAACTATAGGCCATAAGATTTACACTGACTTTTAATTTTTTAAAAAATAGCAAAAAAATTATTAAATGGGTTTTGAAATTGTAGTTGAATAAAAAATGCAGGGAAACAGGTATTATATGTTGAATTATATTATTAGAGGTAGTTTATTTGAAAAAAGTTTTTTTGCATAAATTATTTTAGGCAGGGCGTCAGGCCTGTAAAAGATTTTTTCGAATAGATGCAGGATTAATAATTTATTTTATTTACATGAATCATCAAAAATCATCAATAATCATGAATAATTTTGACTATAATAATATTTAGTGAGGGATGGGTATATGAGATTATTTAATAAAAGGGGTGCCAAAGATCTGGGTATTGATTTGGGTACCTCAAACACTTTAGTATTTCAGAAAAATCAGGGAATAGTGGTTCGGGAACCTTCAGTAGTGGCTTTCAATGATAAAAACAAAAAAATTCTGGCTGTGGGCCATAAGGCCAATGAAATGATTGGCCGGACTCCGGGTAATATTAAAGCTATTAAGCCGATGAAAGATGGTGTTATTGCAGATTTTGAAATTACCGAAAAGATGCTGAAATATTTCATCAACAAAAATAACAAAAAAAGCAAATTTTTTAAACCCCGGGTTATTGTCTGTATTCCTTCCGGTTCCACCGATGTGGAGAAACGGTCGGTGCTTGATGCTGCCTCTGAAGCAGGGGCCAAAGAAGCTTTTTTAATTGAAGAAGCAATGGCTGCTGCAATGGGTGTTGGTCTGCCGGTACAGGAACCAATTGGTAATATGGTGGTTGATATTGGAGGAGGAAGTACTGAAGTTGCTGTTATTTCACTGGGAGGAATAGTAAACAGCAAAGTTATCAGAGATGGTGGCAACAGAATGGATGAGCAAATCATACAGCATATTAAAGAGGAATATAATTTAATGATCGGTGAAAGAACCGCTGAGGAAATCAAAAAAGAGATTGGGACGGTTTCGTTAAGCAGTTCTCAGGAAAGCAAAGAGATTCGTGGTCGGAATATAGTTGAAGGTCTGCCCAAAATTGTCAGTATTGATGCAGAAGAGATTAAAAAAGCACTGCAGAGTACAACTGATAATATTATTTCAACTATAAAAATTGTTCTGGAAAATACACCTCCGGAATTATCATCGGATATTATTAATAATGGTATTATTTTAACCGGGGGGGGAGGTCTGCTGACAGGGCTGGATGAACGAATTAAAGCAGAAGTGGACATTGAAGTTCATCTGTCTGAGAGCCCCCTTGATTCAGTTGCCAAAGGGACAGGTATTGCCCTGGAGGAGATTAACACCCTAAGCAATACTTTAATATCTGAGGGAGATTATTGATAAAAAGGTGCAGGGGGTATATGCAAAGCATAAAAAAACTACCCCTTATACATTATGATAATTGAAGCAGACGTGTATTAAAGGGGTAGAAAAATTTATTTTTTAGTTTTATCCTGGTTGTGTATTCGCAATTTTTGTTTAAAGCAGCTTTGATATTTGCTGACTACACTGTCCTTTACTTAAATATGTCATCCAGCAGAGATTGAGCTGGCTCATTTACAGCTTCTATTGAAGAAACAGCACTTTCTCCACCCCATATTATTGAAGAAATTGCAGAACCCACCGGAGTATCTCCTTCCCAGAATGAACCCAGAATTCCTTCAGCTGCATAAACCTCGCCCGACCAGTTTTCTTCTCCATCCATAAATGCTTCATAAGAGACCCGATCAGGAGAAATATCGGTATAATATTCTTCTGAATCTTCGATGGCTTCTTCGACCGGCCACAGGAAGTGATGCAGGGCAACCAGACCTTCGGGATTGGCAGAAGAAGCGGGCAGGAAATAACCCTCTACTGCAGAAGAGGGGAACCGATGTCTTTCGGCATGAGGGCCACGGGGATAAGGAACTACACTAAAGGTGTCTTCCATTTGTTCCGGCAGCTGCTCTATCTGCCACTGCTCCAGACCAGCCATGGCTCTGTTGCCGGCAATAAATTCGGGTGCTCCCCATTGACCATCTGCTATTTCCAGTACCTCATTCCATTCATATATTTTTTCCAGAGCATATACTGCCTGTTCTTCTCCCAGGGTGAAAACTCTTTCCTGATCTATTTCTCGGGTTATACGGCCATCATTGGCAAGTAAAAAGAAAATAGGGTTGGTTTCATCCAAACCATACTGGTCAATTACACCATCACCTGAGGTATCCCGGGTAGCCTGTATAGCTAGTTCTTCCATTTTATCCCAGGTCCATTCATCATTTTCCCATAATTCGTCCAGAGGAGTTAAATTTTCTCTTTCGAAAAGATCTACGTTCCAGACAAAATAACCTGTAGGTAATCCTCCGAGACCAAAACTGTATTTTTCATCTTTTATTGAAAAAACATCAGCTATTTCCTGGGCTGATCTGGTAAGACCTGCATAGTATTCCTCGGGCAGAATAAGATTTAAAGGATAAAGAGCACCTTGAGCTGCCATAGGCCAAAATTGTACATGGGGCAGCATCCAGACATCATAATCTGCTTCTCCCCCCATTAATCGGCTGGTCATGGTCTCTCTTAATTCATCTCCCCAGGGCAGTTCCAGTAATTCTATGGAGCCAATGTTGAAGCGTTCTTTAGCTTCATCCAGCCTGCCGGCATAATCTCCACCTTCTTCAAATGCTCCAAAAGGATTATACCAGAGGACATAGGTTACTGTAGCTCCTCCAAAATCAAGATCATCCTCATCAAATTCATCAACCGGATTAAAAGCCGACAGTGTCCCCGATATAGCAAAGGCCGCAACAACTAAACAGACGAATATCTTCAACAATAAGACCCTTTTCATAAAGCATACCTCCCATTTTAATATTTCCTGCTTTATTATTATACTTCTATAAGCTGGGGAAAATTCCTTTAAAAAATTAAAAAAATTTACAATTTATAAATATTTCAAGAGGGAAATAATATATTATAAATTCATGAGATTAGCGAGATTTTCGAGAAAGCAATTTGAAATAATTCTCAAGCTGAAAATATTTGACTTTTCATAATAAATAGAGTATAATTTTTCTAAGGTTAAGTATAATTTTTTAAAAAATATTTATGGTAACGTATTCATAAATATTTTAATTTCAATAGAGCAATTTGTCTTCTACATAGTACTGTTTTTAACCCGGGAAGAAATTATTTTTTAATGAAGTTAATGAATATGATGTGAGGAGAATTATTATGGTTAATATTAAGGACGTGGCAAAAAAAGCTGATGTTTCAGTGAGTACAGCTTCCAGAGTATTAAGAAGTGAAGGTTATTTTTCAGAAGAAGCTGAAAAAAAAGTAAAAAAAGCAGCTAAAGATTTAAATTATAGGGTTAATTATATAGGTAAAAGTTTAAAATCTAAAAAATCTAAAGTAATTGGCCATTTAAGTTTTGGCAGCTATTCATCTCCTTTATTTGAAAGAATAGCGAGTGGAATTAACAATGAAGCTTATAAAAATGATTATCAGATCATGACAGCCAGCCCTGTACCTGATAGCCCTATTAGCACTGCTGATGTGGTAAATCATATTGATATTTTACTGGGCAGACAGATTGATGGTTTGATTTTGGTTTCTCCTCATTATAAACATATGAATAAAATAATTGAGATTTTATCTAAAGAGGATGTACCTTCAGTTATAGTAGAAAACCCAATTGGGGTTAAAGGAATGAATAAGGTGATAGTTAATCAAAAAAAGGGAGTTAGTAGAGCTGTCAACTATCTGATAGAAGAGGGGCACAGAAAAATTGTTTATATAGGAGTAAAAAATAAGCAGACAGAACCTGAATACAAAGATAAAAATATACAGGCTCGGAGACTTCAGGGTTATAAAATTGCTATGCAAAAAAACGCTTTAGAATTAAATTCAAAATATATCATATTGGAAGAAGATTATTCTTTTGAGTCGGGGAAAAAAGCTGCAAAAGAGTGTTTTGATAACCTGCAATTGGATCCAACTGCCATTCTGGTCACCGGAGAGATTATGAGTATGGGGGTAATCCAGGAATTATATGAAAGAAACTATCGTATTCCCGGGGATATATCCATTATAAGTACTGACGATCTTTTTGCTTCCTATCTTTATCCTCCGATCACTTCTATTTCTCAGCCTTTTGATGATTTAGGTCGAAAAGCTGTTGAATTGATTTTAGAACAAATAGATGAAAAAAATAAACAAGTTTTGAAAGAGATAATATTAGAAATGACCCTTGTTAAGAGAGGATCTGTTAAAAATATAAAATAGTCAATGTGTTTTCTTATCTTTGTTAATATTTCAGGGGTGAATAATATGCTCGAATTTTTTTTAAATTAATATTTATTGTGATATTTGTTTTTATTTTCTTTCCAGCTGTGACTGGGGCTGAAACCTGGCATTTTAATCCTCAATTATTCAGATTACAGGATGAACCGGAGTTAAATTTATCATTTCTGAATGAAGATAAAGCTGGTGAAAAAGGTTTTATTGAATTAAGTGAAGATGGTAACAGTTTTGTTCTGGGAAATGGTGAAACAGTTCATTTCTGGGCGGTAAGTACGACTGTTCAACAAAATACCCCGCGTCATCTGGAAGACCAGGCCCGTTTTCTTGCGCAAAGGGGAGTAAATTGACAAATGTTACTAGATATAGCAGCAAACACTATTTTTTATGCTAATATAATTGACTTTTTTAAAAAAATGAATTATAATTTATTTATACAATACATGGTAACGTATTCACATATTTTATAAATTACATATGTTCTTAATGGGAACAGGAGGTACTGTAATTTGAATTTTTCTTTTTATTCAAAATTGAAATATAAAAATCCATCAGCTGCTATATTAATTTTGTTAGTGCTTATTTTATTTTTTTTAATTTTTAATAATAATGCTGGTGCAGTGACTTATGAAAGTTATAGTTATAATTTTTGGGGTGAAGTCATATCCAGCCCCCATGCTTTTATTCCTTACAAAGTACTTGGAGGAGATGATCTGGGGATAGAAGTTTTTGATAGACCGGAAGATATTCATACTGATGAAAATAATCAAATATATGTAGTGGACAGACGTAATGATAGAATAATTCATATTGGGGAAGATTATCAGCTGGTGCGGGAGATAAATGAATTTTATCATGATGAAAAAGGAAAACAGGATACCTTTGATAACCCTACTGGAATCGCAGTGGATGTCAATAATGATATTTATGTAGCCGATCGTGGTAATAATAGGGTAGTTCATCTGAGAGAAGATGAGACTTTGAAACAGGAAATTATATTGACTGATGAAGATGAAATGATCCGCGAGGGATTCAATTTTAGACCATTAAAACTGGATGTTGATCATACTGGAAGGATTTTTGTAATTAGTGAGGGTGAATATGAAGGTCTGCTTCTCTTTTCACAGGAGGGGGCATTTGAAGGTTTTATAGGGGCTCCTTCAGTTACTCCTGATCTTTTTGATTATTTCTGGAGAAATATTGTTGCTACTGAGGCTCAAAGGGATAGAATGGCACTCCATATTCCAATTCAGTTCAATAACTTACATGTTGATTCTTCTGGATTTATCTTTGCAGTAGCTTCAGGAGGAACTGGATATGTGGCCCAGGAAGAACTTATCAGGAGATTAAATCCCGGTGGAGAGGATGTTTTAAGAAGGGAAGGTTTTCATGCTCCTATTGGTGAGGTAGAATATACCAGGGTTCAGGTGGGAGCCATATTTGTTGGGATTGGAGCATCTAGATTCATAGATATTACCCATAGGGATGATGTTGATATTTATAGTGCCATGGATAGAAGAAGAGGGCGGATTTATACTTACGACAATCAGGGTCGTCTGCTGTACACTTTTGGCGGTCAGGGGGATAACAAAGGAGTTTTTAGAGAGCCGATAGCCCTGGAGTATTTGAATGATGGCCGCATGGTGGTTCTGGATAATCGGACAGGATTATTAACATTTTTTAGGGAGACTAACTATGCCCAAAATTTTCATCAGGCTATGAATTTGTATAATGATGGCCGTTATGATAATTCATATAATATGTGGAAACAGACATTAAGAAAAAATATAAATCATCCTTTGATTCATACCTATTTGGGATTATCATTATACAGAATGGAAGAGTATAATGAAGCACTAACCCATTTTCGTTTAGGCCAGGATAGAAATAATTATTCCCGTGCTTTTGAATATCATCGCAGAGAGATTATTAGAGAGAATTTTGATCTAATAATATATATTTTATTGTTTTTTACAGTAGTTTCAGTAGTGGTATACAAATTCAGAGTTCTGGATAAAATTTCCCGTAAAGTTGTGGCAGTAACTGCAGAAACAACAGCAGATATAACTGAAGATAACTTATCGGAACAAAAGTCGGTTAAAAAAATCAAATATTTTTTAATAAAAACATTTAATGGTTTGAAATATGGTGGACATGTAATATTTCATCCTTTTGATGGTTTCTGGAGTCTAAAACATGAACGAAAGGGTAATCTGCTTTCTTCTCTGGTAATTTTAATAATATTTTTACTTAGTTATTTGCATCACAGAATTTATTCAGGTTTTTTGTTTAACGAACTCAACCTGGCAACTATTAATATATTCAACGAGATAATAAGTGTGTTAATTCCTTTAATGTTGTGGGTGATTGTCAACTGGGCTTTAAGCACTCTCCTGGATGGGAAAGGAACTCTTCTGGATATTTTTAATGCAGTAAGTTACTCATTAGTTCCTTTTATATTGGTTAATATACCCCTAACAATCATTAGTGAATTTTTATTGCTGGAAGAGGCAAGTTTTTATTACTTTTTTGCAGTATTATCAGTTTTTTGGTGTTTTGGTCTAATATTTTTTGGTTTGTTAGTTATTCATGATTATACACTAAGCAAAAATATATTTTTAACAATCTTTACAATAATCGGAATGGCTTCGTCAGTATTTATTGGTTTATTATTTTACAGTGTTATAGAATTGATGTTTACTTTTGTACATGAAATTTATGTTGAAGTTGTTTATAGATATTAGGGAGTGAAAGATAAAATGAAGAAATTAGTTTTGATCCTGATAATATTTTCTGCTCTGTTTATACCAGAACTATCAAGAGCAGATTTATCACAGATGGAATTAAAAACAGAAAATTCTTATCTGAAATTATACATGAACAATGAAACAACAGAACTGGCAGTCCAGGAAAAAAGAAGCGAAAATATCTGGTATTCAAATCCCCAGGATTTAGATGAAATGGAGGAAATAGCTTCTGGAAATCGCAGGGAAGCTATGGAATCACAGCTCGAAATTCAAATTTTCAATCCCGCCTCTTCATATCGGAACACAAATTCCCATAGTATAGAGTATAATCAGTATGATATTAAACCAATAAATGATGGTGTTCAGGTTGATTATATTATAGGTGCCCAATGGAAAGATGATGATTATTTGCCCGATTTGTTAAGTGAGGAAGTTTTTGAAAATGCTTTTCTAGAAGGACTGGCTGAAGATGAGCATGATACTTTTCTGGATAATTATGAACTAATTACATTATATGAAAAAGAAGATACTGATAAAGAGGAAGAATTTAGTGTCTCAGGGGTGAATGAAGAAGATGTATTTGGAAATTACCGGGTAAGAATATTTGATGAATCATTAACCTCTCATGATAAAGAAGAAATTATCTATGATTTTTTACAGACAGTGGTTGGTTATATTGAAGATATGGAGAGTGTAAATGATTTGACTCCTGATAGATTATCAGTATTTGAAAATGAAAATATTTATGTAAAACAGGATATCCTGGGGTTTGTGGAAGATGATTTGATCGATCTTTCCCGCAATATGGGGAATGAACCATCACAATTCACAGAAATGTTTCAAAATTATATGCTGGACCCACCAGCAGAGGCTGTAGACATATATCATGTTTCGGTACAATATATTATTGATGGTAAAGATTTTAAAGTTAGAATACCTGCGGAAAAGATTCAGTATCCGGAAAATTTAGAAGACGAAGAAAGAGACTATTTTCCTTTGAGCAGAATTAATGTATTACCTTTTTTTGGAGCAGCAAATAAAAATGAAGAGGGTTTTATATTTGTCCCTGATGGAAGTGGAGCATTAATTGAATTAAATAATGATAGGTTATATGCCCAGGCTTATCGAAAGCGTATTTTTGGCTGGGATAATGCAAATTTTAGGAGGACAATGAGAAATCATCCGGAGAAAATTCATCTACCAGTTTATGGATTGAAAAATAGTGATGGGGCATTTTTGGCCATAATTGAAGAAGGGCAGGCACTGGCTCGAATTTATGCTGATATAGCAGGAAGAACTAATTCCTATAATACTGTGTATCCTGAATTTACACTGCGTAATTATACTACAATGGATCTGGGAGATCATGTGGATGGAAGCAGAATGCATGTGTTTCAGAGAGAACAATATGTTGGGGACCTGCAAATTCGTTATAGTTTTATTTCAGGAAAAGATACAGGTTATGCAGAGATGGCCAATTATTATCAGGAATATCTTAAAGAGAAATATGATCTCACAAAGATCGATGAATCAACCGGAAGCTCTCTATATTTAGAACTTGTGGGAGCTATTTCCAGGGTGGAACAGGTGTATGGTATACCCCGGGAGACAGCAGTTCCTCTAACCAGCTATCAACAGGGAGAAAAAATCATTCAACATCTGTTAGATGAGAATATTACAAATTTAAAGGTCCGCTACCTGGGGTGGTTAAAAGGAGGAAAAGAACATTATTATCCTGAACAAGCTATTTTAGAAAAAGAACTGGGCAATTCTGAACAGATGGCTTATTTTAGTAAATTTTTGGCTGATAATAATATACCTTTTTACCCTCATGTAGATTTTTTACATGTACATCAAAGCAGAATTCTGGATGGCTTTAGTGTTAGACAGGATAGTTCTCGGACTCTAGATCGAAGAACTGCCCGAAAATATGATTATCATCCGGGAACATTTGCTCTTATTAATGATAAATTTTCATATGTTTTATCCCCCTCCAGACTAAACTCTGTGATAACCGGTTTTTTGAATAATTGGGGAAATCCAGCAGCAAATGCTCTTTCTGTTGATTTAGGTTCCTATATTAATTCTGATAACAGGCTTGATGTTGATAGATTTATGAATCGTCAGCAATCCCTGAAGATTATAGAAGGGGAGTTAAACAGAATTTCCACTGAACATAATATGGATTTAATGGTGGAAGAAGCCCATTCTCCAGCTTTAGGTGTGTCAGAAAATATATTATATACACCTCCCACTTCTACAGAGTATAATATAATCGATCGAAGTGTTCCCTTTTATCAGATCGCTCTTTCTGGATATTACAATTATACTCTGGAACCTATCAACCTGGCTGTAGAATATGATGAAAATATTTTGCGAACTTTAGAAACAGGAGCTTCCCTGCATTATAAGATTTTTTATGAAGATAATTCTGAGGTTATAGAAACAGATTTTGATCATCTTTACTCGGCTAATTTTGCTGATTGGGCATCCGATATAAAAGAAAATCATAAAAATTTAAGTCCTGTACTTAACAAAATAAATAACCAGAAGATAATAGATCATAGACGTTTAAAGGAAAATGTTTTTCAAACAAATTATGAAAATGGCTATAAAATCATAGTAAATTATAATCAAAATGAAGTAAAAATTGAAGGAGATGTAATAGAAGGATCTGATTTTCTGTTGAGAAAGGATGATCATTGATGATTTTACGTTTATTAAGAAAACTTAATATTTCTTATAAGAGCCAGCGAGAGATTTTTGGTTATTTCTTTATTAGTCCTTTTATACTTGGTTTTTTAATGTTTTTTCTTTATCCATTTGTGATGTCAATAATTTTCAGTATAAGTGAGATAGAGTTGACCACAGGTGGCTTTAATTTAAATTTTGTGGGAACCGAAAATTATAGTTATGCCCTTTTTTCAGATCCTGATTTTACGTATGAGGTAGTTACCAGTTTTGGTACAATAGCTGCAGAATTACCAATTATAATTATTTTTAGTTATTTTGTTGCTGTTTTATTAAATCAAAAATTCAAAGGCAGAACAACTGCCCGGGCAATCTTTTTTCTTCCGGTGATTCTGTCAGCCGGTGTAATTCACTATATGGATCAGGGGGACTTTTTGCAGCAGGCTATGACTGCTTCTGCTCAGCTTGGAGGAGTGGATGGCATATTAACCAGTGAGGTCATTTTAAATTTGTTATATCAAATGGAATTACCTGATAATTTTGTAGAATATATTATTACTGCAGTCAACAGAACTCCAGAGATTATTAATGCGGCAGCAATTCCCATTTTAATATTTCTATCAGGTTTACAATCAATTCCTCAATCTTTATATGAGGTTGCTGATATAGATGGTGCAACCGGATGGGAGAAATTCTGGAAGGTTACATTTCCCCTGTTATCACCGATGTTACTAGCAAATGTGATCTATATAATAGTGGATTCTTTTACCAATTTAAATAATGAAATAATCAGTATGATTCAGGAATCACTTTTGGGGCGTGGTGGTTTTGGAGTAAGTTCAGCTATGATATGGTTATATTTTCTCTTAGTTATTATATTTTTAGCAATTATTATTAAAATCATTTCACGAAATATTATTTATATGGAATAGCAGGGGGGTAAGAATTGGATAATTTCAAAAGCAGCTTCTTCAAAATAAAAAATATGAAAGACTATTTATATAGTCTGGTTAGAATGATTTTGATCTGTGGTTTATGTTTTATTATACTGTATCCCCTGTTAATTAGAATAGCAACATCTTTTATGGGATATGAAGATTTATTAGATCCTTCAGTTAGATGGATACCACGCAATTTTACTCTACAAAATTATACAATTGCCTATGAAGGAATATATTATATTGAGAATTTAATTAGTTCCTTAACTTTAGCTTTGACAGTCAGTATTTTATCTCTTTTTTCCTGTATAATTGTGGGATATGGATTTGCCCGTTTTGAGTTTAGAGGTAGAAGTATCTGGTTTGCACTGGTAATATTTACTTTTATAGTACCACCTCAGATAATACTGGTACCTAATTACCTGAATTTTCGTTTTTTCAATCTGTTTGGTTTGCTGGGAGAAGAAGGATTTAATCTTATTGGTACTTACTGGCCCTTTATATTACCGGCTGCTACTGCTTCGGGTTTGAGAAATGGTTTGTTTGTATTTATTGCCCGTCAGTTTTTTATCGGGATGCCTGATAGTTTGGAGGAAGCAGCCTATGTTGATGGAGCAGGACCTTTAAAAACCTTTAGAACAGTAATGCTGCCGTCAGCAGGTCCTATAATTGTAATTATATTTTTATTTTCTTTTGTCTGGCAGTATAATGACTATATTATGACTTCTCTTTTAACAGGTAGAAGTGGTTTTTTACCTTTTGCTCTGCAGAGTTTAAGAGGTACGGTGAGCACCTTATATGAGGCTCCAATTGAAGATTGGGTAAGTGAGCCAGAATTTGCTTCAGCCCTGGAAAATACAGGTATAATATTATTTTTAGCTCCGATAATATTTATTTATTTGATATTACAGCGATATTTTATAGAAAGTATTCAGCGGACGGGAATAGTTGGTTAGATAATATTATCCCACAATTTTGTGGATAATATATTTATAAGCTTACAAAGTAAAATTTTAAAAAGGAGGTGAAAAAGAGATAATAGTATTGGTCAGTTTTTAATAATTATTACTACTAAGGAGGAAAAAAATGAAGAAATTAATTATTTCAAGCTTAGCTTTGTTGTTTGTATTATTTGTTATTGGCGGACCTGCTTTTGCGGCCTATGATATGGATGGAGAGACAATAACAATAAAATATCCTTTAGATGTTCCAGAATATTATACAGATGGTCCGGGAGTAGATAGGGTCGAAAGAGTAGAACAAGAATATAATACCAATATCGAATTTGTTTATGGCCCCTGGCAGGATTTTGAAGAAGAAGTTATGAGTGGTGTACTGGCTGGAGATGTCCCTGCTGATGCCTATGTGATGCAGGTACCCTGGATGGAAAATCTGGCAGCAGAAGGATACTTATACCCCCTCGATACAGCAGTAGATATGGTTGAGTATTATGAGGAAAGAGTTCCTGAAATAAATAATTTTTACGCTGATGTAACCTTTGGGCCCAATATTTATGGATTACCTTTAGTTTCAGATGCTGACCCCTATACAACAAGCCATATCATGGGTCTGGCCTGGAATAAAAGTGAGTTTGAGCGTCTGGGTCTTACCAGTTTATATGAATTGGAAGCAGCTGGAGAATGGAACTATGAAACTTTTATGGATAAAGTAGCTGTCCTAACCCAGGATAAGAGTGATGATGGTGAAATTGATTACTGGGGTTATGGAGAATATATTGATATTATCGATCCCACTTTTTTCGTCCACGCCAATGGAGGTACTCTTTTTAGAGAAGAAGACGGACAGATTGTTTTTGCTTATGATGACCCAGAAGCAATGGAAGCCCTGGAACTATACTATGATCTCGCAGAAAATGGCTATATAGGTCCTGATGATCCAGATGAAGCAGCTATGTTCACTCAGGAAAGTCATAATTTTGTTAATGTCACAGAACATGAAGATGAATGGGGATGGATTACTTATCCTACAGGTGAATATGGACCTGAAAGAGGAATGGCTCCAGTCTGGCTAAATTATACAATGGTATTTCCGGCGACAATTGATGGCGAGAGAGCAGAGGCTCAGATTGAAATTATGAGTGATCTCTATCAGATGACCACAGATTATCTGGCAATGTCTGAAGATGAATATGAACAGGAGATGCTGGATGAATGGGCATATTCTCAGAATATAGCTGATCGGGAAAGTATTGAGTATTTCACCCATATGCTCTACAACAGGAATATTTTAAATAAGCACAATTATCTGGCAGACTATGAATTGTTTGGCCTGGTTTGGCTTATTGCCAATGCCGAACTTACTCCTTCAGAATCAATAGCTGAATTGGGCCCTGCAGTTCAGGGAGGTATTGATGATTTATTTGAAGATATTGGCCGCTGGGCTGTAGAAATTGATTAATTTCTTTAGTATAAGATAAGTTTATTACCCGGGTGGAAATTACATTATTTCTACCCGGGTTTATTTCATGAACTATTTATATAAAAGTCATTAAAAATTAATTAACAAATCATATTTTCATATAATTCACTGGAACGATTTAGATAATTATATATTTCAGGGGAAATTATATAAATGTTTTGTCAGCTGGCTTAGATATCATTTACATACATAATAAAATATTTATATTTTGATTTAAAAATCAGAAATAAAGATATATCTTTATTCATAATTGGCAGATAGTATGATCTGAGACAATGTTAATCTCAGAAAAGAAAAAAATAATTTGTTGTTAAATAATTTTAAGGAGTTTTAAGATGAAAAAATGTAATTTTCTTTTTAATATGATTTTAGTTTTTTGTCTGCTAACTTTTTTTAGTATCACTTTATTTGCTGGTGAAATAGAAACCGATGAATTGGTAGTAAATACAGATGTTTTGCAGCAGGAACAAAAGATAGTTGGCTGGGGAACCTCAGTTGGTGGTGACCACCTATCTGAATCTTGGCGTGAAGCATATCGAGATCTGGGTATGAATTTGCTTCGTTTTCATATGAGACATGAAGTATTGGTTCATGCTCCAGATGATTTTGC
Source organism: Halanaerobiaceae bacterium (assembly GCA_003553225.1). Classification (GTDB taxonomy): domain Bacteria; phylum Bacillota; class Halanaerobiia; order Halanaerobiales; family Halarsenatibacteraceae; genus T1SED10-99. The sequence goes on from PWDW01000166.1 coordinate 31,247, forward strand.
AACACCAGTAGAATTAACAGAGGATATGGAAACTAATCTGGAATTGATGGGAGCTGATACCCCAATTGATGTTGACAATCCAGCCAGCACTGGTTTTCAAAGAATAGATCCTTATGGAGATACTGCTGATTGGCTGGCAGAAAATGCATTGGAACCCGAAAGAGTGAAAGTTGCCGGTTCTTTGTGGACTCCCCCCCACTGGATGAAAGGCCCGACAGGAGAAAAACAAAATTTTGTTGGAGTAACTGATGATTATGAAACACCTTTTTTAAGTGATATGAAAGTTGACTGGCTTGATGAACCACAACCAACAGGTGATACAGTTGGTGGCCGTTTAAAAACTGAAGATAAACATATATTAGAACAGTATGGGTGGTATATTGCCAGCTGGATTTCTGCCTGGAATGAAAGGTATGATAAATCATTTGATGTGGTAAGTTTGCAAAATGAATCAACCTTTGAAAATCCTTTTATTTCCATGACTTTTATTGTTGATGAAAAAGGAAATGAAGATTTTGGCCAATATGCAATAGGTTTAGAGTCTGTAAAAAGAGCCTGGGAAAAGTTTGATATGGATACCAGAATAAAAGGGCCACATGTAGCCGGGTTTAAACGAAATCCCAATAATCCTTATCAGTTGTTCTGGCAGGATATGATGATTGAAGGTGTAAAAAATTATGAAGAAGATCCTGAATTAAATGATTTTCTGGATTATTATAATGCTAATTTTTATAATAGTACTGATGAAGGCAATACCAAGAATGTGGCTGGTTTCTGGAAAGGTGGAAAAAAAGTTGCTCCTGATGAATGGGGCTGGCATACTCCTCCTGGAGTACAGGAAGATGGGAAACCGATCTGGTATAGTGAGACCGGTGAAGCTGCTGGAGGTGGCTGGCCCAATAGTATAGAAACTGCCTTGAAAATACATTCAGCTTTGGTTCATGGTCAGGCCAGCTCTTATATTTACTGGCAGTTTTGTGATGGTGATGATGAATTAACTCAACATGTTCTGGTAACTGAAGATATGCTGGAGGAGCCCCTGCAGAGCAAAAAATATGCGGCATTTAAGCAATACTCCCGTTTTATTCGACCGGGGGCCAGGAGAATAAATGTTGGTTTTGGTGAAGAAAAACTATCTTCAGCTGGCGGAAATTCTGTTTATGATATAGAAAACAGTATCAATGTTAGTGGTTTTATCCATGAGCAGGATGAAGAATTAAGTTATGTTTTTGTTAACAAAATGAATAGTGATATAAATATGCAGTTTAATCTTGGTAATGTACCTGAATTATTTTATGAAACTGATTTTAATCTTTTCCGGACAGCAGCCGGAGAAAGTGTAAATAAAATAGATCAATTGTTTCCTGATGAAGGTGTTTTATCATTTGTAGTTCCAGCTGAAAGTGTGGTAACTTTGACAACAATTTCTCTGTAATTTTTTTAAATTTCTAAGTTCTGTTCTGGAAGCATCGGTTTTTAAAAAAATTAATTCAACCGGTGCTTTTGCTATTATTTTCAAACAAAGTATAAAGATAGTATGATATGGGATATGATTAATAAAATAATAAAAAGGTATGAGAATTTTTCAATAAGCAAATTGAAATAAACATAATTTTTGATAAAAAGAAATAAGATAAAAAACATGGAATTATAGGAGAATTAAAAATGTCAAATAATAATACCTCTTTATTAAAAGTTGCTGATAACTGCCGTTTTTTAGTTGATGAAAATGAGGAACTATTTTTCTGGCTGGGAGATACTGCCTGGGAGCTTTTCCACAGACTGGATCGGGAAGAGGCAGATTTATATTTAAAAAATCGCAGGGATAAAGGGTTTAATGTAATACAGGCGGTCGCTCTGGCAGAGATAAATGGTTTAACCGAAGGAAATGCATATGATAAAAAACCTTTATTAAAAAATGAAAATGATCTTTATGATCCCACTATGCCTGCTTTAGAAGAAGGAGATTATGATTACTGGGACCATGTGGATTATATAATAGAACAGGCTGATAGATATGGTTTATATATTGCTTTTTTACCAACCTGGGGCGATAAATTTAATTCGATGTCTGATAATACTGCCGGTGAGGTTGGTCCTGAGATATTTGATGGCAAAAAAGCAAGAAAGTATGGTCAGTGGCTGGGTAAACGTTATGCAGATAAAACAAATATAGTATGGGTTTTGGGTGGAGATAGGATTCTTGAGCAACCACTGCATTTTGAAGTAATTCATGAAATGGCTGCTGGTTTAAGGGCAGGAGATAAAGGGAAACATCTGATTACCTTTCATCCTCGTGGTGGGAGATCTTCATCGTTTAAATTGCATGATGAGGAATGGCTGGATTTCAATATGTTACAATCAGGACATACCACACAACCTTTAACAATTGAAATGGTTACAAAAGATTATAATCTCGATCCTGTAAAACCTGTACTGGATGGAGAACCACGCTATGAAGATATACCAAGAAATTTCAATATAGAAGAAGGATTTTTTGCTCCTCATGAAATAAGAAAAGCAGCTTACTGGGCTGTGTTTTCTGGAAGTTTTGGCATAACATATGGCCATAACTGTATCTGGTCTATGAATACAGAACCCGGTGAATTTTTCACAATGAACTGGGAGGAAGCTCTTGATCGACCTGCTGCCCGGCAAATGAAGCATTTACGCAATTTAATTGAATCACGACCTTTTCTGGAACGGATACCGGACCAGTCTTTAATCATTAATGCAGAAAGTGAAGAAGGTAAAGAAGAAATAAGAGCAACCTGTGGTGAAAATTATGCATTTGTTTATACTCCTGACGGTAGACAATTTACAGTTAGGGGAAATGTTATTCCGGGAGAAAAACTTGTTACTTCCTGGTATAATCCCCGTTCCGGAAAGGAACATTTGCATGAAGAAGTTGAAAATAGTGGTGAGCTGTCATTTGATCCTCCGTCTTATGGGCCACGGCAGGATTGGGTTCTTAAATTGGATAATGCTGATATAAATTAATTTTTGGTTTGTTTGATTTAGGTTACTATCAGTTATCCGGAGGAAATGCTGGTTCCCGGTTTACTTTTTATACCAAAGAATGAGGTTAATTCGAAATTACCAGGAATTATTTATATAAATAGTAAGGGGAAACAGAAATTTCTATATTCGTCTTCTTTCCCAATGCGAGGATGGACCCTTTGACGCACTCGATGCGTTAATGCTGCCCCCACCATGTGAACAAAATGGAGGGGCAGCGAAATGTTCATATCAGCTGACAGCAACATATACTTAAACCTACCAAGCTTTCTATGTCAAAGAGCAGATGATGTTTTGGCTTCTCGGGAAGTATTTGAGAACAGAACAGATATAAATAAAAAAAGGATTAAAGTTAAAGGAGTAAAACAGGGAGAACGGTAGCTTTACATGCGGCTGCTTTAGATGAGAGAATTAGGGGGGGAGAATTAAAAGATTCTATAAGTTCCTGGGAAGAAATAGTAACCAATCCCTTAAAGCCTGATCAGCTTCCCCAGGTGGTACTGGGACTCTGGAATATTATGATTTGCTCGATTTAAGGGGCATTGTCGACTCCCGGTTTTAGGGCTAAATATCATTAATCTGGGCAGATGTTATTGCCGATCTTAAAATTCGATCATTAAAATTGAAGAAAAGCTGCAAATTATTTTTGCAACATATTTTATGAAAAGCATATCACGAATCAAATTATACAAGGAGGTTTCTAAATGAAAATTAAGAACGAAGATAATTCTTTTAGGCCCCTGGAAACTGTAGAAATTTCGAAAGCTGGTCCCGGAAGTATTTCAGTTTTTGATGGAGAAGGGAGACAGTATGTAGAAAGTAATGCTGAAAATGAGACCAACTTTAAAATTAGCGGAAGTCTGGGAACTCATATAGTTTTTTACCAGGATGAAGACGGACAAATTCAGGATAAACTTTCTTTTGAGGTAGATTGTGAAACAGAAATTAAAGAGGATACCGGTAAATATCAAGAATTGCTAAATAGACTATATGACACTTTGTTTCAGGATTGGACCAAAGGATATACCAAATTTTTAAGAATCAAAGAAAAACAATATAAATTTTATGTTACCTGGCTTAGAGATCATGTTCATGCTCTAAAAGGTATGAGATACTGGGATGATGATATTAAAAGTGGTATTGAGTTATATGCAGATTCTCAGAGAGAAGATGGAATGATCTGGGATAAGTGCAAGCAAATGTGTCATTCTGAAAAACAAACCTGGCGGGATATTGAATTTGAAAAAGGGGATTTTGTCCGAAAAATACCGGGAAATCCCACCCGGCGGTGGATGCGAATTCCTATTGAAAATGATGTGGAATATTTATTTATAGAAGGTTTATATAGAACCTGGAAAGCCTGTGGTGATGATCAATGGATGGAAAATTTGCTGGATAATGCCATTCAGGCAGTTAATTATTCTACCAGTGATATATATCGCTGGAGTGAAAAATATCAGTTATTAAAACGTGGTTATACTATTGATACCTGGGATTTTCAAAGTGAAGATGATGTTCAAAAAAGTAGTACCAAAACAGTTATGAGAGTTGATCCGGAAACTACAGAATTTAATATATTTTATGGAGATAATACCGGAATGGCTCAAAGTTGCCGTTATCTTGCAGAAATGCTTCGGGGTGCCGGGCGAAATGAAGAGGCGCAAGAATATGAAGATTTAGCTGAGAATCTTTTGCAAAGATTAAATGATCTATCCTGGAATGGTAATTTTTATACCCATATGGTACCGGAAAACTCTGATGTTAAAAGGGATCTGGGAGATACTCCTACAGAAAAGCAGGTAACTTTATCCAACGCTTATTCTCTTAATCGGAGTATTGATCATGAGAAATGTGTAGAAATAATAAAAACCTACCAGCAAATAAGAAATGAGATGCCTGATAGTTCTCCAGGTGAATGGTACAATTGTTATCCTCCCTTTGAAAAAGGATTTAATTTTGATAAATGGGAGTATATGAATGGTGGGGTTAGTACTATTACTGCCGGTGAACTGGCCCGAGGCTCTTTTGCCCATGGATTTGAGGAGTATGGTGTTGATATTCTTCAAAGAATTTTTGATTTATCAGAAGAATTTGGTGGTTATCTCCATATTTGTTATAAAGGAAAATTACCAGAAACTAACGGTCAAGCGAATTTTAAATGTATTGATATTGACAAGGTAGCAAATGTAGATTTGTATGGTGATAAATCTGAAGAGGTTACTGGTTGGGCAGGTGGTAAAAATGATTTATGTAATTTACCAACTGGAAAACAAAACTTTAAAGGAATAGATTTTAAAATTATTGATCCATCTTTAAATAACAGACAAGCAGTTTTAGGAATTTCAAGAAAAGAAGGATATAAAGATGAAGAAATATTAGAAATTAATGATAAAGCTGAAACAGTTTATTTCTTACATACGGCTTCCGGGGATCTTTCAGGCTGGCAAAATTCTACTCTCTATTCTGGTTTGAAAAATCCTCAAGAACTGGTAGGAGAAATAACGTTCAGTTATAAGGACGGAACTGAAAAAACTCAATACATTCAAAATCATGAACAAATAGAATCGTATTTTTTACCTGCTCCGGATAAAGTCAATGGAGATAAAAGAAGAAGCGGGCCATACAGAATAGCCTGGCAGGGTTCAAATCGATTGTTTGAAAATGTAGGTGTTTTTGCCTATGGATGGTCTAATCCCTATCCTGAAAAACAAATAGAGAAAATTAAATTTAAATCTGTGGATCGAGATGTAAAATGGTTTATAGCCGGGATTACACTTTCCGATGAAAAAGTTAATTTTCCAGAATCCAAACTATCTTTTGGAATTCCTGATATGTGGGGAGCGGGAGCTTTGACATATTCTTTATTAGAGGGACTGGCCGGAATTATAGATGATAAAAAGGGCTTTGAAAAAGCAAAAATCAGACCCCGATGGTCCATTACAGAAAGTAAGGAGGTAACAGCTTGCGCCAAATATCCTGCTTCCAATGGATATGTCAGGTATTATTTTAATAATGATGTAGATAATAAAAAAATCCAAATGTGGATAAGTGGTAATGCAAAAACAATGGAAGCTGATATTCTGCTTCCCAATAATACTAATGTAAAATATATAAAACTTGATAATAAAAAAACAAGCAAGTACAAAATTAAAACATTTGAAGGTAGTAAATACCTTAAAATTGATCTGGAGGGAATCAAAGTACATCATCTGGAAATCTCCTATGCTAAAGATGATTTTATAGAGCAATGAAATTATAGGTTTGGTTGATATTAGGATTTAAGTCAGGAGGATCTAAAAAAATTGATTAATAGTAAAAATGAGATGAAGAATTTAATTTCAAAGATGACTTTAGAAGAAAAAATTGCTCAGATGTATCAGTTGTATGGAGGAGTTTATGATTTTCCGGAAGAAGAAGGGAGTATTCCGGTTACAGGCCCGGCTGAAGAATGGGAGTTTGAGGAACAATTATTATTTAAAATCGGTTCTGTCTTAAATGTTAATAGGGCCCAAAAAGCTCGCAAGATACAGAAAAAATATTTGGAAAATAATCGTCATGAAATCCCTTTAATGTTTATGTATGATATTATACATGGTTATAAAACTATTTTTCCTATTCCCTTAGGAAGTGCCTGTAGCTGGGATATGGAGTTAATTGAAGAAAGTGCCCGGGTGGCAGCCCGGGAAGGCAGTGTTTCGGGCATAAATGTTACTTTTTCTCCCATGGCAGATCTGGTAAGAGATGCTCGGTGGGGGCGGGTGATGGAAAGTCCGGGAGAAGATCCTTTGATAAATGAAAAGATGGCTGCTGCCTTAGTGAAAGGTTATCAAGGTACAGATTTGAAAAAAGATGATACAGTAGCAGCCTGTGTAAAACATTTTGCTGCATATGGAGCTGTTGAAGCCGGTCGTGAATATAATACTGTTGATCTATCTGATTATCGCTTAAATAATTACTATCTTTCTGGATATAAAGCCGGTATAGATGCTGGTGCCCGGATGATAATGACTGCTTTTAATACTTTAAATGGAGTTCCTGCTACCGGTAATCAATATTTAATTCAGGATATTTTACGAGAAAAGTGGGATTTTTTCGGGCCAGTAATTTCTGACTATGGCTCTGTTTCGGAGCTGATTGCTCATGGATACGCTAAAAATGGAAAAGAAGCAGCTCAAAAAGCAGTTCAGGCTGGTGTAGATATTGAGATGGTTACTCCTGAATATATAAAACATCTGGCTGATCTGGTCACTGAAGAAGTAATAGCAGAAAAAAAAATAGACACTGCTGTTGAAAGAATCTTAAATTTAAAATATGATTTAGGCTTATTTTCTGATCCATTTCGTTATATAAATGAATCCGGAGAAGAAAAATACCATCTTTGTTCTACTCATAGAAAAAAAGCCAGGCAATTAGCAGCAGAATCAATGGTTTTACTGGAAAATGATGGTGTGTTACCTCTGAAGGAAAATCTTGAAGAGGTGACTTTGCTTGGCCCGTTTGCTGATAGTGGAAAAATGCTCGGGAATTGGAGTGGAGAAGGAGATGCCGACGATACTGTTACTGCAAAAGAAGGGTTGGTTAATGAACTGCCAGATGAAACAGAACTTAATGTTTATTCACAAATCGAGAATATTTCCCAGGGGAAATTTTTAGATATAATTGAAACAGTTAAAAAATCAGCAGCGACTATTCTGGCGGTTGGTGAGCCACAATCCTGGAGTGGAGAGGCCAGAAGTCGAACAAGGTTAACTCTTCCTGAACCACAGGAAAAATTCATCAAAAAATTAGTTAATGTTCTAAAAGAAGAAGAGGAAGAACTTAATCTAGTATTGGTTTTGTTTAATGGTCGTCCTCTGGAACTGGAGTGGTATTCAGAAAATATTCCCGCCATACTTGAAGCCTGGTATCCGGGAACAGAAGGTGGGCATGCTGTGGCTGATATTTTGCTGGGCCAGGTAAATCCCTCCGGTAAATTAACAATTAGTTTTCCTTATTCTGTTGGCCAGATGCCATTATACTATAATCGGTATTCAACTGGACGTCCTCCGATGGATCAAGAAGTCGAGAAAAAAAATTGTTCTCGTTATCTTGATGTTCCTAACCATGCTCTTTATCCGTTTGGTTATGGATTAAGCTATACAGAATTTGAATATCACAATATAAATCTAGAAAAAAATAAAATAACTGCTGGAGAAACAAATCAGCTAAATTTTGCCCTGAAAAATAGTGGGCAATATAAAGGTCAGGAAGTAGTACAATTATATATTAAAGATTGTTATGCTAATAGAGTACGGCCTATTCTGGAATTAAAAGGTTATCAAAAAATTAGTTTAGCTCCGGGAGAAAAGAAGAACATTTCTTTTGAAATTACTGAAGAGATGTTGATCTATTTTGATGAAAATGGACAAAATGTAATAGAACCAGGAGCTTTTGAAATATACCTTGGTTCCAGTTCAAAAGATCTACGGGAATGTGGTATACTTGAATACCAAATATAATAATCATTGACTAAATTGACTTAATCAAATAGAGGAAGATGAGGATAACCAAAAAAATATTTTATAGTAGAAAACATAAAGTGATGATTTTTTCATTTTATAAATTTATATTTAGAAAAGGTGATAAAATGGAAAATGAAGAAAAACCTAACTTAGCCCGCAGATCTTTGACAAGTGTGGGTGAGGAAGGGTTGATTGAAGATAGATTGAAACTTAGCCGAAAACGTCTGGAATATATGATCGAATATCAAAAAGAATATTTACTATCTGGTTTTCAATCGCGTCCTGGAGATCATCCCTGGCAGGGAGAACATGTGGGGAAATGGCTTCACGCTGCAACCTTAGATTATGAACGGACACACGATGAAAAGCTCCTGCGAGCTCTTAGAGAAACGGTTGAAGTGTTATTGGAGGCCCAGGAGGAGAACGGATACCTGGGAACCTATGCATCGGAATATACTTTCATGAATAAACCTGAGAACATATCCACCTCGGAAATTGCGGATGATGTCGAACATGAAAGACTACTAAGTGGAGGATGGGATGTTTGGACCCATCGCTACAATATATATGGTTTACTAACGTATGAAAAATATCATGAAGATAATCGTATTGTTAAAGCATGTAAAAAAATGGGTGATCTATTAATTGAGGTTTATGGAGAAGGCAAAAATGATCTGACGAAATATGGTACCCGTCAGGGAATATCTTCAACTACACTGCTTGAGTCTGTAATGATGTTATATGAAAGAACTTGTGAAAAGAAGTATCTGGATTTTGCCCAACATATTGTATATATGAGTGAAAACAATCCAGAATTGAGGTTGATGAGTAACAGGCTTGAGGAGAAAAGTGTTGTTTATTCAGGAGAAGGCAAGGCTTATCAGTTAATAGCTAATTTACTCGGTTACCTGCGCCTTTATTTATATACAGCTGAAGAGCGATATTTAAAGACAGTTCTTAATGGCTGGAAAGATATCAAAACGGATCATCTCTATATAACTGGGGGCCCCTGGACCCGAAAAATGCCTTATAATCCAAATCAAGAATGTTTTGCTTTTCATGAAGATTTTGATCCAGTTGACGCCGAGGTGGAAACCTGTGCCACGACCACCTGGATTCAGTTAAACCTGCATTTGTTGGAATTAACAAATGAAGCCAGGTATGCAAAGAAGATAGAACGTTCGGTCCTCAATGCCCTGCTGGCGGCTCAATATGGGCAGGAAGAGCCGGAATGGTGTTACTACACCAGGGTTAACGAAGAGCAGCGTCCCTATAGTAAAGAGGTTACTTGTTGTGCTTCGAGCGGCCCCCGGGCACTGGAAATGTTTTCACAAGCCCTGATAGGACAAGTTGAAAACGGTATTTCTCTAATTACACTAGTTCCCTGCTCGGTTGATTTGCCGGAATCGTTTGGCAAGGCCAGAATTAGAGTTAAAAGTGATTATCCGAGCTTATCTGGAGCAAAAATCTGTTTTGAGAAATCCGGCAATAGGGAATTTGCCCTGGATTTTAGAATTCCGGCTGGTTCACAGCTAAAATCCGTTTGTTACAATGGCCGCGATATCAGCGTGAGCAGGAATAAGCGAGGATTTTTCCGTATCAGTCAGGTATGGAAGCAGGGGGATGAACTTGATATAGATTATAAGTATTTATTGAAAAGTCATATTGAAAAACCAAAGAATGCTCAAAAATGGGTAGCTTTCACTTATGGTCCATGGGTATTGGCCCAGGAGATAGATGAAAATTCTGTTCTTAAAGAACCATTTGTGGGGATGCAATCAGAAGAAACGTTGAAAAGTCTTGAATCTGTTTCCTCAGATGAAGGCTCTATACCCAAGTTCAGAGTAAAAGATACAGAAATTATACTTAAACCGTTTTATGCGGCCGGGAGCAAGACAACTGGTCCCAGGACCTATTTTAAAATATAAAACCTGAGATAATTCACACTACCGGACTTCATCCTGTTTTGGGGCTGAGCTCTATCATTAAGATGTCACTTTCAGCTATTTTGAGGGACGGATAGCCGAAGATAGTTATTATGACCCAGCTGTGATAAACACTGGGATTATCATCAGATCGTGATCGGTCTGGTTTTCAAAGCTGAAGGTCTGCAGCTTGCATTTAAAGTCTGGCCGGGTAATACTCATGATTCAAGTACGGTCATTCCCCAGAACAAAATACTGAAAGAATACTTCCAGATCGAAATAGTGGTTTTTTGTGTTGTCCACTGATACAGGGAGTCAAGGACAGTGAAGATTATTTAAAAAATAGCTTATTTGAGTAAAAAATTTACCGACCTGAAAATAGAATTAATGAAATATCATAATATGGGTGTTTCAAAGGCCAAAAAACTGTATCGAAAGCTCAATTATTCGGATTTGAAAACAACCAATGAAGAACTTGTTGAGAGTTAGAAGTAAAAAAAGATATGGTTGTAAAAATTTAAAATAGCTTGGTGGTCCAGATGGAATTAAAATTCATTTAAATAGTCCTAGAAAGAAACTTTAGGAAATATTATTATGTGAGGGAGAATATAAAATGAAAATTGTCTTAATTGGTGGTGGAAGTTTTGTTTTTGCTCCAACAGTAGTTGAAGATATATTATTAAAGCATAATGTTGAGAATGGTGAATTAGTTTTAGTGGACATCGATAAAGAAGCAGTTGAAATCATTGGTAAAGCAGCCCAAAAATTAGCCCGGCAGGAAAATGTGGGAATAAGTGTGAACTTTTCTACCCAAAGAAAGAAAGTTCTTTCAGGAGCGGATTACGTTATCGTTGCGGCTGCAATTCAGGGTAAAAGAAGATGGATGATGGATTATGAAATTTTAGATGATTTGGAGCTTACTCACCAGGCGCGAGAAAATGGTGGAATAGGTGGTTTAAGTTATGCTTTTCGTTCTATAAAGCTGGTAATGGATATTTGTCGAGATATGGAAAAACTATGTCCGGAAGCTGTATTATTAAATTTAACCAATCCTTTACCTCAAGTAGTTACCGCAGTCAATACCTATTCGAGAATTAAGGGGATTGGATTTTGTAATATTGCCTGGAGAGGTGAAAGTGGATACAGCTGGGTAAGTGATATGCTAAATAAAGAACAGAATGAACTGGAAGTAGTTTCAGCTGGTTTAAATCACTTTTCCTGGTTGGTAAAGCTTAGAGATAAAAACTCTGGAAAAGATTTGCTCCCACATTTAATCGATAAAATTCAAAAAGGTGAGACAGCTAAATATAGAGCAATGAGAAGGTGGTATAATGAATTTGGTGCTATAATTGCTGGAGTAGTGGATCATCACGGGGAATTTTTACCTTTTTCACCAGATGTAAAATATGCTGAGTCTCCCCCTTTTCATGGAGATGACCGGGAACGAACCCGGTTGAAAAACAATCTTATTATGGTTGCAGAAGGGGATAAGAAATGGCAGGAAATAAAAATTAGTAAAAGCTGGGAACATCCTGTTGATGTGGCGGTTGCTCTGGAAAACAATGAGAATACTTATTTTCCTATGCTAAATTTATCCAATCAGGGATATATTCCAGAATTACCTGAGGGTTGTACTGTAGAAGTACCGGCTGAAGTTTGTGCTGGAAAGGGAATAAAAGGAAAAGTGATATCAAGTTTGCCGCATAGTGTGATAAGAATATGTAAAAGAATTTCCCGAGTACATCAGTTAACTGCTCAGGCAGCAGTAAAAGGAGATAGAGAACTAGCCTATAAAGTATTAGAGATTGATCCAGCAGTTATACATAAAAATCTTGCTAAAAAAGCTCTTGCTCGTATGTTTGAAGCTCATTCTGATATAATATGTTTTTAGTTTGCCTGGTATAGTAAAAAATTTAGTTTTCAATAATATCTTGCTGTTTAATTACTGGATATATTTACAGTAAATATCAATGAAAAATAGTTGTTTCCATGAAAGGGGAATAAAGATGTTATACTTTAATTGGGCTTTGTTGATACCTCCTATTTAAATTGATCTTGGCGGAAAATATGAAGCTTTACAGGCAGCAATCAAATCAAGCAATAGTTAATGGGTGAGATCCAAAAATTTATTTTCTTGAGATAAAAAAAGAGGGGGAAAACTGGTTGAAGATAAAAAATCAACCAGCAATATTATGGAAGAATTAATATTAGATAATGGCTGGCAGGTAAGAGAAGAGCCACTAAGTTCCGGGAAAGAAGATTTAACTAAAATTCAGGAAAAAGACAAAGGTTGGATTAAAGCTTCAGTCCCCGGAGATATACATATTGATTTAATTCGAGAGGGTATAATTTCTGAGCCATTAATAGGCTTAAATAGTTTTAATAGTGAATGGATTGAAGACAGATCCTGGTGGTATTGTCGGAAGGTGGAAACCAGAAAGGATTGGCTGAAGGCGGATAAGGTAGAACTGAAGATGACTGGGTTAGATGCTATGGCTGATATTTTTGTCAATGGCAAATATTTAGGCCAGCATCTTTCTACGTTCCGTCCTTTTATATATGATATAAAAGATTTATTAAAAGAAAATGGCAAAAAAAATGTAATTGTGGTGAGGTTGACTTCGGGGTTGGAATATTTTAGTGAAGATGATATAAGTAAAGTGGCTCCTTTTGTTAATGAAGAAAAAGGAAGTCGGGGGGATAAAAGAAGAGTTTATGTGCGTAAACCTCAGTATACATTTGGCTGGGACTGGAATCCCCGGGTACCGACCTGTGGTATTACCGGAGAGGTGAAAATTAGTCCTGTTCAAGCAGGAGTTATTAGAAATATAAGAGTAAATACTGATTTGCAAGAGGAAAATCAAAAAGCATTTTTAAATTTCAAAGTTATATTAGAGAATACAGACTGGATAGGAACTGCGGAAGGTAAATTAAAGATACAAATAAAGGATGAAGAGGGTAATTTAAAGGAAGTTCAAAAAGAAATATTTTTACATTCTGGTTATAATTTTCTGGAACTGGAAACTGTGCTGGATCAACCTCGTTTATGGTGGCCCCATAATCTGGGGGAACAGCATCGTTATCAAATAAAAGCAGAAGCGGAAATTGCCGGTGAAAAAATATCATATCCCAAATTTAAATATGGTGTACGTACGGTGGGATTGGATTTGAGTAAAATAAATGAAGAGGAAAGGTTATTTACCTTTATTATAAATGAGGTTAAAACTTATGCCCGAGGTGCCAACTGGATTCCTCCCGACTCCATATATGCCCGGGTTAGTGAAGAGAAATATGAAACCTTAATCAAAGAAGCACGGAAGGCTAATTTTAATATGTTAAGAATCTGGGGAGGAGGTCGTTATGAAAAAGACTGTTTTTATGAATACTGTGAACAGGAAGGAATCCTGGTCTGGCAGGATTTCATGTTTGCCTGTGGAGCTTACCCCGATCATGAAGACTGGTTTAAAGAAGAGGTAAGAAAAGAAATTGACTATCAAACAAAAAGATTGCAAAACCGTTCTTGTATAGTTTTGTGGTGTGGTAATAATGAAAATGTCTGGGGATTTGAGGACTGGTGGCAGAGAAGAACCCGGGGTGGTGCTGAAATTTATCATGAAATTATTCCGGAAATAATTGAAAAAAATATCCCTTATGGCCTTTACTGGAATGGTTCACCTTATGGTGGTAAGAAACCTAACAGTCCCCGGATAGGGAATAGACATCACTGGCATGATTGTATGATGAATGAGGATGTGGAGAAGAGAATTACTCCCCAGGAATATGATAAAGTTGATCCTAAATTTGTTACTGAATACGGTTATATTGGTCCTCCGATCAAAGACAGTATTTTAAAATATCTGGATGGTGAGCCTTTTGATCGAGAAGGAGAAGCCTGGCAGCATCATAATAATACTTTTGAAAAAGAGACGGTCATAGCAGGGATTGCCAAACATTATAAAAGTACGGAAAATTTATCTCCTGAAGAATACTTATTACTGGCCGGTTTATGTCAGGGAATGATGTATGAATACTCACTGGATTCCTTTCGTTTTAAGCAAAATTGTGGAGGAGCTCTTTTCTGGATGTATAATGACTGCTGGGGAGAGGTAGGCTGGACTATAATTGATTATTATCTGGCTCGTAAGCCTTCCTATTATTTTGTGCGCCGGGCAAATGCTCCGGTGAGAATTATATTAAGGAATACAAAAGAGGAGAAGGAGATAAAAGTGATGGTGGCTAACAATAGTCCCCAGGAAATTGATGAGCTTCTGGAATTTGGTTATACTTCTTTTACAGCTTCCAATATGGAAATCAGCCAAAAGGAGGTAAAAGTACCGCCTTTTAGCCGGGAAATCGTGGCTTCTTTTCCTGGATTTGAATTCAATCTGCTTCAGGGCTGTATATTTGCTAGTTTTCCTGAAAACAGGGAGATTAACCCCGGTATTTTTAAAAAGGGAGAAGTTCGCAGGTTGAGATTACCTGAACCTGAATTGAAGATAGAAGAAGTTCAGTCTTTTGCTTCTCAGGTTACTTTTAAAATCACAACTAATAACTTTGCTCATGCTGTTCATTTTGATTTAGAGGGAGATCACAGTTTTTCCGATCAGTATTTTGATTTACTTCCCGGTTCTTCACGAAAAATTACTGTTAAGGAAGAAAATATTGTGGGGAAGGATATTTCCGATGTTAAAGTAAAAAATATCTGTGATTATTTATAAAGGATAAAGAAAATTTCAAACAGCAGTGTTCAGATGCAGATGGTCTTATATCAGTCCTCAATTATATGAGGAGTGGTTACTCAAGGCCAATCCAGACCCTGCTAATTTTTGCACAAATTATAAAAAGGGAGCATACTGGATTATTTTCAATTTAAAATGAAATGGGAGGAATAAAAATGACCACAAAAATAGAAAAATGGGATATATTTGAATTAAATTTAGAAGGGCCAAAAACAGGGAATCCTTTTCTTGAAGTTGATCTGACAGCTACATTTAAATATAAACACAGGACAGTAGAAGTAGCTGGTTTTTATGATGGTGAAGGTGTTTATAAAATACGTTTTATGCCCGATAAAGAAGGGGAATGGACCTATGAAACTGACAGTAATCGCGAAAAATTGAACGGGAAAAAGGGTAGTTTTGCCTGTGTTAAAGCTGAGAATAATAATCAGGGGCCGGTGAGGGTAGATAATAAATATCACTTTGCCTATGCCGAGGGCACTCCTTTCTATCAAATTGGAACAACCTGTTATGTCTGGAATCACCAGGGAGATGAGCTGGAGGAACAGACTCTTGAAACTCTGAAGGAAGCTCCCTTTAATAAATTGCGGATGTGTGTTTTTCCCAAGAGGTATGATTTTAATCAAAATGAGCCTGAATACTATCCTTTTGCAGGTTCTCTGGAAGGTGATTGGGATTTTGAACGATTTAATCCAGAATTTTTCCAGCATCTGGAAAAAAGAATTAAACAATTGCGTGATATAGGAGTTCAGACGGATTTGATTTTATTCCATCCCTATGATGATGAAAAATGGGGTTTTTCCCGGATGGATGAAAAAACAGATGATCGCTATTTAGAATATGTAGTGACCAGACTGGCTCCCTATCGTAATATCTGGTGGTCAATGGCCAATGAATATGATCTGTTGGAAAATAAATCAATGGCTGACTGGGATCGTTTTTTCAGAATAGTACAGGAAAATGATCCCTATCAACATTTACGCTCTATTCATAACTGCCGGGGATTTTATGATCATGGCAAACCCTGGGTGACTCATTGCAGCATACAAAGACATGAAACAGGAAAAGCAGATGAATGGAGACAAAAATATGGCAAACCGGTTGTGATTGATGAGTGTGGTTATGAGGGGAATATACATCATGGCTGGGGTAATATAACAGCCAAAGAAATGGTTCATCGTTTTTGGGCCGGATTCAGCAATGGTGGTTATGTGGGTCATGGAGAAACTTATGTCCATCCGGAAGATATACTCTGGTGGTCTAAAGGTGGTGTTCTTCATGGTGAATCATCTCCCCGACTTGATTTTCTAAAAGAAATCATGAAGGATATGGGCCAGGTTAAACCTTCCGATGTCAGCTGGGATAACTCCATTGAAAATGATCGGGGCAATTATCTGGCATATCTGGGTAATTGTACACAATCCATAAATTATTATATTGACTTACCGGAAGAAAATGATTATGAAATAGAAGTGATTGATACCTGGGATATGACAGTGGAAAAACAGGAAGGCACTTATTCAGGTAGAAGCAAAGTAGATTTACCCGGCAAACCATATATAGCCATTAAAGCTACAAGAATATAGTTTTATTTTCTATTTAATATAAATATATAAAACTGAAAGCAGGATAATTAATAAATATTGAAAAAAGATTAAAATAAAGTTTTAATAAACTAACACAAAAGGAGTTGATTCAGTTGGAAAACTTAAAATATAGTTTCTTTCAGCTAACATTTGGTGAAGAGGAAGCTTTTTTACAACCTGAGAAGACATATCAACGTCTCAGTAAATACGGATATGATGCAATTGAAATTGCTCCTCCTAAAGGTCATTTTAGTTCAGAAGTAGAAATGGATGATTATTTAAAAACCCATAAAAAATTAAAAAATAATTATAATCTGGAAGTATCAGCAGTAAACGAATGCTGGGGTGAAGAATGGGACCCTTTTTCTCCTGCTTATAAAACTTTAACTGAACCGGAAACTGCTCAAAAAGCCATTTCTGAAACAAAATCTACAATTGACTTTGCATCAGAGTTAGGGGCACCATTTGTCACAGTAGCGGTGGCTATTCATGATGAGATTAATGAGAACAATGTTCAGAAGTGTACAGAAATTGCGGTTAAATCTTTACAGCAGATGGCTGAATATGCGAGTAAAAAAAATGTATCTTTAGTATTTGAAGCCACTAATTTTTTAGAAATGGGGAAATATGTAAATACAATTGCCAATCATAAAAGGATCATTGAATTAACTGGAAAAGAAAATATTGGGATTCAAATTGACTGGTTTCATGTGAACATAGAAGAACTGAATGTCTATGAGGCGGTGATGGATGCCCGGGATTTACTCTGGCATTTACATTTTCGAGATTCCAATTCTCTTACCCCAGGTTATGGAAGTATAGATTTTAAGACAATATTAAGAGCTCTAAAGAAAATAAATTATAAAGGGTACTGTACAATTGAGAGTGCTCCTATGATTCCTGATCCAGAGGTTGCTGCCAGAGATGGCATTGAGTATCTGAAAATGATGGAGAGAATAGTAGAATTTCAATTAAGCCCTGAATTTCCAAATGGATATAAAATTAAGATGTGATTTTAGTAGTTTTCAAAAAAACAAATAGTATTTTGAAAAACAACGAACAAAAGAAAAGGCATGCCAGATAGTTGAAAAAGCTGGAGGGGATTATAATGTTTCAGGTGGTCCAGCTGAAATTAAATTTATTTAAATAGTCCTGAAGGAGATGTTGTTGGAAAGTGTTTTTATTAAATTCGGGCTCTGACCAAGAAAAATAATAGTTAGAAATAGGCTTCAGAAGTCTAAGACAATAATCAAAAACCAAAAAACAGGGAGAAACTAAATTATGCTGCATAGACCAAATAAATCAAGAAGGCTCTGGGATACAACATTATTTTTCTGGAATGATAAATTTCATATGTTTTATTTAAATCAAAATGAAAGTGGCACTCTGGGTCATGCTGTTAGTAAAAATTTGATTAGATGGGTAGAAAAAGATCTTATCAATCTTCAAGGGACTCCTGGCTCCTGGAATGAAAAAGGAGTACCACTGACAGGCTGTATTGTTAGACATAAAAACCTGTTTTACTTATATGGAGGCACAAAAGACCCTGATACGAGAAAACAGATTTATGGCTTATTTTTGTCTGATGATTTATATAACTGGAAACCTTATTCAAATAATCCCGTACTGGAGCCAGAATCACCTTATTGTACTGAACCATTACCATATGATGACTATATGTTTTCTGCCTGGAGAGATCCTAAAATAATTAAAAATAGTAAGGGGATCTTCCATGCTTTTCTCTGTGCTAGAATGCCAGAATGGTCTTCTGAAAGTACAGGAGCATGTGTTGCTCATCTTAAGTCCAGGGACTTAATTAACTGGGAATCTCTTCAACCGGTTGTTATTGCTGGTGATAAAGTTAGATATTGTGAAGTACCTGATATTTTTAAAATTAATGATGTTTATTATCTGATATTTTTGGACCATGGATGGGGAGGCTCACGAATAAATACTCCCACAAGAGATGATGTTTCCGGGACTTTTTATATGATAGCTGATAAAATGGAGGGTCCTTTTAGATGGCCTGATGATCCTTTGCTGGTAGGTACCGGGCATCATAGAATAGGACCATGGGCTGCTAGAATTATAAAACATCAGGGACAGCATTTATTGTATCATCATATCTGTTCAAATAAAGGAAGTGCTTTTGCTTCACCCAAAGTAATCAGGCAAAATCAGGATCAAACCCTTAGTCTTAAATATTATCCTTTCGCAGAACAACTTGAAAAAAGTATGTTAGTTGAAAAATTTGATAATATACCTCACACAAGGGAGACTGATCAGGGGCAATGGAAATATGAAAAAGGAAGGTTAATTGGTACAGCCCCAGCCATGGGAACAGCTGCAGTTATTGCAGAAAAGATCAAAAATATTCACCTCCAATGCAGTTTTAAAATGTTAACAGGTGCAGCAGGAGGATTTGTTGTCAGAACAAAGGGGGATTTTGATCCTGAAGAATTTATTTCACCTACAGAAGGAGTAGCAATAATTTTTGATTATGAACGTCAGATGGTCAGAATTGAAAAATTAAAATTTATTAGCCTTCAAGGATGGGGCCCTTCAACTGGTGAATTTATGGCTGGAAAAAGTAAATTAGAATCTGATTCTTGCAAATATGAATTCAGGCATGGTTTAAAATATCGAGTTCGGTGTATTGTACGTGATGAGTTTTTTGAGGTATATCTTGATGATAATTGGAT
This sequence comes from Halanaerobiaceae bacterium, assembly GCA_003553225.1. Classification (GTDB taxonomy): domain Bacteria; phylum Bacillota; class Halanaerobiia; order Halanaerobiales; family Halarsenatibacteraceae; genus T1SED10-99. The sequence goes on from PWDW01000166.1 coordinate 50,718, forward strand.
TTTTTCTATATCTATGACTGATGCTCCTACAACAGGAGGGGTTGACTGTTTTGTTGAAAGAGGAACAGGTGAATTTTCAGATATTAGATTGGCATCAATTGAATGTCTTTAATTTTTTTAGAAAGGAAGTATAACATATAGTTTAATCAAAATCTTTTGCTGCTGAATAAAATTTAAAGAGACTTACAAAGAAAATTCAAATAAAGATGCAGCACTTAGAGAGATAAAATGTCTTGAAAAACAATTTCCAGATATATTTGAGCCTGTTAAAGAAGGAGATTTGCATGCCGGTAAATTAAGTCTATCAGCTTATAGAACAGTCTGCTTTGGAACTGAGCAAGATTCAGGAGGCCCGGAGTATCACTGCCGGGAATAAAAACTGGAAGCAGAAATCTACTTGAAAAGTAATGGAAAAGATAGATTTGATGTTAAACATGCTAAATTAGATAATTAAATCTGGTTTTTATTATGTGTGTTCTTCCATAAAATTTTAATAAAAGGTGGTAGAAAAATATGAGTAATATTTTTTGTATTTTAATTGTGGTGATTATTCTATTTTTGCCTTTAACCGAGCTTGTAAGGGCAAATGAATTAGACTATAATTTTGAAGGGGACTTTAAGAGAGGTATTAATCTGGGAAATGCTCTGGAAGCTCCTCCTGGTGAAGACTGGGGAGTAACAATTGAAGAGTATTATTTATCCGAAATAAAACAGGCTGGTTTTGATCATGTGCGTATTCCCATCAGATGGTCGGCCCGGGCTGAAAGGAAGCCCCCTTATAATATTGATCAGAATTTTATGGACCGGGTGCAGGAAGTAGTTCATTGGGCTCTGGAACAAGAACTGGGTGTGATAATTAATATTCATCATTATGAACAAATGATGAATCAACCCCGGGCAGAGAAAGCCAAATTTCTTGCCCTCTGGGAACAGATAAGTGAGCATTTTCAGGATTATCCTGAACATCTGAAATTCGAACTGCTCAATGAGCCTCATGACAAACTTGCGGCTTCAGAGGGGGGACAGCTGTGGAATGAATATATTGAACTGGCATTGGATGTTATCAGGGAACTCAATCCCGAAAGAAAAGTTATTTTCGGTCCGATAAATTGGTACAATATAAATCATCTTAACGATCTGACTCCACTTCCTGATGATGAGAATATTATAGTAGCATTTCATTACTATAATCCCTTTGAATTTACTCATCAGGGTGCCAGCTGGGCTGGGCGTGCAGATCAGACAGGATTTACATGGCTGGGGACAGAAAGAGAGAAAAGGGAGATCAGAGAAGATCTGGACCAGGTAATTTATTTCGGGAAAGAGCACGATGTTTCTGTTAGATTGGGAGAATTTGGTGCTTACAGTGCTGCCAATAAAGAATGTCGAGTTCGTTATACTGATTATGTAGCCCGTCAGGCGGAAGAAAGAAATATTCCCTGGACTTACTGGGAGTGGGCAGCCGGTTTTGGGATTTATGACCAGGACCGGGGACAATTAAGAAGAGAACTTTATAAAGCTTTGATTCCTGAAGGGCCTGAAATAGTTAATGAAATTGGTAATTTACAGTGGGATGTTGATGAAAAAGAAAAATCTATTTCTATTAATTTAAATGATAAATTTTATGATGATACAGATGGCACAGACCTGGCATTTTCGGTTAAAAGAGAAGAAAATAATCTGGTGGAGATTAATCTGGAGGAAGGGATATTAAATATAAATTATATACCGGGGAGTGTCGGCAAAACACAAATTCAGGTTGAAGCTCAAAACAAAGCAGGATTCAGGGCAGTACAGAATTTTATGCTTAGAGTTCTTGATCCTGCTATGGATGATCTGGCTTTATTTAGGCCGGTAAGTACTTCTTCTACCACCGGTGAATATAAAGGTAGTAATGTAACAGATGGTGCCAGGAAGACTGAATGGCGAAGTAAAGCTGGTGAAGATCAGTGGTTTGAAATTGATCTGGAAACAATAAGAAAGGTGGAAAGGATCAATCTTAACTGGGGAGAAAGATATGCTTTAGAATATAAAATTTTATTTTCTGAAGGGGGGAAAGAGTGGAATGTGGTACATAGTGAGGTAGACAACAGGAGAGGTATTAATCTGATTGATATTGAATCCAAATTGACCCGATTTATACGGTTGAAGCTGCAAAAAGGGGAGGATAAAATGGGATATGCACTGCGTCAGTGTACTGTGTTTGGAGAATAAAAATTCAAAAAGACAAACAGTATGCCGCCAGAGGGGCTGTGGAGGGTGTTTGATCTCTTCGCAATGTCCCTTGAGTTAACAGAGTTTACCATCAGCATCGAAGATAATGAGCTGCTGTCAGACTATCTTAGAGATTTTTTTAAAGCTAGCTTTGCCCATCCTGTCGTGAATCCTACCACTTTGTGGTAATTCTGGGAGGACCGGATCTGGCGGGAGCCTTCAGCACTGTGGCACAGGGCCTGGAGTATCAAACCAACAGGAGAGCCTATAGTCAAACTCATGGATAAAACCTGGCACACTCAAAAAAATCTGGAGAAAGAAGACTCCGGGATAGCAAATTTCAGCGGTTTCTTTGGTGGCTACGATATCTATATCAGGGTTGACGTTAAATATTATTAGACACAGGTTTCCCTACACCGGGACAGAACTTGGGCGACATTAATAATTGGCCAGTAGGTTGTTAATCATAGTAGTGAAGTTCGATAATGGTTCACTTAGTGAGGGACATTTCATAAATATAAATGTATAGAATGCAGCTTTATTTTCATATAATTGACATCATAAAATATTTTTGGTATTATGAATATATAATATAAGAAAACCTACACAAAGACATGATAAATATAGTTTTTCTACCATAAAATAGGATTTGGGGAAATTACATAAAGATAATAATTTGAATATATTAAAAAATTAAATGATAGATTATTGTTGTATTGTAAGTAACTCTGTGAAAAGGGTATTTAATATAATTTTGTCTGATTTTAATTTGTTTCTTATTATGACAGCTAATCCTGGATTTCCTGGATAAAAAAATGAACCAGCTTTTCTTGAAAAAAATGAAAAGTAATACATTTTATAAAATAAAAAATTAAATATTGGTTTACAGACTAATGTTGAATTTAGTTTTGATATTGCTGTGAAAATGGAAAAATGGAAAAAAGTGGACTAATCTATTTGTTTCTGGAACTTCTAGTGTTTTTTAAAAAATATTAACAAAAGTTGAATGTGTTCATAATATGAGAAAGAAAATATAGTATTAAAATCAAAGCAAATAACAAAAAGGAGATATAAATATGACACAATTTAAATTGGGAATAAATGCTGGATTTGCAATTAATAGGTATCCTGAGCCTGAACAATGGACTCGTTTGGTAAGTGAAGAATTTAACCTGAAATATGTACAGTTTGTTGCTGATCTTTTAAATCCTTTTTTACCTGAAAATATAATTAAACAGCAAATTGCCAATATTAACAAAAATTGTCAGAAATATGATATAAACATTAATACTACATTTACCAGTGCTTTCACAAGAGTAAATCACTTACTTCATCCTGATAAAATGCAGCGTGAAGTTTGGTTTAAATGGTTTAAGGATTTTTTTGATATTACTGCTGAGTTTGGCGCCCGAGCAAGTGGAAGTCATTTTGGAATTTTATCAATGAACGATTGTTATAATGAACAGAGAAAAGAAAAATTGCTTAAGGAAGCTATTTCTTACTGGCAGCAGTTAGCTGTTTATGCTCAAAAAAAAGATTTTGAATATATAATGTTTGAGCCTATGTCAGTGCCTCGAGAATTGGGCTGGACTATTGAAGAGACAAAAGAACTTTTAAATAGAGTAAATAAACAGAATGAAGGAGTGCCAATGAAAATTTGTCTTGATGTTGGGCATGCTCCCCATCCTGATCAAAGAGATCCATATTTATGGTGTAAAGAGCTGGGTTCTGAGTCTCCAGTTGTTCATATTCAACAAACTGAAGAAGATCGCAGCAGACACTGGCCTTTTACCAGTGAAATGAATAAAAAGGGAATAATTGATCCAGAAAAAATTATGAAAGTTCTTGAACAAGGAGGAGCAAAAAATGTATTATTTCTTTTGGAAATTTCTCATCGAGAACGGTATCCTGAGGATTTAAAAGTTGTTGAAGATTTAAAAAATAGTGTTCAATATTGGAAAAAGTTTTTGTAAAACATTTTTTCAAATATCCTCTGTTTTTAACCTCTGTTTTTTAAAAAAGTTAAAAATATTAAATATAAGGATGTTTCAAATGCAACAAAAACTGCCTAATATATTATGGATATTTTCTGATCAGCATAGGTCTCAGGCCCTTAGTTGTTATGGAAATGAAAATATAAAAACTCCTAATCTTGATCGTTTAGCTAATGAAGGAATACAATTTGAAAATGCTTATGCTAATACTCCACTTTGTTCGCCCTTTAGAGCTTCACTATATACAGGGAAATATATAACCAGTCACGGCGTGATATCTTTGTTTGTTCCTCCTTATGAAGAGCAAAGAATGCTGGCTGAAGAAATAAGGGATATTGGTTATTATACTTCACATATGGGCAAATGGCATCTTTCAGGAGGAGATTGCCCCTGCCATTTTGTTTCTCCATTTTTTCGACCAGGATGGGATGAATGGTTGGGATGGGAGAATTCAAACAGACCATGGGATACTGAATATTCTACAGGACCACATCCCCATCCTATAAAGAAGCTACAGGGATATCAAACAGATGCTTTAACTGATTTGACAATTAAATGGTTAAGAAATCAAGAAAAAAAACCATGGTTTCATGTTATTTCACTAGAGCCTCCACATCCTCCCAATGAAGCTCCACAAGAGTTTATGGAAAGATTTAAAGAAAAAAAATTAGATTTAAACCCTAATGTACCAGAAGATCATGAGGATTTTGAAGAATGGAAAAAACTTTTAAGAGGTTACTATGCTCAAATATCGAATTTGGACTATAATATTGGTAGAATTTTAAATACATTGGAAAAAACAGGAGAAATTGATAATACAATTATATTTTATTTTTCTGATCATGGTGATATGATGGGCAGTCATGGTCGAAGACATAAAAGTAGACCTGAAATCGAATCAAGCAAGATTCCTTTATTAATTCGGTATCCTAAATTAATTTCTTCAGGTAAAAAATCTGATGCATTAATTAGTGGAGTAGATATTATGCCTACTTTGTTGGGGATGATTGGTGCAGACATACCCAATTATGTAGAAGGTAAAGATTTTAGTCCAGTAATTTATGATGAGAAGGACTACTTAAAAGATTCAATTTTATTGCAATTTGAAAGAAATTTTTATGGAAGTTTCGAACCGGATGCTTATAGAACAATAATTACAAAAAATTGGATGTGTACTAATTTTTTAGTTTCAGGCCCTGGTCAACTTTTCAATTTAACAAAAGATCCATATCAATTAAATAATTTAATTGATAATTCTGATTATAAAAATATAAAAGATAATTTGCATGATATATTAAGAAAAAAATTAAATAAAATCAATGATAATTTCATGAAGAGAAGTAAATATAATAAAATTCATCCCAGATAAAAGGAATATTTCATTTAGGAATATTTGAAAATAAAATTAAGGAGAAAAAATATGAGTTTAACTAAAAAGTTTACAGGTATAGAGGCTAATCGTGATTGGGTTGGAGACTGGATCTGGTGTAATGGGAAGGGGAAAAAAGAAAATACATATTATTATTTTCGCAAAGAATTTATCATAAAAGGTTTTTCTAATAAATACAAATTTTATATTACTGCTGATAGTCGTTACCGTTTATATATAAATGGAAAAATGGTAGGAGATGGTTCCTTACAGTCGGTATCTCATTTTAAATATTATGATATGCGAAAGATAGGGTCTTACCTTCAGGAAGGACAAAATTGTATAGCAGTAATTGTTAATTATGTAGGTAATATTCCTAATACCAGAGGAGGTTTTTTAGCAGAGCTGGTAGATGATTGTGGGGATATCGTCCTGGCTTCAGATAATTCCTGGAGAACACAAAAAGCTAACTCCTGGGCACAAGATACTCAGAAGTTTGAAATGGCTCAATATAATCCTTATCAGGAACATGTGGATGCCCGCAATATACCACAGGGATGGAAAAGAACAGGATTTGAAGATTCAAATTGGGAATCAGCCCGGATAGTTAAAGATGGCCCCTGGACCAATTTAATACCCCGGGAAATCCCATATATGTCGGAAAATCAAGTTTTTCCGGAAAAAATTGAAGATAAAGGAGAAACTATTGATTTAATGAATAGAATGAGGGGCCATGATCTATCCATTAAACTTTCGATGAATGGAAAACAGTTAGAACATGCAAAAATTGAAGGAGTTGACAATTTATTAAAAAAAGAGGGCACAACTATTATAAAAAATAGCACCAAACATCAGGAAGAAAATTTTGATGGTATATATGCCCCCTATATAATAATTGATTTTGGAAAAATAATTACAGCCTTTTTAGAATTGGAACTTGAAGGAGTTGCCGGTGGTATAGTGGATATTGGTTATGCAGAAAGACTTTTTGATGGAGAATTTAATAATTCAGTTGAATGTACATTTGCAGATAGATATACCATGAAAGAAGGAAAACAGTATTTTCGCCCCTATACCTGGAAAGCCTTCAGATATGTTAAAATTCAATTTCATAAATGTTTTCAAGAGGTAAAATTAAATTCTCTTAAAGGAATCATTAATACTTACCCTTATCAGGAAAAAGGTAGTTTTAACTGTGATAATGAAAAATATAATCGTCTATTTGAAATAAGCCGTTATACTGTTAGGCTATGTAGTAATGAATTTATCATGGATACTCCCTGGCGGGAACAGGGACAGTTTTTAGGGGATGTTTCAGCTGTAACTCTGGGTGAAATATATTCCTGCTTTGGAGATACAGAGCTGCCTGCTAAATATTTAAGACAATGTAGTTCAATTCAGCATTTTAATGGCTTGATTCCTGCTATTACTAACAATATTTGGGACTGGGATAATATACTCATAGATTATAATTTATGGTGGATTAATGGAATTTGGGAACATTATATGTATACAGGTGAAGAAGAATGGATTCATCAATTTTATCCTAATATTTTAAAGATAATGCAGACTTTTATGCAGTATCTTGATAATTACGGTATGTTGAATGAAGTGCCTTATAGTATATTTATTGACTGGGCTGATGTTGATACCAGGGGAGAAAGTGCTGTTCTAAATGCTATATTTTATAAAACTTTAAAAATAGTTGCTCAAATGTCAGTGATCAAGGGAGATTCTTATACTGGAGATATAATGAAAGATATTGCTAAAAAGATTAAAAATAATTTTAGTCAAAGATTTTATGATGAGCAGGCGGGTTGTTTTGTAGATGCCAATATTAAAGGGGATTTATCTAGTAAAATAAGTGAACATGTTAATTGTGCTGCTATTTTATGGGATTTATGTCCGGATGATATGGCAGATAATATAATTAATAAATTATATATAAAACAAAATATTGATTATACAGAAGCCCAACCCTTTTTTAGTGCTTTTGTACTACAGGCTCTTGAAAAAGTGAATTACTTTGATCTTGCTTTAGAAATAATTGATAAAAGATGGGTTACAAGAATGGTTGATCGGGGAGCCCAATCAACCTTTGAGGAGTGGACACTAAATGGTAGCTGGCGAAATGGTGATCATTTTACAGAAATTTTGCGGACAGAATCACATGCCTGGTCGGCTTATCCCTGTGAATTCTTCTTAAGAAAATTAATAGGTTTTGAAATTCTTGAACCAGGATGTAAAAAAATAAAGGTGGATCCTAAAAAGACGTCTTTTGATTACTCAGTTAAATTACCCATACCTTCTGGGATTATTGAAGTTAATAAAAAAGGAGAAGATTTTGAGATTTCTGTGCCAGATGATATTAAAAAAAGTTAAATAGAATAAATCTGGCATTATACCTGATAACTCAAATGAATGATCACTATTAAAAATATAAGAGGTGAAAAACATGAGTGATAAAAAAGTTATTAATTATAAAGAGGGAAGACCTAATATTCTCTGGATTTGTACCGATTCTCAGCGGTTTGATACTTTAGGCTGTTATGGTAATGATTTTGTTGACACTCCAAATATTGATCGATTGGCTGAGGAGGGAGTTCTTTTTGAAAATTGTTTTGCTCAGAATCCGTTATGTACTCCCAGTAGAGGTAATTTTTTAACTGGAAGATATCCTGTGACCAACAAATTAAGACAAAATGGTCAGGATATTCAGTCAGATGAAACATTAATAACTAAAATGTTGGATGAAGATGATTATGTCTGTGGTTTATCTGGAAAGCTGCATCTTTCAGCCTGTGACCATCGTATTAAAAAATTTGGGGCGGAGGGTTGGTATCATATAGATGATGATGCATTTTATAAAGGCACAGAACCCCGGATTGATGATGGTTATTCTGAATTTTACTGGGATCATGCGGCCAGTGATCATTTTGACTCTAGTGCCTATATGCACTGGTTAAGTGAAAAGGGAGTGGAATTTGAAAAATCTGTTCGCGATGATTGTGAGTATGTTCAGCATGGAATGGATAGTGAACATCATCAGGCAACATTTTGTGCGGAAAAAGCAATCGATTTTATCAAAAGATATGGAGAATCAATTTATCCCTGGCTTTTTTCAGTTAATATTTTTGATCCTCATTTTGTTCTAGATCCTCCTGATGATTATCTGGAAAAATATCTGGATTGTCTGGATGAAATACCTTTACCCAATTATGTAGAAGGTGAACTGGAGAATAAACCTCCTTATCAGAAAAAATTCCATAAAAGACAGAATTATGATCAAAGAACAGAAAAAGATCATCGAATGATAAAAGCTGCTTACTGGGCTATGGTTGAACACATAGATACCCAGGTAGGTAGAATGCTTGATGCTCTGGAAGAAACCGGGCAAAAAGAAGACACTATTGTTATCTTTACATCAGATCATGGAGAGATGCTTGGTGATCATGGGCTATACATAAAAGGGCCTTTTTTATATGATCCAGCCATTCAGGTGCCCTTAATTGTTTCTTATCCGGGCACAATTGAAGGAGGAAGAAGGTCTTCTACTCTGGTTGAACTGGGTGATTTAGCCCCCACTATTTTAGAAGCGGCAGGTTTGGAACGTCATCCCGGTATGCAGACAAAATCATTCTGGTCCTATATAAAACAAAATGGTGAACTTGAAGATGATTTTCGTGATGATGTCTATTGTGAATATTATAATTCTAACCCCAATGATCCGGCTCAATACTGTACCATGGTCCGTACCCATGAGTATAAGTTAATTAACATGCATGGTCAGGATACCGGTGAATTATATGATCTAAAGGAAGACCCGGGAGAAAACAACAATCTCTGGTTTTCTTCAGAGTACCAGAAAATCAAAATGAAAATGCTTGAACGAATGACCGATAGAATGGCTATGACTGCTGATCCATTGCCTGAGAGAATTGGGATATATTAAGGAAGAAAAATTTTGAGTATAAACCATTTTAGGAAAACTGAAATGGTTTATACATTAAAATAAGATTGAATATTTAAACTTATTAGGAGGGATAAAATGGTATCAAAACCGTGGAAAGATAGGCAACAAGAAAGAGGAAAAAGTTTTTCAGCTTTTAGAAATAAATTAGTTGAAGAAGGTAAATTAACAGGAACAGAAGAAAATAATGAAAAAAATAAAGATGAAAGTTCATTTAATAAAGATATGGTACAAAAATCTTTAAAAAAAACAGGTAAAATGAATGTATTATGGCTAATGGCAGATCAATTAAGAGCAGATACTCTTGGTTATATGGGACATTCTATTGTAAAAACTCCCAACATAGACCGTCTGGCAGAAGAAGGGGCTGTGTTTACTAATTCATATTGTTCCAGTCCAGTTTGTGTTCCGAGTCGGGCTACTTATTTAACAGGTAAGTATAATTTTAGTCATGGAGTATTACAAAATGGCTATAACTTACCTAAATCAGAAAAATTATTACCTGAATATTATCAGGAAAACGGATATTCAACAGCCAATATAGGGAAAACCCATTGTGGACGCTATGCTGGTAAAGTCTGGGAATACCATGACTATGTTGAAGATGGATTTGGTGTTACCAAACCTTCAAAAGTTCCCTTTAATCCTGATAATTTTTCGGATATAACTTTTATTAATAAACCAGTTGATAATTCTGATTGTGTGTTACATGGGAAATATCCTGCTCCAGTAGAAGTTAGCAAGAGTTATTTACTGGCAAATGAAGCGATGAAATGGTTGTATCACTATGATTATACAGCACCTTTTTTATTAAGAGTATCGTTTGATGATCCTCATCCACCGGTTGTTCCACCAGAACCTTATGCCAGCATGTATGATCCTGCAGAATTACCTGATGATTGGTTTGATGATAATGGAGAAAGTATAAATAATAAAACTGAGACAGTACGGGATTTTTGGAAATACAAGGATATGGATAAGATTTCTCCAGAGGATCATCGTCAACACGCTGCCAGGTATTTGGGATTTATTTCTCATCTGGATGCCCAAATTGGTCGTATATTAGATTATTTAGAAGAACTGGGTATTGCTGATAATACAATAATTGTTTTGAATAGTGATCATGGTCATATGATTGGTGAACATAGTATGAGTCACAAAGGAATATTTCTGTATGAAGGTGTTAATAAAGTTCCCCTAATAATACGTTATCCGGGAGAAATAGAGTCAGGGAGTAGATATGACGATTTAATAGAAGGAGTTGATTTTATGCCGACTATGCTTGACTTAATTGGTGCAGACATTCCTGAGGATGTTCAGGGCCAGAGTATATTACCAGTTTTAAAGGAAGAATCAGAATCGAAAGATTATGTAGTTGTGCAATGGGATGATTTTGGTTACTCTATTCGGGATCAGAGGTGGAAATTAATTACTTACGATTCAGATGAGCAGGGAGAATTATATGATTTACAAAATGATCCTCATGAGAAAGTGAATTTATATCAAAATCATGAATTTAACGAAGTAAAGCAGAGATTAATACAGAACTTAAATGACTGGCGGGAAAAATATGCAAAGTAAACAGTAATTATTTATGTTATTTCCAATTAATAACACTAAAATCAGGAGTACTACCCCCTAAATTGGTTAATTAGCTTCCATTTTGAAACCGCGAGTATTTATAGTAGGCTTCACTCCTTCTTTTTTTGAGTTTTAGTTCCTACTATTAAATTCTAGAAAATTGTGGTGAAGCCTTTCTTGTATTTTTAAAAATCCTATGAAATCATAGGCTCAGAATTATTCGAAAGGCTTATTTAATTAATTGTTGGAGGTATTTAAAATGATAAAATTGAAGAATAATGAAAATATATTCAAACCTCTGGATAAAGTTGAAATAGAAAAAGTTGGTAGAGGGAAGATTGTGGTATATGATGGTGAGGTTAGAAAGTATGTTGAGAGTGATGCCGGGGATATAACTCAATTTATGGTGAGTGGTAGTCTGGGAAATCATATAGTATTTTATTTAGATGAAAATGATAAAATACAGGATAAAATCACATTTAAAGTGGACTGTAAAACTGAAATCAAAGAAAATACAGGTAAATATGAGACTTTATTAAATAGGTTATATAATACTCTTTATCAGGATTGGACCAAGGGATATACAAAATTTTTAAGAATCAGGGGTAAACAATATAAATATTATGTTTCATGGTTGAGAGATCATGTACATGCGTTAAAAGGGATGAAATACTGGGATAGTGACATAAAAACTGGAATAGAACTTTATTCTGATTCTCAAAGAGAAGATGGGATGATTTGGGACAAATGTAAGGAAATGTGTCATTCTGAAAAACAAACCTGGCGTGATATAGAGTTTGCCAGAGGTGATTTTGTTCGTAAAATTCCCGGTAATCCTACCCGGCGCTGGATGAGAATTCCTGTGGAAAATGATGTGGAATTTCTTTATCTGGAAGGAATTTATTATACCTGGAAAGCCTGTGGTGATGATCAATGGATGGAAGAGCAACTAGATAATGCGATTAAAGCTGTACAGTATTCCACCAGTGATGATTATCGCTGGAGTGATAAATATCAGCTTTTAAAGAGAGGTTATACAATAGATACCTGGGATTTTCAGAGTGCAGATGATGTTAAAAGGAATAGTACGGGAACTATTATGAGGATTAATCCTGAAACCGGTGAATTTAATATATTTTATGGTGATAATACGGGAATGGCTGTCAGTTGTGAATATTTGGCTGAGATGCTTCGAGTTGTTGGGCGGGAAAATGAAGCAGAAAAATATGAAAAACTGGCTAATAATTTGCGAGATAGATTAAATAAAATTTCCTGGAACGGCAATTTTTACACACATATGGTACCGGAAAACCCAGATGTTAAAAGAGATTTGGGAGATACCCCAACTGAAAAACAGGTTACTCTATCTAATGCTTATTCTCTTAACCGGGGAATAGAACATAATAAATGTGTTGAAATTATCAAGACATATCAAAAAATTAAAGAAGAAATGCCGGAAAGTTCTCCTGGTGAATGGTACAATTGTTATCCTCCTTTTGAAAAAGGCTTTCATCTTGACAAATGGGAGTATATGAATGGAGGGGTTAGTACAATTACTGCTGGCGAACTGGCCCGGGGAGCTTTTGAACATGGTTATGAAAAATATGGTGTTGATATATTACAAGACATCCAATGTAAAGTAAAAATATTACAGTAAAAATATGGTAATGAAAATTTAGCTACAGTATCCCACTATTTAAATATTCAATTTTTAAAAATCGATTAAATAGGGTTAAAACCA
>PWDW01000113.1 GCA_003553225.1 Halanaerobiaceae bacterium
ACGCATTGTTTGTAATCCTTCTTCATTTTTTCTAACTTCTTCTGGAGTATTTCCATGAACACTGTTCCAGTATTGTCTGGAGACAACTGGCATACCCGAAATTGTAAAATGTGTCTCCGGTTTCCCCCAGGCCTGGGGGAAAGGTATTACCCATAAAGACTACAAAATCTTTAATTCAAATACTCTGACAGGCCCAGAAACATTATATAAATAGATAAAAAAATCTCTTGTATACTCAATAATTATTTCGTGAATGAAAGACAAAATAATATTTTAAAAAATCCAAACTGAATTATTTTTCATAATAATTTTGCATACTCTCTCATTATCGACTTTAAATCATCTAAATTATTATTAAGCACTTCATAAACAATATCAAGATCAATTTCTAAATATTCATGAACTAATATATTTCTAAATCCCGTTATTTGCTCAAAAATCTCTTTTTGATCCTCATTTATAAAATTATTCTGGTACAGTAACCTCGGAATATCTTTATAAAATTCAACTTCCCCTAAATTTTGATCAGAAATAATATGGTTTCCTATATCAATTAAAGCCTCAATTAATAAATGTAAAAAACGTTCAATGCTGCCAAATACCATCGGATCATTTTTGAATTTTTCTTTATTATATCGCTTTTTTATATCTTCAAGATACCCCAGATATTCTTGGGCTTTTTTTAATCTCTTCTGCAGTACTTCCTTTTTAACCATTAAGAATCCTCTCCTTAAGATACATCCTCTGTACTTCAAGATAAGGTTTAAAATCCAGATACAATCTGACAATCTTTGAAAAATAAGCTGCCGAATCAAAATCATCTTTAGAAAAAATTAATTGATTGTGTTTTATTACTTCATACTTGACTAAAATAGATACATTATTAATTATTACCAGATCAACATTATCAAAATTATTTTTTGTTAATTTAGTTAATATATCTAATTTTATCATTAGATCATAATCTTCAGCAAGAAGAAGACCTATATCAAGATCACTATTTCTGTTTTGTTTCCCGACAGCATAAGAGCCAAAAAGATAAGCTGCTTTTATTTCATTATAACCTGAAAATATTTTTTTTAAGTTTTCTAAGTTCATCTGGTTGCCCTCCAAAAATATTCTCCTCTTTTTGACATCTTTTTGTTTCAAAATTTATTACAGCAAGAAATATTTTCCTATATACAAATTATACTTTATCTGTAATTAAAAATCAATATATATGCTGGCTAAAGCTGACACCGAACATATCAAAATAGTGTTATTTCAATAAATATCATCGTAGCAACAATATCAACATACTTTCAGCCAAAATAAAAATCCTCTAGATCATTATTTCAGTTGAAAACATCGGCTCTTTCCTCTACTCGCCGGTAGCATCTTTCTTGATTTTAAGCCCCTGAAGCGGCTCGGACTGTTCTGCATCCTGCTGGTCATCCCTTAGCCTTCCCATGAGCAAAAGACCCACAACTTCCACATTGTCCTCACTGCTGACAAAATTATAATTGCCGCTTTCATTCCTGTACCTTACGAGCTGACAGTAATCCAACAGTTCCTTAAGCCCCGTACGGGCCGTACTTGCCAGAAAGATATACTTAACCTCACCAATGATCACTTTTTCCAGCTTTCTTCCTTCACTTCTCACTTCGAACACAATATTGGGGCATCCGCCCCACAAATTATTGCCCAGGGGCTTATTGAAGATACGAGAAAATTTTTCCCATTCTTTCATAAATTCTTTTCTTGCCTGCTGTTGTAATTTGTTTTATTACCTTTTGGTTTGACTTTTCCCTGAATTTTTATACTTTTGCAGTAATTCATTTAATTCTTTCACAATCTCTGGTTTCTCAAGCCACAGATTGTTTGTTTCCTTCGGATCTTCCTCCAGGTTATAAAGCTGTCCTTCAGGACCTCCCGGTTCAGGCTGAGGATCTTTTGGTTCACTGAAACCACCTGACCCCAGACTGCAAATTAATTTCCACTTTTCTTTTCTCAAAGAAAAGTGTCCTGCCAAAGAATGATGCACAACCGCTTCTCTCAATGGTTTTTCATAACTTTCACCTTTTAATACAGGTAAAATATTATAACTATCCTCACCGGCATCGTTCGGTAATTCTTCACCAACTATAGAAGCCACGGTCGCCATTAAATCTGAATGATAGACCAGTTCATCACTGGTTGTCCCTTTTTTTATTTTTCCCGGCCATCTGGCAATAAAAGGTTCCCGGTGACCTCCATCCCAGATATCAGCTTTCTGGCCGCGCCAGTCCCCATTTGATTTATGACCATAATCCCGGCCATTGGCACAGATAGCCCGGGCCCCATTATCACTGGAAACTATCAGTAAAGTATCATTTTCTATTCCCTGATCATCCAGAGCATCCATAACTTGACCCACAATCCAATCAAAAAGAAAAACCATATCTCCTCTGTCTCCGGCATCACTTTTTCCTTTCACAAAATCAGGACGGATATCATTGGGCCTGTGAGGAGTAGAGGTTGGCAAATAAAGGAAAAAAGGCTTTTCCGGATTATTTTCAGTCTGTTTTTCAATAAATTCAACCGCTTTTTCCGCAAAAGTAATATCTACCTCTTCATCCTTCCAGTCTGGAGTCTGTAAACCTCTACTCTGCTGGGTATAATAAACTTCTTTTTCCCGGTCAGGAATTCCCACAGTCTGATCATTTTCAATAAAACAATAAGGTGGCATATCCAGGGAAGCTGATATCCCAAAATAATAATCAAATCCATGATCTAAGGGCCCTCCGGAAAGAGGCTGAGTATAATCAATATTAAAGCCATCTTCATCCCGCTGAATTTTATCATCATTAACTGCCGCCAGTTTTTCTCCACCTTCTGTTACCCAGTCAAATCCCAGATGCCACTTGCCGACAGCCGCTGTTTTATAATTATATTTTTTGAGCAGAGAGGCGAGAGTCATTCTTGTGGGTTCTATCAGAGGGGCCCCAAATCCTCCCTGTACCCCCTCTTTTAAACGGGTCCGCCAGCAGTAGCGCCCGGTCAATAGAGAATAACGACTGGGAGTACAGACTGCTGAAGAAGAATGAGCATCAGTCAGGATAATACCCTGGGATGTCAGTTTGTTCATATTGGGAGTGGGAATTTTAGATTCAGGATTAAATGTTTCTACATCACCATAACCCATATCATCGGCAAAGATTACCACTATATTCGGCAATTTTTTGTTTTTACTCATTATTACACCTCAACTTTATTAGTTTTCATCCATTCTCCTATTTCCTGCAGACGGTTAATACTGGCTAGAGGAATAGTACCTTCTGCTTTGGGTCCGATATTTAATAAATAATTGCCTCCTTTACTGGCAATTTCTGCCAGCAGCTGAATTAATGTTTCAGTAGTCTTCCAGTTATCATCGGTAACCTTATAACCCCAGGTATCATTCATAGTTGCCGAAGTTTCCCAGTCCCGATATCCACCTTCTTCGGGAATTTCATTATCTCCCATATTACCGAAGTTCCTCCGAGAAAGCCCCGCTGATGTTAATCGGCGGGGATGAATCGGTATTGTTTTTTTGTTTCTGTTTTTATACTGGTTTTGTATAAAAATTTTTAAGTAATCAATAAACATAACCAAATATTAAAAGAAGTATTTTCATACAATTTCCAGAATTATATATTTAAGACACAATTTTCTAGATTAGAGCCTGTTTTGCTGCTAGGTTAGTTCATGTAAATTCTGAAACTGGCTGGGATCATATTTAAAAACAGGGTGATTGAGATGCAGATAACTTTTGTATTAGAACTATTGGAACCTACTAATAGAAAGCAAAATGTGTTCCATGAAAACATTAGAGAAGTGGTTAAAAATCGCCAGGTCATTGCCGAGAAACTTAAAGCAGGAGATAATAAATTGAGTTCTGCTGATTTTAAAGAACATAATCTGCCTTCTGCAGTTAAAAATCAAAATATTAGGGAAGTTAAAGCATTATACAAGGAATTTAAAAAATCTGATTCAGACAAAGAAAATATCACTTTTAAAATGAATCAACCTATTTGTTATAACAATCAAAACTATGAGGTTGACGGTCATATAATCTCCATACCACTTTATACTAACAGGTGTGAAAGATTTGCTTTTCCTGTTAAACAAACTGAAAGATGGGAAAAGCTGCAGAAACATATTGCAAATGATTGTAAACTGGGGAAAGCCAGCCTTTTTTATAAGAATGGCAACTGGTTTTTTGCTGTAACTGTTAATTTAGAAAATAAAGAGAATAATAAGTCCAATATAATGGGTATTGATATTGGTCTTAAACAATTGGCAGTTGCTAGTATTCAAAATCCAGATGGTAAAGAAATCAACCGTCAATTTCATAATGGCAGCCAAGCAGGTTTTATGCGGAAAAAATACCGTTCTTTAAGAAGAAAGTTAGGTCAAGCGAAAAAAGTTAATGCTGTTGAAAAGATTAATGACAAAGAGCAGAGATGGATGACTGATTTAAACCATAAAATTAGTCGCCAGCTTATTAATCTTGCCGTGCAGGAGCAAGTTGGGACTATAGTTATGGAGAATCTAGAAAACATCCGTCAAACTGCTCAAAGTCTTAATCGGGCTGATAGAGATCTCCATAGCTGGACTTTTTATCAACTTCAAAACTTTATTGAGTATAAAGCTAAATTAGCTGGAATTAAGGTAGAATATGTTGATCCTAAACATACCTCCCAGTGTTGTTCTAAGTGTGGTCAAATTAAAAAATCTAATCGGGAAGGAAATTTATATTCTTGTGATTGTGGAAATCATATCCAAGCTGATCTAAATGCGAGTAGGAATATAGCATATTTAGAACAACAATCTGCTTAGATGGTAATAGTCTAAGTGCCTGAGTTGGTATATCCATATCTCAGGAGGGCTGATGGCACAGCCTCCAAGTTTGCGTCATGACGGCCTCGATGGCCTAATACTGAAACTATCAATGCGTTATTTCAAAGAAAGTTTCAGTGAACTCGCCTACTAGAAATAGACTGGCGTTTAATCAGCAAACAACCTCGCAAGTTCCTTCTAG
>PWDW01000206.1 GCA_003553225.1 Halanaerobiaceae bacterium
ATGGATCTCAGAACTCAGATGGATGTACTGGAGGATCATGATATAAGTTATATTGAAATGCGGGGTGTCAATGGTAAGGGGGTGGTCGAATATTCGCTTAAGGAAGTAGAAGAAATCAAAAATCAGCTGGATGATAGAGGTTTTAAAATTTCGGCGGTCGGTTCCCCACTGGGTAAAATTATGATTACGGATGATTTTGATCCCCATTTTGATCTATTTAAACATACCATGAAGGTGGCTGATATTCTGGAGACTGAGTATATACGAATGTTTAGTTTTTTCATTCCCGAGGGAGATAAGCCGGAAAAATACCGCAGGGAAGTTTTAACCAGATGGGAAAAGTTTTTACATGAAGCGGCCGGTTCCGGAATAACTCTGCTGCATGAGAATGAAAAAGAAATATATGGTGATACTGCCGAACACTGTCTGGATTTGCTGGAAACTCTTAAATGTGATCACTTTCGGGCTATTTTTGATCCGGCCAATTTTGTCCAGTGTGGTGTGGAAACCTATCCCCGGGCCTATGAGCTGCTGAAAGATTATATTGAATATCTGCATATCAAGGATGCCCTTTACAGTGACGGCAGTGTGGTGCCTTCAGGATATGGAGATGGTAAAATTAAGGAAATTTTAAGTGAACTTTATGAGCGGGATTTTGCGGGTTTTCTTTCTCTAGAGCCTCATCTGGGTTCTTTTGAAGGTTTATCAGAACTGGAAAGAGATGATTATGCGGATTTACCGGAAGGTGGCCCTCAGAAATTTGCTCTGGCAGCTGATGCTCTAAAAGATGTTCTGGCCGCTGTACAGAATAAATAATGAAAAGGAAACAAAAAATTGTTACCTTAGTTCTGACAGATAACATTTAGCATAAAAGGGAAAATTGACAAAAACAAGGAGGAGGAATTAATATGTCGGCCCGGATCAATGTAGGTATAGTTGGTATTGGGAATATGGGTACCGCTCATGCCCGCAGTATTTTTAATGGTGAGATTCCCGGAGCCCGTCTGGAGGCGGTGTGTGATATTGATGAAGAAAGGCTGCAGTGGGTGAAAAATAATTTAGGTGAGGATATCACCCTGTATGATAATGATGAAGACTTTTTTGCTGATGACAACCTGGAGGCAGTGGTGATTGCCACCCCTCATTATGATCATCCTCCCCAGGCTATTAAAGGATTTGAACACAATTTACATGTATTAATTGAAAAACCGGCCGGAGTATATACCCGTCAGGTAAGAGAAATGAATGAGCGGGCAGAACAAAATGACCTTGTGTTTGCCATTATGTATAATCAGCGAACCAGGCCGGTATTTCAGAAACTGAGAGATTTAATTGAATCAGGTGAACTGGGCGAAATTCGACGTACTAACTGGATCATCACTGACTGGTACCGCTCACAGAGTTATTATGATTCAGGAGGCTGGCGGGCCACCTGGGCTGGAGAAGGTGGTGGGGTCTTGATTAATCAAAATCCACATAATCTTGATTTATGGCAGTGGACCTGTGGTCTGCCCAGAAGAGTTAGAGCTTTTTGCTATTTTGGAAAATATCATGATATCGAAGTTGAAGATGAAGTTACCGCTTATGTAGAATATGAAAATGGAGCTACCGGGGTCTATGTAACTACAACCGCTGATGCCCCGGGTACCAATCGTTTTGAGGTGACCGGTAATCGGGGTAAAATTGTTATTGAAGATGATGAACTAACTTTCTGGAGATTACGGACCCCGGAGAGAACATTTAATAAAGAATATGAAGGTGGTTTTGGTTCTCCGGAGACCTGGAAATGTGATATTCCGACAGGCGGCAGGACAACCTCTCACCGGGGAATTCTCACGGACTGGATCACTGCAATAAAGGAGAATGAAGATTCTTCAGCCCTTCTGGCTCCAGGTAGAGAAGGAATTAAGGGTCTAGAAATTTCAAATGCCATGCATTTATCTTCCTGGCTGGGAGACTGGGTGGAGCTGCCGGTAGATGAAGACTTATTTTATGAAGAGCTGCAGAAAAGGGTCCGTGATTCGGATTATGAAGAAGGCACCCAGGAGAGTAAGACCCTTGATGTAGAGGGGACTCATTAAGATAATTGGAAGAGCTCATTTTTAAGTCTATTTCATTGAGAAAAAACAAATGACCAAAGTTTATTTGCATTTTTCCTGTTAAATACCAACAAAAAGGAGTGTATAAAAAATGACTGAAATGAGAACCGCAGCCCAGCTGTATACTGTTAGGGAATATACTGATACCCCGGAGGAGATTGCCGAAACTCTAAAAAAGGTTAGAGATATGGGCTATAAAGCAGTTCAGGTTTCTGGATTTGGTCCTATTGAACCTGAGAGTCTAAAGGAGTTAACTGCTGATCTTGGATTGGAAATATGTGCCACCCATGTGAGTTATGACCGTTTAAAAAACGATCTTGATAGTCTGGTAAAAGAACATAAGATGTGGGACTGTAAATATGTCGGTATTGGGGCGATGCCCGGTAAATTTCAGGGCTCTAAAGAAGGATTTGTCAAATTTGCCCGGGAAGCTTCAGAAATAGGTAAAGAGCTCCAAAAACAAGATCTACAGCTGATTTATCACAATCATAATTTCGAATTTGTAAAATTTGATGGATCCACAGGCCTGGAAATACTGTTCCGGGAATCAGATCCGGAGGCTCTTGATTTTGAACTGGATACTTACTGGGTACAGGCCGGGGGAGGAGATCCTATTCACTGGATCAATAAAGCTGCCGGGAGAATGAAAGTAGTACATTTTAAAGATATGGGTATGGATTTAGAAGAAGGTCAGATTATGACCGAAATTGGTGAAGGAAATTTAAATTGGTCCGGTATTATTGAAGCCTGTGAACAGACAGGAGTAAAATGGTGTGCCGTTGAACAGGATGTCTGCCGGCGGAGTCCTTTTGAGAGTCTGAAAATAAGTCTGGATTTTCTCAAAAAGCAGGGAGTAAGTGTTTAAAGAGAGTAAGTGCCTAAAGAGAGTCAGGAGAAGGAGACTTAAATGATGAGAGTTTTTTCTTTTATAATTTTAAATAATATAGCTCCTATTTTTTTGATAATTTTACTGGGCTATATTATGGAGAAAAAGTTTGCTCTGGATGTCTGGTCTTTCAGTAAAGCTAATTTTTACATCTTTGTGCCCGCCCTGGTATTTTTAAAAGTATATGAAACTGAACTGCAGCTGGAATTTGTAAGAGCTCTGGTTTTTGGAATTGTTTTTGTTCTGGCTCTCAATCTGGTGGCCAATATAATTGCCCGAATGCGTAATCTTGATGTTTCCAGGTTAAATGCTCTCAAGAATTCCATAATGTTTTATAATTCCGGCAATTTTGGGTTACCACTAATAATTCTGGTATTCGATGGTCTGCCCCGGGCAGTTGCTATTCAGATTATGATTTTAATGGTCCAGAATCTAACCACCAATACTCTGGGATTTTATAATGCAGGTCGGGGACAGATGAATTATCGGGACAGTATCATTAAGATCTTGAAAATGCCGGCTGTTTATTCGGTAGGAGCAGCAATTGTTATGAAGTTTATGCCCTTTAATCTGGAAGATTTTTTTCTTTGGCCCTCTATTGAATATATGGCTGAAGGGTTAATTCCGGTTGCTCTTTTAACCCTTGGTATACAGATATCACTGGCCGATCTCGATTTTGGGGATCTGGATGTTTATCTGGCAGCATTCATGCGTCTTATAGGGGGCCCGATTTTGGCTCTGGCATTGATCTATATTCTGGGTATTGATGGTTTAATGGCCAGAGTGCTTTTTATTTCATCGGCGGTCCCTTCGGCAGTAAATACAGCTCTCATTGCCGTTGAGTTTAAAAATGAACCGGATTATGCTTCTCAGATTGTTATGACGACTACTCTGATGAGTGCCTTTACCCTTACCGGGGTAATCTATCTTTCAGGTGTTATTTTTTAGGCAAAAAGTAAATTTAAAGCTCTTTCTGCTGCTGTCAATTTTATGCTGATCTTAACAGCACCTGATAGAGCTAATTAATTGTATAACCTTTATTTGTTCCTGAGTTCTATTTATTTATAAAAAATTAAACAGGAGTGATGCAAATGAGTAAAGAAGCAAGTTTACAGAGGATTAAAGATACAGGCATTGTGGCCGTAGTGAGAGCTGAAAGTGCAGAAAAGGCAATGAAAATAGTTGAGTCCATTAAAGCTGGTGGTCTGGAGGCCATTGAGATTACGATGACTGTTCCCGGAGCTGTAGATGTGATAAAAGAGGTAACCGATAATTACAGCAGTGATGAGATTCTGGTGGGTGCCGGTTCTGTTTTAGATGCTGAAACCGCCCGGGCCTGCATTCTGGCCGGAGCTGAATATATAGTAGGCCCTACTTTTGATGAAGAGACGGTTCGTCTTTGTAACCGCTATCAGAAACCGGTAATGCCGGGAGCAATGAGTGTAACTGAAGTAAAAAATGCTATGGATGCCGGAGCCGATGTGGTAAAGGTCTTTCCGGCAACATTATTTGGCCCCAAAATAATCAGGGCTATTAAAGGTCCCATCCCTCAGGCCCCACTGCTGCCCACCGGTGGCGTGAATCTGGATAATGTCAAAGATTGGATTGATGCTGGCAGCTATGCGGTTGGTGTGGGTAGTGCTCTTATTGCCGGGGCTGAAGAAGGAGATTATGAGCGGGTAACCAGAACCGCCGAACAGTTTATTACCAAGATCAAAGAAGCCCGTCAGAACAAATAAATAAATTTGCCAGAATCAAATAATTAATATTGAAACCACAAAATAGCAATAAAAAATTGCAATAAGATATTTGGTTAACCAATTTTTGTCAGGAAATATTATCAAAAAGGATGGTGCTATAATGAATAAGAAAGTGGTAACCATGGGAGAAATTATGCTGCGGCTGACCCCTCCAGATCATGAGCGGTTTGTTCAGGCAGATAAGTTCAATATTATTTATGGTGGAGGAGAGGCTAATGTGGCTGTTTCACTGGCCAATTATGGTTTAGATGCTTATTTTGTCACCAAACTTCCGGAAAA
>PWDW01000079.1 GCA_003553225.1 Halanaerobiaceae bacterium
AACTTTTTATTTTATGGCCTGACAGCTGAACTGCTGGCCAAAGAGACCGGTTTTAACAGGGGGCTGGGTGGTTCCATGCACGCCTTTTTTACCCCTTTTGGTATTTATCCCAATAATGCAATTGTGGGCGGATCGGCCCCCATTGCCGCGGGCTGTGCTCTGTTTAAAAAAGTAAGGCAAAAAGAGGGTATTGTTATTGCCAATATCGGAGACGGCTCTCTGGGCTGTGGACCGGTCTGGGAGGCAATTAATTTTTCAGCCATGAGCCAGTATGATGAACTGTGGGCTGAAGACTACCAGGGAGGTCTACCCATCCTGTTTAATTTCCTGAATAATCAGTATGGTATGGGCGGTCAGACCGCAGGAGAAACCATGGCCTTTGATAAACTGGCCCGTTTTGGAGCCGGGGTTAACTCCAGGCAGCTGCATGCCGAAAGAGTTGATGGTTATAATCCACTGGCTGTAATTGATGCCGTACAGCGCAAAAAAAAGATTATCACCGAAAACCGAGGACCGGTTCTGCTGGATACACTGACCTACCGGTTAACCGGCCATTCTCCTTCGGATTCCAACACCTATCGGACTGAAGAAGAGATTGAAGCCTGGGAACAGGTGGACAGTATTCAAACCTATAAAGAAGAACTGCTAAAAAATGAAATTACTGACAGCAGTGAGATAAAAGAAATTGATGAAGAAATTCAGCACCGCTTAACCGAAATCTGCAGGATTTCGGCTGATGATGAAATTTCACCTTATCTTGAAGACCCGGAAGAGATAGGCCGGCTTATGTTTTCGGATAAAAAAGAAGAAATCCGGGGTACCGGGAAGCCGGATGTTTTAATTCCTAAAGAAGAAAATTCCCGGGTTAAAAGACTGGCCAACCGGGAAAGAAGTGCCTTTAAGGAGGGCCAGAAAGTTTCCTCACTAAAACAGTATTCGATCCGGGATGCACTTTTTGAAGCCATAATCAATAAGTGTTATGAAGATCCGTCTCTGACCATATATGGTGAGGACAACCGGGACTGGGGGGGTGCTTTTGCAGTTTATAATGGGCTGACCGAATCTCTGCCCTATCACCGCTTTTTTAATGCCCCTATTTCGGAGGCTGCTATCTGTGGTTCGGCTGTTGGCTATGCCCTGAGTGGAGGTCGCCCTCTGGTGGAGCTGATGTATGCGGATTTTATCGGCCGGGCCGGGGATGAAATCTTTAACCAGATGGCAAAATGGCAGTCGATGAGTGCCGGGCAGCTGGATATGCCTCTGGTTCTGCGGGTCTCAATTGGTAATAAATATGGAGCCCAGCACTCCCAGGACTGGACTTCACTGGTATCCCATATACCGGGGTTAAAAGTTGTGTTCCCGGTTACTCCTTATGATACCAAAGGACTGATGACCAGTGCTCTTAATGGCACCGATCCGGTTATCTTTTTTGAAAAACAGAAATTATACGGAAAGGGAGAAGAGTTCAGAACTGAAAAGGGGGTCCCGGAAGAAGATTATGAAATTCCCCTGGGTGAACCGGATATAAAAAGGAAGGGTGAGGATTTGACCGTACTCTCCCTGGGAGCTACTCTGTACAGGGTAATTGAAGCAGCCGAAATTCTGGCTGAAGAGCATAATATTTCCACCGAGGTTATTGATGCCCGTTCGGTGGTACCCTTTAACTATGAGAAAGTTGTGGCTTCTGTCCAAAAGACTGGCCGGATCATAGTAACCGGAGATGCCTGTGAACGAGGCTCCCATCTCAACGATTTTGCTCAAAAAATCAGTGAGCTGGCTTTTAATTATCTGGATGGGCCGCCGGTGGTAGTTGGATCCCGAAACTGGATTACCCCGGCCACAGAACTGGAAGAGGCCTTTTTCCCTCAGCCGGAGTGGATAGTTGATGCCGTTCACCAGAAAATACTGCCTCTAAAAGGACATAAATCAGAGCATAATTTCTCTTCCAAAGAAAAAATGAAAAGAGATAAGAAAGGAATATAAGCCCGTCTTTTCTGCAGAGAAGAATTTTACCGCTGAAAAAAGGAGCTGACCCGCCGTGAATAAAAAAGAAGAACTTGAAAAGAAACTGCAGGGTTCGAATACCGAAACCAGACTGGAAGCATTACAAGAATTATCTGATCTGATCAAAAAAGAAGAGCTCTCCCGGCCCAGGGTTCGTAAAAATCAGGTCAACAATCATATTCACACCACCTTTTCTTTTTCCCCATATTCACCCACCGGGGCAGTATGGAGAGCTTTTCAGGCTGGACTGGCCACCGCCGGAATTATGGATCATGATTCTATCAGTGGGGCCCCGGAATTTATCAGGGCGGGTAAAATACTTGACTTTCCAGTTACCATTGGGCTGGAATGCCGGGTGGATTTTTCGGATACTTCTCTGGCCGGACACCGGTTGAATCATCCGGATCAGAAATCAACTGCCTACATGGCACTACATGGGGTACCCCATCATAAAATAGAAACAGTCCAGGAGTTTTTCACTCCCTATCGTCGGGCAAGAAAAGAGCGCAGCGGCCGGATGACAGAAAGGCTTAATGATTATTTTGGGGAATATGATGTAGACCTGGATTTTGAAAAAGATATCCTGCCCCTATCCGAGTATGAAAACGGAGGTACTGTTACAGAAAGACATCTGCTGTATGCGGTCTCGGAAAGGCTCATTGAATCTCTGGGCAAAGGGGAGGGGCTTTTGTCTGAACTGGAGGATAAATTTGGCCATCTTTTGAGCCCTCAGCTCAGATCATATCTTGAAGATGAAAAAAACCCCTATTATAAATATGATCTGCTGGGACTGTTAAAAAAAGACACCTCTTATTTTTATATTCCGGCCCAAAAGGAATGTCCTCCCGTGAAGTCCGTAATTGAACTGTCCGAAACAGCGGGAGCCATACCTTCCTATGCCTATCTGGGGGATATTGAAAAATCGGTGACCGGTGATAAAAAGAAACAGAAGTTTGAGGATGATTATCTGCCCCAGCTGCTGGATGTACTTCTGGAACTGGGCTTTAAGGCCGTAGCCTATATGCCCACCAGAAATACCAAACAGCAGTTAACCAGGCTTAAAAAACTGTGTGTAAAGCGGGATTTATTTCAGATAAGTGGTGAGGATATAAACTCACCCCGCCAGTCTTTTGTCTGTGATAAGCTGGAAGATGAAGAATTCAGCAATTTGATTGACTCCACCTGGGCTTTAATCGGCCATGAAAAAATGGCCTCCCGCAGTATAGAAAATGGTATGTTTGCACCCCGGACTGTAAAGAGATATCCGGACCTGGAAAAAAGAATTCAGATTTACAGTGAACTGGGCAGTATGGGCTGGGACTACTGAGTCCAGGTATACCGAACAGTGAGGTGAATTTTATATGAAAGTCAGGGTCCATATCTCCAGATCATATAATCCATTTTATAATCTTGCCCGTGAACAACAGCTTTTTTCCGAACTGGCCGAAGATAGAGTACTGCTTTATCTCTGGCAGAACAAATCTTCCGTAGTTGTGGGGCACAATCAAAACCCCTGGCTGGAAACCAGACCTCAGCTGCTGAAAAAAGAGGGGGCTGATCTGGTGCGCCGACCTTCGGGAGGAGGTGCGGTCTATCATGATTCCGGCAACCTTAATTTTTCTTTTTTGAGTCCGGATAAATATTATGATGAACAGCAGCAGTTTGAACTGCTGCAGAGCGCACTGCGGAGGGCCGGTATTAAATCAAAAATTGCGGAGGGTAATGGTCTGTTTATTGGCGGGAGAAAATTTTCCGGGAGTGCTTTTTATCATGGGTCCAACAGGTCCTATCAGCACGGGACTCTACTTTTGAACAGCAGGCTGGAATCACTTCACCGATTTCTAAAACCGGCCCTGAGTTCCCCAGAGATTGGTCCCAAAAGAGGTGTAAGCTCCAATCCTTCTCCGGTTATCAATCTCTGTGAAATCAATCCCGGGCTCACTGTTTCCGGTGTTTACCGGCTGCTTATTGAACAGGCAAAACAGAGCTACAATAAACCAGTGGAGATAATATATGAAAACCCGGAGCAGATCCCCGCCCTAAAGACCCTTAAAGATAAATACTGTTCTCCAGACTGGGTGCTGGGTAAAACCCCTCTTTTCTCAGTGAAGATAAACTGTTATCATCAAAATAAGCTGCTGCCAATTACAGCCCACATCGAGGGCGGCCGGGTGAGCTCACTTGAGCTGCAGGCCAGGGGTCCAGCTGCAGAAAGCTGCAAAAAAACACTGGATTTACTGCAGGATGAAGTCAAAGGTTATTATTTTAATAAAGAAAAATTATGTCAGGCAGCTCAAAACCGGCTTTCTGTGGTGTGATCGGCCTTTGTTCATAGAGAATTATAATTAGGTTATCAGCAATTAAGATAAAATATTTAGCTGTGAGCCGGCCGGGTGACTGGTACTGTGCGGTATCTGGAAAAAGATCTGTTACAATCCCGGGCAAAATTTTTTGCTAAAAAGACAGAAATTTATTATAATGTTGCCAGAAGGTGAGGCCTATGTTTTTGGCGGTAGTGATTATTGGTTATCTTCTGGGGGCAGTACCCTCTGCTTTAATAATCGGCCGGGGGTATGGTATTCCCGATATCCGGGATTTTGGAAGCCATAATATGGGTACCATGAATGTATACCGTACTGCCGGAGGGCGGGCGGCCCTGCTAACTCTGGCCGCTGATGTGGGGAAAGGTCTGATGGCCTGCCTGATGGCCCGGTGGCTGAGTGCTGAAGCTGTATATGTCTACTGGGCGGCCGGAGCCGCGGTTCTGGGGCATATGTTTCCGATTTATGTCGGTTTCCGGGGAGGAAAAAGTATAGCCGTCTATTCGGGGACAATTTTGTTTATAGAACCAGGTCTGTTGTTTCCGATTTTTGTTAGCTGGCTGTTATGCTATTTTCTGACCAGAAAGACCTCACTGAGCTCCATTATTGGTTTTGGACTCCTTCCTCCGGCCGCAGTTTTTGCTCTGGGGATGGGCTGGGGGGCTCTATTTTACTTCACTCTGGGGGCCGGGATCCTGATTATAGGCAAACACACAGCGGTCCTGATGACCAGAACCAAATAAAAACCTGTATTTTCCTTTCCTGAATGAAGCAGCAGTAAACTATATCAATATTTTAACAAAACGGAAATGAAGATGAGCTTCTTTTTCTAACTTTCGGAGCTGAAAAAATCTCACTGCCGGCAGGGTGGTTATCCATCTACCATCTAAAAAAAAAGTACTGTGTATTGCCGGGTGGACAGAACTTTCAAATGATCGTTCACATCGAAAACTGAACGGCCAATCAGCATAATTCTGCAGCCAGAACTTCCTTTATTTTATTAATCAGGTTCAAACTGCCGCTTTGAATTTGCAGCATTAAATTAAAAATAACATAATTCTACGAGGTGATGACTTATGGATAATAGAAGATTGCGAACAAGGTGGATTACTCGAACTGCTATTCTTCTGGCCCTGGCTCTGGTTTTTCAGCTGGGTGCTTTTCCCCAGCCGGTTACCGGTCCGATTATTAATATGGTCCTTTTTCTGGCGGCAATGATTGTGGGAATCAGCAGTGGAGTGATTATTGGTATTCTGACTCCGTTAACCGCTTTTGTGACCGGTATCCTGCCCCCTCCCCTGGGCCCCATGATTCCGTTTATTGCCGGTGGTAATGCCCTGCTGGTTATTGTTTTTGGTCTGCTGAAAAACAAAAACAAATATCTGGGTATTGGGGCCGGAGCTGTGGTAAAATTTCTGCTCCTGGCAGCTGCAGTTCGGCTGTTTATTGATGTTCCTGAAAATATTGCCCGGATGATGTCTCTGCCCCAGCTTTTGACAGCCCTGGGTGGAGGTGTGGTCTTTTTGATTGTTTATAAAGCACTGCAGGTGACTGATGTAGTTGATCTTGAAACCTAAATAAAGGTTAAAATTGATAATTCTTTCGGATTTAGGGCAAATTTTTTTCTATCAGGTGTTGCATAATGAAATTATTTATGATATATTAATGTTTGCTGTAAAAATTTTTTGTGGGATTCAGTTTATGAGTAGAGTAATCAGATTATCAGCAGAGAAAAAAGCAGTATCCTGAAGTTACAGCTGTGAAATTATTTGTGAGATTACTTAAGGTGAAATTTATTTCAGGATTTTTGGACTTTCATTTTTTTTAGGATTTTATGGACTTTTGAGACTTATTTTAAGGCTTTAATTTGAGGCTATAATATAAATAATTACACGTAGTGCAGCTGATTATTCGGACTGCATTTTTTTTGTATGCTGCAGAACGGGCAATATTTTGCTGGCTGGAGGATGTCTTATTTTGATTTTTATATCAAAAAAGTGGAGGGTAAAACTACATGGTGAAAAAAAGAAAACGGTATAATTTTTCCAGGATCGAGGATGCTGTAGACCTGCCGCATTTACTGGCCACCCAGAAGGATTCCTTTCAGTGGTTTCTGGAATCAGGTCTTAAGGGGGCCTTTGAGGAAGTCTCCCCAATTACAGATTTTTCCGAAAATCTGGTGCTTGAACTGCTGGACTACCACCTGGAAGATCCTGAACTGACACCTGAAGAGTGCCGGTTAAGTGATAACACTTATTCGGGCAGGCTGCAGATCAAAGCCCGTTTAATTAATGAAGATACTGGTGAGATTAAAGAACAGGAAGTGTTTATTGGAGATTTTCCCCTGATGACTGACAAAGCAACCTTTATTATTAATGGAGCCGAAAGAGTTATTGTCAATCAGCTGACCCGGTCTTCTGGAGTCTACTTTGATGATGAGCGCACCAAAGATGGACGGCGGCTGATTGAAGGGAAGATAATTCCCAATAGGGGGACCTGGATTGAATTTGAATATGATAAAAAACGCATAATAGCGGTAAGAGTTGATCGAAACCGAAAAATGCCTTCCACAGTTTTATTCCGTGCTCTGGGCTACAGCAGTGATGCTGAGCTGCTGGAGCTGTTTGATGGTCATGAAGTTATGCAGGATACAATTGAGCGGGATAATACGGAAAGCAAAGAAGAGGCCCTGATTGAGCTGTATAAAAGGCTGCGTCCCGGTGAACCACCAACGGTGGAGAATGCCGAGGAGCTTATTGAATCTCTGTTTTTTGATGATGACCGTTATGATTTAGCTGAAGTTGGCCGGTATAAGATCAACCAGAAGTTAAAGCGGGATGTTGATCCCCATAAAAAACATCTGGAAAGAGAAGACATCATAGAAACTGTCAGATATATGCTGAACTTAGTTGATGAAAAACCAGAGGCCCGGATAGATGATATTGATCATTTGAGCAACCGAAGACTGAAAACCATTGGAGAACTGCTGCAGAACCAGTTTAAGATCGGACTGTCCCGGATGGAGCGGGTCATTAAGGAAAGAATGACCACCAATAAGATGGATGCCTCCACCCCCCGGGCTCTGATGAACACCAAACCGGTTATTTCTGTGGTTCAGAAATTCTTTAACAGCAGTCAGCTTTCTCAGTTTATGGACCAGACCAATCCCCTGGCCGAACTGACCCACAAGCGCCGTTTAAGTGCTCTGGGGCCGGGTGGTCTCAGCCGGGAGCGGGCCGGATTTGATGTCCGGGATGTGCATCATACTCATTATGGCCGGATTTGTCCCATTGAAACCCCGGAAGGACCGAATATCGGTCTGATCTGCTCTATGAGCACCTATGCTTCAACAAATCCCTATGGGTTTATCATGACTCCCTACCGGGTGGTTGAGGATGGTCAGGTTCAGGATGAAATTGTACATCTGACCGCCGATGATGAGGATGAGAATGTTGTGGCTCAGGCCAACTCCCCCCTTGATGAAGATGACTATTTTACCAGAGACCATGTGGTGGGCCGTTATCAGGGGGATATACAGGAATTTCATCCTGAGGAAGTAGACTATATGGATGTATCTCCCAAACAGCTGGTCGGAGTTTCCACAGCTTTGATCCCCTTTCTGGAAAATGATGATGCCAACCGGGCTCTGATGGGGGCCAACATGCAGCGCCAGGCGGTACCTCTGATGAAAACCGATGCCCCGCTGGTGGCCACCGGACTGGAAGAAAAAGCGGCCAAGGATTCGGGAGCAGTAATGGTGGCCCGTAATTCGGGTAAAGTAAAAAAAGTGACTTCCCGGAAAGTGGTTGTTGAAAATGATGAGGGAGAGATTGATACTTATAAATTAATGAAATTTAAGAGATCCAATCAGGGCAGCTGTATGAATCATGTTCCTATTGTCCGCAAGGATGAACGTATTGAAGAGGGTGAGATTATTGCCGATGGACCGGCCACAGATCAGGGAGAACTGTCCCTGGGCAAAAATGTTCGGGTGGCCTTCCTGCCCTGGGAAGGATATAATTATGAAGATGCTATTTTAATAAGTGAAAACCTGGTTAAAGATGATGTGTTTACCTCGGTTCATATTGAGGAATATGAGGCTAAGGCCCAGGATACAAAACTGGGTCCGGAAGAAATTACCCGGGAGATCCCCAATGTTGGTGAAGAGGCCCTTAAGGATCTTGATGATCGCGGTATAGTCCGGGTGGGTGCCGAAGTCCAGGAGGGTGATATCCTGGTGGGTAAGGTAACCCCCAAAGGTGAGACCGAACTTTCAGCTGAAGAACGTCTGCTGCGAGCAATTTTTGGGGAAAAAGCCAAAGATGTGCGCAATAGTTCTTTAAAACTTCCGCATGGAGAGGAAGGTATTGTGGTTGATGTTAAATCATTTACCTCTGAAGAAAGTGATCTTAAACCGGGTGTAAACCGCTTAATTAAAGTTTATGTGGCCACCAAAAGAAAAATTGAGGTGGGTGATAAACTGGCCGGCCGGCATGGTAATAAAGGAGTAATCTCCCGGATACTTCCGGAAGAGGATATGCCCTTTTTACCCAATGGAGAACCGGTGGATATTGTTTTAAATCCTCTGGGTGTACCCTCCCGAATGAATATTGGCCAGGTGCTGGAAACTCATCTGGGCCGGGCGGCAATGGCTCTCGGTTTAAGAATGGAATCACCGGTTTTTGATGGAGCTCTGGAGGAGGACATAGAAGAGCTTCTGGAACAGGCCGGATTTGCCACTGACGGTAAAACCGAGCTTTATGATGGACGGACCGGGAAAAAGTTTGACCAGCGGATTACGGTGGGCTATATGTATATCATGAAATTACACCATCTGGTTGATGATAAGATACATGCCCGTTCTACCGGTCCTTATTCTCTGGTTACCCAGCAGCCGCTGGGTGGTAAAGCTCAGTTTGGTGGACAGCGTTTTGGAGAAATGGAGGTCTGGGCCCTGGAAGCATATGGGGCAGCTTATACCTTACAGG
Source organism: Halanaerobiaceae bacterium (assembly GCA_003553225.1). Lineage (GTDB taxonomy): Bacteria > Bacillota > Halanaerobiia > Halanaerobiales > Halarsenatibacteraceae > T1SED10-99. The sequence goes on from PWDW01000079.1 coordinate 9,314, forward strand.
AGATGCTGACCGTCAAATCAGATGATGTAGAGGGTCGAGTTGATGCCTATCAGGCTATAGTTAAAGGTGAAAATATACCGGAACCTAATGTTCCTGAATCATTTAAGGTACTGATTCGGGAGATGCAGAGTATTGGGCTTGATGCCCGGGTGTTTACCGAGGATGAAGAAGAAATAAAGGTAGCCCATGAATCGGGTGACACAGAAAGTCAGGCTGTAAAAAAACTGGGCCTTACCGACCGTGGTTAAGATTGAGTTAAGCTTCTTATAATTTTTTAATCTTAGATAAAAAGGGGGGCCGTTTCCTTTCGGGAAACGGCCCCCCTTTTTTGATATCATTTTTATGGTTAGATTTTATGCTGGAGCTAAATACGTTTAGAGAAACTTTGAAACATAGGGTGAGGACTCACCTTCTCTGAGGAAGTGTCCGGAAGGACCTTCTCCCAGGAATTCTTCAAACCAGGATTCATGTTCTATTTCTTCATGGAGTATGGAAAGTGCCAGATCATAAGTTCTGTGGTCTTTACCGGCGGTCATATTGCAGATTTCTGTATAACCACGAACCGCACATCTTTCCGCATTAAGCAGTACCTTGATAATTTCTTTAGTATTTTCGGGATCATCGGGTAGTTTGGCCGGAGGACAGGCGGAAATATCATGAAATTCTTTCATGTCATTGGGGATTTTACCACCCAGTTCATAAATTCGGGGCAGCAGGGCTTCAAAGTGATTGCGGTCCTCAATACGGGCCTGTTCGGCGATAGGTTTTACTCCCTCCCCATCAAGACCGGTTAAATTCATTCTCAGTGAAGTATAATAGTAATAGGTAGTTAATTCTGCCGAAGCATTATTAACCAGTTTTTCCAGCAGCTTATCAACATCTACACCACTTTTTTCTACAAGTTCTCTTGAAACTTTTGCCATAATAAATAACCTCCCTGTTTTATATTTTTATTGTACATCGTTACTATTACTATTTCTAGAAAAGTATTAATATTCCTGCCCAAATGAAAAAATACAGAAAAAAATACAGTAAGTACAGTTGGAAAAAAATTTGAGAGATGTTATAATTTATTTGTACTGTGTGTACATACATAATTTAAAAGGAGGACTCTATATGGAATTAAATGAGGCCCTGGAAAAAAGAAGATCCTACCGGGCCCTAAAAGAGTTTGAGCTTACCGAGGATATAATCTCCGGACTGGCTGAAGCCGCTTCACTGGCCCCATCCTGTTATAATAATCAGCCCTGGAGATTTGTTTTTATTTATGAAAAAGACAAACTTAAGGAGTTTCATACCGCCCTCTCCGGGGGCAACAGCTGGGCTCAGAACTGCCCTTTACTGATAGCGGTATTTGCTAAAACAGAAGATGATTGTGTTTCTGGTGAACGGGAGTATTATCTGTTTGATACCGGACTGGCTGTAGAAAATCTGCTGCTTAAAGCCGTGGATCTGGGACTGGTAGCCCATGCTATGGCGGGTTATGATGAAGACAGGGCCCGGGAAATACTCAACATTTCTGAAGAAAATAGGCTGATTACTGTTATTGGAGTGGGCCAACAGGCCACCGACACAAAAAAAGCACAGCAGGAACAAAAAAGACCGGAGCGTTTGCCCCGTGAAGAATTTGTATTTCACAATGAGTTAAAAGATAAGGAGGATTAAAAGTGAAAGAAGAATACACCCGTGAGATTCCTTTTGGTGATCTGGGAATAATAGCTTTAAAGAGCAGTGATAAGCTGGGAGAAAATCTGGATCAATGTCTGGTGACCAAAAGAAAAAAGATGTCGGCCCGGAAGGATAATGGTATAAGAAAAGCTCAGGATTCCTATCTAATCGAATTTAAAAACCCTCGTTTTGCCAATGGAGAGGCAAAGCTTACTCTGCAGGAAACGGTTAGAGGTAAGGATGTTTATATAATTGCCGATATCGGTAATCACGGCTGCAGTTATGAGATGTTTGGCCAGGAGACTCCAATGGGGCCGGATGAACATTATCAGGATATCAAACGCGCAATTTCAGCTATCAAGGGGAATGCCCGCCGGATCTCGGTGATTATGCCTATGCTCTATGCCAGCCGGCAGCATAAGCGAAAGGGCCGGGAATCTCTGGACTGTGCTATGGCCCTAAAGGAGCTGAACACCCTGGGGGTGGAGAACATAATCACCTTTGATGCCCATGACTCCCGGGTGGAAAATGCGGTTCCTTTTTCTTTTGAAAATCTATATCCCACCTATGAGATAATTGAAAAACTTCTGGAGGTGGAGTCCGGGCTGGAGCCTGATGAGGATAATATGCTGGTTATCAGTCCCGATACGGGGGCGATGGACCGGGCTCTTTATTATGCAGAGGCTCTAAAACTGGATGTTGGTCTGTTTTACAAGAGAAGAGACCAAACCACAATCATTGATGGGCGCAATCCGATAGTAAAACACGAATATATGGGGGGAGAGCTGGCCGGGAAGGATGTCCTAATTGTGGATGATATGATCTCTTCCGGTGAGTCTATTATGGAGCTGGCCGAGGAGTTAAAAAAGAGAGAGGTCCGGAACATCTATGTGGCCGTCACATTTGCTCTGTTTACCGAGGGGATCAAAAAAGTGGGTGATTTTCATGAACGGGGTTTGATTGACAATATACTGGCCACCAATCTGACCTATATTCCCCCGGAAGTAGAGGAAAAAGACTGGTTTACACCGGTCGATATGTCCGACTTTATGGCCACTCTAATCAATCGTCTTAATTTTGATCGCCCGATCAGCCCTATGTTTGATGCCACCGAAAAGATTGGTCAATTAATGGAAGAGAGGTTTGACGGTTAGTATATTAGTATATATACACCAGCATGTTTGCTCTAACAAAAAACTCCCGGGTTCAGGACCCGGGAGCTGTTTTTCAGATTATGGTTTTTGCTTTTTTTCTAAGCACAATTTTAAGCCAGCCTTACTTTAAAAGCAGGGCTGGAAAGAAAGCGATATTTTTGAGCATCGGATTTTTGTAATTTTTTGTTATCCGGTTTTTTCCTGCTGTTCCGTATTGGCTCCGGAAGAGCTTTCTTTTTGTCCCAGCTGCTCAATAAGCAGGGGAATTATCTCAAAAAGATCTCCCACCAGGCCATAGGTGGCATGCTGGAAAATAGGGGCCTGGGGATCACTGTTAATGGCAATGATAATATCGGAATTTTCCATTCCTACCAGATGCTGAACAGCTCCGGAAATACCACAGGCAATATATACCCGGGGACTGACCGTGGTTCCCGTCTGACCCACCTGATGGTCTTCAGAAATCCAGCCCTTATCTACGGCGGCCCGGGATGCGCCCACCGCACCTCCCAGGACTTCGGCGAGCTCCCTGATCAGTGAAAAATCCTCCTCTGAACCAACACCCCGACCTCCGGAAACAATAATTTCAGCTTCACCGAGGTTTACTTCACTTTTTTGTTCCTTCTGGGAGTCCAATAGGGTGGTGTGGACTTTAAGATGGGAAAAATCGGGTTCAAAGTCAATAATTTCTCCCCGGGCATCTTCCCGTGGTGCGGCTCTTTCCATAACACCCGGCCGAACTGTAGCCATCTGTGGCCGGTGATTTTCACACACAATGGTGGCCATGATATTACCACTGAAAGCCGGTCGGACCTGCAGCAGGTTTTGCTGATCTTTGTCAATCTTGAGGCTCGTGCAGTCAGCGGTAAGTCCGGTCTTCAGCCGGGCAGAAGTCCGCGGGCCTAAAGAGCGGCCGATGGTGGTTGCCCCCAAAAGAATTATGGAAGGTTTGTGGCTCTGAATTAGCTGAGTAAAACTTTCAGTATAATATTCGTCATTATATCTTTCCAGCCGGGAATGGTCAACGGTATAAACTGTGTCCACTCCATAATCGATTAATTTTTCAGCTTTATCCTCAACACCACAGCCCAGCAGGGCCACACATAGTTTTTCCTCCAGACTGTCGGCCAGTTTTCTTCCTTCCCCGATCAGCTCATAAACCACGGGAGCAAGTTCACCTTCGGTTAATTCTCCATATACCCACACATTTTCATAACTGCTAAGATCTTTATTTTCTGCAGAGGTTTTATGGAGAGTGATGGCTTCCACAGGACAGACATCAACACAGGCTCCACAGTAAGTACATCTTTCATTTACTTCTGCCCGTCCCTCCTTCATTTCCAGAGCTCCGAAAGGACAGACCGGTATACATTTTTTACATCCGGTACATTTATCCGAGATTTCTAAATTCATTATTGGGCCTCCCTTTTACAGTATCTGGCGGTCATTTAATTCCTTTATTAGCTGTTCAACCTGATTTTCCGGCTCACCCTCATATATTTCACCTTCTGCCTGTAGATCCGGTGTATCGACCTTAACCACCTGGGTGGGTGAACCATCCAAACCGATAAATTCTTTCTGGATGGTGATATCATCTATTCCCCAGACCGGAATTTCTGTTTTCCGGGATCGCAGTATGCCCCGGATTGAGGGCAGACGGGGTTCATTTATTTCCATAAGGGTGGTGATAACTCCGGGCAGCTCCATCTTTATTACATCATAACCGGTTTCAGTTTCTCGTTTAACGGTCAGCTGGTGTTCATTAGCCTCCATAATTTCTTTAACATAGGTAATATGGGGTATCTGAAGGTGTTCGGCAATTCCGGGTCCCACCTGGGCTGTATCCCCATCAATGGCCTGTTTGCCGCAGATAATAAGGTCACTTTCCGGAAGCTCTTTGATACCACAGGCCAGAGTATAGGAGGTGGCCAGGGTATCGGCTCCGGCAAAACTCCGGTCACTCAAAAGGACCGTGTGGTCTGCTCCCAGGGCGATAGTTTTTTTCAGTGATTTTTTGACCTGACCGGGTCCCATGCTGATCACGGTCACGGTCCCTCCCAGCCTGTCTTTCAGGCTCAGAGCAGTTTCCAGGGCATGTAGATCATAGGGATTGATAATACTTTCTACTCCCTCCCGGATCAGGGTGTTGGTCTCCGGATCTATTTTAATATCATCGGTATCCGGAACCTGTTTGATACATACTACAATATTCATACCTCATTCCTCCTGACTGATATTATAAATTTAAAAGTCCAAAAAAACCAAAATAAAATAATTACATTTAGGACATTTGTCCTCATTTACATTTAAGACATTTGTCCTCATTTAAATTAATAAAAAAATCTTTAATATAAGGTTCAAGAATTTTATACAAACAGTTTATTATAGACATAAAATACATATCAATAAGAGCTTTATGGTCTGATTATAAATAAGATAAGCTGTTTTTCGCTTATTATAGTATGGATATAACTGCCAGGCTGTCCCAAAATGAAATCAGCCAGTTGTTTAAACATAAAAGCTGGTCTAAATTATTTATCCCAGAGTTTAGAGGCAATCACATTACGCTGAATTTCATTGGTACCTTCATATATCTGAGTTATTTTGGCATCTCTCATTTTCTTTTCTACCGGATAGTCCTTCATATAACCATAGCCCCCAAAAATCTGGACCGCTTCGGTGGTTACTTCCATGGCCACATCAGAGGCAAAACATTTGGCCATGGCTGATTCTCTGGTAAAATCTTTGGCTCCGGAATCAATCATTCGGGCCGTGTTGTAGACCAGAGAGCGGGCGGCTTCAGTTTGGGTGCTCATATCGGCCAGCTTGTGCCGGATAGCCTGAAAACTGGAGATAGTCTTGTCAAACTGGGTTCTTTCTTTGGTATACTTCAGGCACTCATCAATTGCACCCTGGGCAATTCCTACCGCCTGGGCGGCAACTCCGGGTCTGGTTTTATCCAGAGTATTTAAGGCTACTATATAACCCATCCCCGGTCGGGATAAAACATTGTCCCGGGGCACCCGGCAGTCTTCAAAAATTAATTCCCGGGTGGTGGAACCCCGGATCCCCATTTTGTCTTCTTTAACCCCAAAGGAGAGACCGGGATTGTCTTTTTCTACAATAAAGGCTGTAGCACCCCGGGAGCCCCTGCTTTTGTCCGTCATGGCTATGACTGTATATATCTCAGCCTCACCACCATTGGTGATCCACTGTTTGACTCCATTTAATATATAATAGTCTCCATCCTTCCGGGCGGTGGTTTTCATGTTGCTGGCATCACTGCCGGCTTCGGATTCAGTTAGGGCAAAAGCGGCAATAGTACCCTCCGCCACCCGGGGCAGGAAACGTTCCTTTTGTTCATCACTGCCAAAAAGGATGATGGGCATGGCCCCCAGTCCTGTTCCGGCATAACCGAGAGCAATTCCCCCACATTTTTTACTCAGTTCTTCGGTGACAAAAGACATCTCAAATATACCACCACCCAGACCATCATATTCTTCAGGAATAAAAACCCTGAACATATCGGTCTGGGCCAGTAATTCCATAATCTCCCAGGGGAAAGCCCCGGAATCATCATATTTTTTGGTAACCGGCTGTACCTTTTCTTCAGCGATTCTGCGGGCTAAATCCCGAATAATTTTCTGTTTTTCGTCCAGAAAGTATTCCATTAGCTTATCATTTCCTCCCAGTAAAGAAGTTTTTCATATTATATAACAGATCGGGTGCTTAATCAATAAAGCTGGTTTAAAAATTATTACCTGGTAATAAAAAATATTCCCGGCAGGTTCCAAATTTAAGCAGGGAAAAGGGGTTTAGGTATAGAATATTTCTATATAGGCCAATACAGAATAGGCCAATACAGACGGTGCCAGTTATTTTATTATTATAATTAATTTCCAGGCCCATCATAATAATTGTTGATTACCCTGTAAAAAGTGTTATTTTTAGATTATAAAAAATTGATGATTGCTTTCATGACAGCAATATTATTGCTTTAATTCAATAAAATTGACTTTTGGCCGGGCAACCATTAATATTCAATCTGTTTTTTTAATAATATCCAATCTCATCTTTGGGGGTAAAAAAACACAGCTGAATACAATTTCGCTTTTAATTTACTCCCGAAAAAAGCTGATCCTGGCTTCTTACAATAAAAAAAGGAGAATAAACTCTCTGTTTTTTAATTAACAACAGCAGTTTTAGCACCTCAGGTTGAGCTGCAGAACAGATACTTAAACAAAGGGCTGGTTCTGGGTATCCGCTCAGGATTCCCGGTCCTGAGTTTTGTTTCTACGCATAATCCAGGAGGCCAGGTTAAGTGCTGCCAGAATCAAAACCGCCCTGATCAGGGCAGACTGAAGTTCAAAGGTTTCCGAATAAAGGGTGTAATTTATTATCAGATAAATAAACAGGCCCACGATATTGTAAAAAACAAGATAAAATTTTTTCATTATAGTCCCTCCGGATAAATAATTAATTTTATGTAAACTCATTCAAATAAAATTTCAATTGAATTATATCAAATATCCGGAGATTTGTAAAAGATATTTGGAGCCCAGGGATGGGTTTGCTGAACAGATGCTGATCCAGCCATGTTTATCAGATGGAGGAGCAGCGTATGTTTATAGCAGCTAAGCACAGCACTAGCAGCTAAACACAGCATATACTTTAATCTTACCAGTGGCTAGGAAAGAGAACCGGATAAATAAAATAGTCCGGGAGGGGCTGGAATAATATACCGGAAATTAATTCATAGAACAGGCACAGCTGTATCCCGGCAGTTTTTGGTTCCACCCGGAACCTAATTTAAGGAGGTAAATAGATGCCAAAAAACAGATTATTTTTTGTTATTATGCTCTTATTCATATTTATATTTACTTATTCCAAGGTGACAGCAGCTTTAGAGGTGGTTAATGATCTTTATTACAGCGGCCAATATGAACAGGCTTTAGAGAGGATGGTTGAGCGGGAGTCCTCATTTTTGGAAAAGATAGGTTCAGAAAAATATTATCTTAATCTGGCCTATCTTTATTATGAGAACGGTATGCTGGACCACTATGTAAATACACTGGAAAAAAGCTATCAGGCTTCCGGAAAACAGCCCGGCCTGGCCTTAAAAACGGCGGTAGGCCACTATACGGCGGGAAGCTATGACCGGGCAGAAGAATTTTTTACCCGGCTGGCAGGAACAGACCTGGAGCATTTATCCGGGATAGAACAGAGGCGTTTCTTTTTCTATCGTGGTTCTAATGCCCGGGCGGCCGGCAATTTGAGCCAGGCTGAAGACTACTGGCAGCAGGGTCGGGAACATCAGCCTACCTATGCCGGATTTGATGTCGAACTGGCCCGGCTGGCTGAAATACAGAATAACTATGAGCAGGCCCTGACCTATTATCAGTCGGCCCTGAGTAAGGACAGCTCTATTTCATATGTTCTGCCCCAGATGGCCGAAGCCGCCGAACATATTGGGGATTATGAACAGGCCTGGAGCTACTGGCAGAGAAGTTATGAATCAGGTATTTCCAGAGAAAGGGCCGCCCGGGAGACAGAGCGTTTACAAAAAATGCTGCCGGAAAAGGAGCCTGAACCAGAACCGATCACCGAAATAGAACCTGCTCCGGACTGGGAGCCGGACTGGAAGTCCTATGATCTGCTTGATGAGGACCCGGGTTTATTGACCCTGGAGGTAGGAGTCGGTCAGCAAAAAAGCCGGCAGCTGTTTCAGGTGGATGCTCCCTTCCGGATCATCAATGAACAGGGGCTGGTTATTCTCACTTACGGAGAGCCTTATACCGAATGGGAGCTTAAGCGTCTGGAGAGTGGTGAGTTCCAGCTGAAGCGGGCCGGTGAGTCTCTGGCTGTCTTTTCCGGAGCTTATGATCTGGAGATCATACCTCTGGAGGACCGGGCCAGCATTATGCTGCACAATATAGCTTATGGCAGTGGTTACTTTTTTGCGGGTCGGGAGGACCGTCAGTACCGGGGCAGGATGCGTATTCAGGTTGAGGATGGCCGCCAATTCAGAACCATAAACAGGGTCAATATTCAGGAATATCTGGTCTCGGTTGTTCCCTCAGAGATGCCGGCCAGCTGGCCCATGGAAGCCCTGAAAGCTCAGACTCTGGCCGCCCGCAGTTTTACCATCCGCAATCTGGGCCGCCGGCAGGCCCGGTATGGTTTTGACCTGCTGGATACAGTCTCCGATGCGGCCTATTCCGGTATAAATTCTGAACATCCCCGCACCACGGAGGCGGTAAAAGCCACCCGGGGAGAGGTGGGGGTTCACGGGGGCCGGGTCATTGATGCTGTTTTCAGCAGCAACAGTGGAGGTCACACAGAAGATAGTGTATATGTCTGGGGTGGTGAGGTACCCTATCTGCAGGGAGTTAATCTGATAAAAGGAGACTCTTCTATAGAATTTCCTCTTCTGCCGGCCGGTCTTATAGAATGGCATCAGAGCAGCCCGGAGACTCATTCCGGTCCCGGAAGTTACTCATATGAGCATGCCTACCGCTGGATGCGGGAGGTGGACCTGGAGCTTTTGGCCGAAAGGCTGGATTTAAGCCGGGTAATTGATTTTAGAATTAAGGAACGCAGTCCGGGTGGTTATGTTCAGGAAATAGCAGTCAAAGGACCGGAGGAAGTGGCAACCATCCGGGGGGGAGTTATCCGGAGTACCCTCGGAGGAGTTCGCAGCAGCAGTTTTAGTGCCCTGAGGAAATATGATGAACAGGGTTTTCTAAGGCAGCTTATTTTATATGGGGCCGGCTGGGGCCATGGGGTGGGTATGGACCAGACTGCTGCCGCCCGAATGGCCGGGGAAGGATACAGCTATCGGGAGATTTTTACCACCTTTTATACGGGAACAGAAATTGAAACCAGGTATTAATTTTGGATCCAGCCAAAAATTTTAGCTGTTTTTTTGCGATTTTTTAAAAATAGCAGCCCGAATATAAAAAAGATAAGCAGCAGCAAAAATAATATGAAGGGGGATTACTGTGTCTGATCAGATTTCAGAAAACACCAGAGAAGTGCTGATCTCCATGCAGAAAAACGAGATCACGGAGTATTATATTTATTCCAAAATTGCGGACCGGGTGGGAGGAGAGAATGGGCAAATACTCCGCGATATTGCAGAAGATGAAAAACAGCACTATCAATTCTGGAAGCGATATACCCACCAGGAGATGAAGCCGTCTAAAATGAAGGTCTGGTTTTATTATATACTTTCTATAATTCTGGGCCTGACCTTTGCTTTGAAACTTTTTGAGGATAATGAAGAGGAGGCTCAGGAGATTTACAGCCAGATAGAAAATGAAATTCCGGAAAGCAGGGAGGTTATCGCCGATGAAGATCAGCATGAAGACGAACTTCTGGCCCTGATTTCCGAAGAAAGACTGGATTATATTGGTTCTGTGGTCCTGGGCTTAAATGATGCTTTAGTTGAATTAACGGGTACCCTGGCCGGACTGACCTTTGCCATGCGAGATGCGGATTTAATAGCCCTGGCCGGGATGATTACCGGAGTGGCTGCTTCACTTTCGATGACCGCCTCTCAGTATTTGTCCACCAAGTCGGGAGCGGAGAATAAAAGTGCTCTAAAATCTGCTTCTTACACCGGGTTAACTTATATAATCACCGTTGTTTTCCTTATTTTGCCTTTTTTGCTGCTGGCCAATTATTTTCTATCTCTGGCTATAACCTTAATGGTGGCTCTGTTGATAGTTCTGATCTTTAATTATTATATTTCAGTGGCCCAGGACTTAAACTTTAGGAGCCGCTTTTTTGAGATGGCCCTGATCAGTTTTGGGGTGGCCTTTTTAACCTTTTTTATTGGTTATATAATACGGATCTCCTTTGGAATTGATATTTAGGGTTAAAGGCAATATACAAAACCACAAAAATAATTTCAATAATAGATTGAGCCTGAATTATACATAAACAAAGT
>PWDW01000092.1 GCA_003553225.1 Halanaerobiaceae bacterium
CGATTACACGTTTCTACCATCTATTCATCTACGGCGGCGCCATGGTTGGCATTTACACCGCGATCCTTTACCTGGTTGGCGAATTCACGAAAAAAGAATGGGACTACATAATGGAAGCCGTCCACCCCGTCAAGATGTGGAAGTATGTGAAGGACGAACTAACTGGTAACGACACCGAGGAGGACTGATACGTCACTCCGCCCCGTCAACCGCACGTCATAATTATCAAGCACGGTTGATAACATTTCCATCCACATCTCTTTTCTCCACTCTTCCGTCCACCACACATCATATATCATCTCCGGTTGATTTCTCCCTTTTCATTATCACCTGCGGTTGACAGTTCATATATCAAGCGTGGTTGACATCAACCGCAGTTGATAACGTTATCAACCGTACGTCATAAAGGAATCAACTACATCTCATAATCAAAAACAGACGCTATTTATGATGAACTTATTCTGTAAAAATTCACAAGATAGACCATAAATCAATCCCTTTCTGCTATCACATAATCGGACATCGACCCGTCTATCTTGGAAGTTTTTCAACCGATCTAGTTAATATAGTATTAAGTTGAATTATAAGAAAAACTTAACGATAGACGTTATACCGTTAAGTTTACAGTATATTTTCACTTAACGTTAGATATGAAAAATTATCGATCACGCGGCAAATCATGAAAAAGTCAGCTCTTTCAATGCTCTCCAAATAATTCTACGAGTTCTTTTGTATCTATAATTTTCACGGTATCCTGCTCTTTTAACTTTCCTTCATTAGACCATAGAGGGAAATCCTGCGACCTATGGTGACGGTATCGCCGTTGGCGTTGAAAAAGACTGAAACCCCCCTCTTCTTCTAGGGACTTTAAGTCCCTATAAGCGGTAGCAGAGGATACATCTAGTAGTTCAACACACTCACTTCTAGAAATTTCGCCCTCTTTTTTAATATATCCAACTATTTTTTTCTCTCTGTCCGATAACTCTTTTATGATCTCGTCAGAGATTTTCAACTTGTTTAAAGTCACGACCAAACTACCGCCAGTTTCTTCAAATAAAGGCTCAGGCAAACCATGCTCTAAACATTCCTCTATAGGAGCAAGGAAATTGTTCCTCCGATTTACTCTTCTATCTTTTCGATTATCAGATTTTCTACCTTCTCAAGCACTTCGATAAAAGTAAGTTCAGTAGACGGTTTTACATAAATCAGCTAGAATGCCACCGTATCCACAGGGCTTTGCCGAGGATCGCAGGATGAAGTCCTAAAGATTTAGGTGGAGGATGAATGGCGATAGCATATCAACTTTTACCGACCCCCCTCCCCTATAAATGTACAAATAGTATGCTGAGAATGATATGATTGTCTTGATGAAACGAACGAACAGGTTCAATATCGAGTGGGACGACCCTGAAGAAGTGGAGGGGTTAGCGATAGGTTGTTCTACTCTCTGGAATAAACTGAACTATAAAAGAAGAGAATCCTTTTTCGATGAGGATGAAGAGTTCGACTGGTCGTCCGATGAATTATATGACGAGTTCAAGAGTTGGATAGGTAGTGCAACTGCTCAGCAGATAGTTCGTAAGAATAATTCCGCTTGGAAATCATATTTTTCACTCTTGAAGAAATGGAAAAAAAAACAAAGAGGAGGTAGATGAACCGAGTCCGCCAGGATATTGGAAAGATAGAAAGAAAGATGAGAAGGAATTGAAAATATTGGTAAGGAACGACTGCTACGAGATAGAAGATGATGATACCATAAAACTCCCACTTGGACGAACGGGTAAGATCAAAGGAGAACCACACTGGGATGGCAAACAGGGTAGGCTCGAAATAGTCTACGATAGGTTGGATGATTGTTGGAGAGCCTTCCAATCAGTCGAGGTGGAACCTCGACATCAACCAAGAGGCGATAAGTCAGCCTATGTAGACTTAGGGGTCATATATCCTGTTATGACGTACATCGAAGGTGGAGAAACAACTATAGGATACAGCGGGCGCCCCTTACTCTCTGATTGGTGGTTGTACAACAAGCAGATATACAAGGCAAAGTCCCAGGCCAAGGAAGAGAACGACAGATATACATCGGAACGAATAAAGAGGTTATTCAGACAACGTAAGAGAAGGTTTAAAGACGCTGTGAGGAAGATAGCACACGACTTCATCGAACGTTGCTATCAGGCGGGTGTGGATACGATAGTGATGGGCGACCTGACAGACATAAGAGAGAAAGAGAAGTGGAACAGCAAAGCGGACAGTATGGTACACAACTACTGGTCGCACAAGTATCTGACAGACAGGATACGGTGGACTGCTGAGAACTACGGGATAGAGACAGAATTGATAAACGAGCGAGGAACGAGCAGTAAATGTCCTAAATGTGGTTCAGAGAGAGAAATCAAGAGAGGTAGGCTATTCAAGTGCAAAGAGTGTAGCATAGAAGCACATCGAGATAGCGTAGGTGCTTTGAATATAGGGCTTGCTCAGGGAGGTAATATCCCTGCGGAAGTCATTAACAGGGCGATGACACGTCCAGAGGTGATCTCGTGATGAGCATTTTCTTGCTTCATCAAGACCAGCGAGACGACTTTAAAGATTCCTCCGTCTTTAGGCGGAGGAGTATGTCAATTCCTCCCTTATATGAACATGGAAGGGAAAATTCTTTAATTCTTGATGGTGCGGTGCATTGTCCCATCTTCTGATTAAATTTTCGTCTTCGTCCATGTAGTGAAAACGGTAGTCATGAGTTTGTTGACCGGTATATTCCATAAAATGGAGCTGAGACCCATCGATGAAACGGATATGACCTTGACGAATTGTAGTTTCTGGATCGATAGACTCTACCTCTAGCTCTTGATCGATGATCAGATATTCTTTTTCATCTAAGGCCTTGATCACCGTTTTTGGGATCATCTTCAAATCGCTCTTTCAAGGCGTTTTTTTCTTTCCGTGAGTCGTTCATGAGCTTTATAGGCGAATTTCCATTCGAACCACTTCTCATCGTCACCGAGGTCACCTGCTTCGAACTTCTCAATGAACTCATCGGTATCCATATCATGTTTTTCTTCGAAATGGTCTAATTTTTCCTCGTATTTTTCCAGTTTCGCCTCTACTATCTTTATTTCTCTATCGATGCTGTCTTGTACCACTCCCTCAGAATCGGTCGGAACAGTTATGGGCATCTCGATCATCACCTAATACCTGTTTAGCATTATTTAAATATATCTTTTTGATTGGGTCTCTACCTTAATAAATCAACTTAACCGTCAATCATGAAGGCGCCACAATCCTTTCCGGCTTGATCTTATACGTTTGGCCGTGCCAGGTCCTTCCTATTACACGTTTCTATCATCTATTCATCTACGGTGCGGCGATGATCGCTCTTTATATGGCAATCTTGTATCTTGTTGGCGAATTCACCAAGAGAGAATGGAACTACATCATGGAAGCTATCAACCCCAAAGAGATGGCGAAGTATGTCAAAGACGAACTCACCGGCAACGACACCGAGGAGGACTAGTTCCGTCACTCCTCGCCATCCACCACAGCTGATAATTATCATCTCCGGTTGATACCATTTCCATCCGCAACGATAGTGAGGATGAAAGGAACGTGTTCCTGTACATCTACATCTCTTTTTTCCACTCTTCCGTCTATCGCAGTTGATACCTCCCGTATTTGATAATCGTATCCACCGCAGATCATAATCTAATCAACTACTTACTCCTTTCACTTTTCATGAAAATTACGATTTACGGTTACTTTTATATACTACATATGTATTTCAATTGTATACAGAGATCAAATGTTTATATTCGATGCCTCGACATTGATACTTTTAGCCAAAATAGAACTAATAGGAAAGTTAGCTAAAGAAACAGACATAGTAATCACGGAAACCGTAGAGAGAGAAGCAACCATCAAAAAAGATACATTTGATTCAAAACTTATTCGATCTTTGATAGATGAAGGTAGTATATCAGTAGAACTCGTAGAAAAAAACTCAATCATCGAAGATTTGATGAGAGATTTCAATATGGATAAAGGAGAGGCTTCTGCTCTAGCTCTCTATCAGGAGAGAGAAGGAGAACTGCTCGCCACAGACGATGGTCAGTTGATCAAAGCAGCAAAGGTTTTAGGAATTCCATTTGCTTCTAGTGTAGTTTTCCTGATTAGAGCGAATCATAAAGGATTACTTGAAGAAGATATGGCTTTAGAAAAGCTTAGAAAATTGGAAAAATATGGTTGGTATAAGGAAAGAATAATAAAAGATGCGGAAAGCAAAATAAGAGGTGAATAAAAGATGAGCAAGGTTATGAGTCTCCGGTTAACAGAGCATGAAAAGGAAATATTGAAAAAGCTCGCTGATGAGGAAGGAAAGGACCTTTCCACTACAGCTCGAGAACTCATAGAATACGGAAGAAAGTACCGGATGCTTCAGTTATACAAAGACGGGAAGATATCGTTGGGTAAAGCAGCCCAGGTTCTAGACATGCCTTTGACTGATTTCATAGATCTATTAAACGAATTCGGTATAAGGGCGAACATCGATTATGAAGACTACCTCCAAGGGATAAAAAATCTAGAAGAAGTATGGTGAGATAGTATTTAGCTATTCGTTAATCAGTTCATTGAAAAATTCAAAAATTCTAAATCAGATTATATAATCCTAATTCGAAAACCCCACTTAGAAAGAGATTGCTTACCTCAATCAACCAATCTCTTATCACCGTATTTCTATACCTTCTTTCTCGATCTTATCGGCGCTTTTCAAAACGCTATTGATCATCTTTTTTTGCTGTTTTGACCATATTTCATTCGGTGTGCTTTTCACCCATCTTGCATATTCCTCAATAAATCTCAACCGCTCTTCTAAGTTCTTCCTTCGATCCTCCTCTATATCATCCACTTTGATCACCTGATAGAACGCTGAGTCTAGATTCGGGA
>PWDW01000031.1 GCA_003553225.1 Halanaerobiaceae bacterium
CAAATGAAATAATTGGAAAATATTTCTCCGGTTTCCCCCAGGCCTGGGGGAAAGGTATTACCCTTAAAGACTACAAAATCTTTAATTCAAATACTATGACAGGCCCAGAAACATTATATTTCAATTATGAGAACCAAGTTAAGTTTTTTGACAATTATCTGTTTGCTTCTAATTTTTGCCACAGGAATGACAGCTGCTGCTGATTACAATGAAGTTCCCATGCTGGAAGATTTAGTAGCTGAAGGATTGCTGGAACCAGTTGAAGAGAGATTACCGGAAGAACCATTGGTTATTGAACCCAATCATGAAATTGGTCAGTATGGAGGTAGACTGATTTTAGGTAATGAACCTCAGATAGAATCCAATCTAATACTCAATCGACCTGCCACTGATACAGAACCTAATATTATAAAAGACTGGGAGTTTGCAGATGAAGGTAGAGAATTAACACTTTATTTGAGAAAAGGTCTAAAATGGTCTGATGGTGAACCAGTTACTGCAGATGATTATTTATTTCAATTTTATGATATTGATCTAAATGAAGAGTTAAATCCCGTTAATCCTGGACATATTGAAATTCTTGATGATGAGCTTATTGAGATGATTAAAGTAGATGATTTTACAGTCCGAATGGAGTTTCCGGTTCCTTTTTATGGTATAATTAATAAAATGAATATGGTTGGAGCAAGAAACTGGTATGGCCCTGCTCCCAGACATTTTCTGGAAGAATACCATATTGATTACAATGAAAATGCTGATCAGATTGCACAGGAAGCCGGATTTGAAACCTGGTATGATTACTTTAGTTTAATTGAGAACCTTGAAGATGATGAAGAGAATATAGAAGGATATAAGCTGGGTAGACCCTCTCTTGATCCCTGGGTTTTAAAACAGGAAACACCTACCACCTATATGTATGAAAGAAATCCTTATTACTTTAAAGTTGATCCCGCAGGAAACCAGTTGCCTTATATTGATGAATACCACTGGGATTTAATTGATGATAGAGAAATAAGAATCATGAAAACAATCAGTGGTGAGTTTGATTTTGAAGCCTGGGGTTTAACTCTTGAGGAGTTTCCACTCTTAAAAGCAAATGAAGATCAGGGTAATTATAATGCCTGGATGGGGGAAGGGCTGGCCGGTGCTGAAGCAGTTTTGTGTATAAATCAGTCTTATAAACCTGAGGAAGAGACAGTTCTGGGGGAACTTTTACAGACCCTGGAATTCAGACAGGCGCTTTCGCTGGCAATTGATCGTAATGAAATGAATGAATTAATTTATCTGGGACAGGCTGTGCCCCGGCAGGCAACTGTTCATCCTGATACACCAGGTTATAAAGAAGAATGGGCTGAAAGTTTTGCCGAGTATAATCCCGAAAGAGCAAACGAGTTACTTGATGAGATTGGCCTGGAAGAAAGAACTTCTGATGGCTGGCGTATAGGAGAAGATGGGGAGCCCATTTCAATTGAACTTTTCTATCATGAAGGTGCAGGTTGGATTGCTCCACTGGAACTGGTTCGTTCATACTGGCGTGATATAGGTATTGATGTAAACATGAGAGCAGTGGGGGCTGGTGTTCTTTTTGAAAGAGTTAATGCCTATGAAGTTCCTGTTTTTGCCTGGGTTCTGGATAGGGTTCATGGACCATCTTTTGTGGAATCCAATGGTTCCTGGTTGAATCCTGAATTTTGGTTTGGGCCAATTAGCCCAGCCTGGGAAGACTGGCTAATTAATCCAGATACCGGAGTAGAACCTCCTGATCTGGTTAAGGAATTAGTTGATATAGCCAATGAGATGCAGTTTGTTGATCAGGATAGGCAGAAAGAAATTGTTCAAACTATAGGTGATGCATATTCCGAAAATTTATGGATGATTGGTACCGTCGGTCTGGCAGGAACACCTATTGTAGCCAAAAAAGATCTGGGCAATGTTCGTGAAGATGCTTATCCGGATAACATTGATGTTGGAGGACTCAGAAATCACTGGATGGAACAATGGTACTGGAAACAATAAAAAGGAATATACTTTTGTTACTTTAATATAACAAAAATATATTTATAATCAATAACTAAATTAATAAAAATAATATTCCGGTTCTGAGCCTGCAAATAAGTGTTTGATTTTTATTTAAATAATAGAACCGGAATATTATTTTTTTCAAATAACATATTTATATTTTTTCGGAAGGAGCTCAAAGTATGAAGACTTTTTTACTTAGAAGGTTAATTATACTTTTACCGTTACTGGTGTTAATTTCTTTTACTGCTTTTGTTATAATCGAATTACCTCCAGGAAGTTATCTGGATACTTATATCTCTAATCTAAGACAGCAGGGACATGATGTCTCTCGAGCTCAAATTGAATCTCTGGAAAGAAGATATGGGCTTGACAAGCCATTCCATATAAGATATTTTACCTGGTTTTCAAATTTTTTAAGAGGAGATATGGGTTACTCAATGACCCAAAATAAACCTGTAAATATGGTGGTTAGAGAACGTATAGGTTTTTCAATAATGATTGCTATTGTTACTATTTTATTTGAATTTATAGTTGCTGTTCCCATTGGTATTTATTCGTCAATTAAAAAACATTCATTTGCAGATCATAGTTTAACTTTTCTGGGGTTTTTAGGTTTGTCCATCCCCAATTTTATGCTGGCGTTGATTCTAATGTATGTATTTTATAGTTTTTTTGGTATGAATGTTACTGGTTTAGTTTCTCGAGATTTGCTTGGCGAACCCTGGAATTTAACAAAAATATTAGATGCTTTGAGTAATATCTGGGTCGTGGTGATTGTTGTTGGTACAGCGGGTACAGCAGGTTTAATCAGGGTGCTTAGAGGCCAAATGCTCGATGAATTAAACAAAGAATATATTCAAGCTGCTCGTTCCAAAGGTTTGAGTGAAATGATGGTAGTATTAAAACATGCTCTAAAAGTTGCTATCAATCCTTTGATCAGTACAATTGGCTGGCTTTTACCCCGGATTATTTCGGGATCTGTAATTGCTTCTATAGTACTTGGTATTCCCGCTCTGGGGCCGGCAATGTTAAACTCACTTTTAGAACAGGACATGTATTTAGCGGGAAGTATTTTGTTCATTCAGGCGATTATGGTAGTTATTGGTACTATTATTTCTGATGTTTTATTAGCCATGATTGATCCCAGGATAAGATATGATTAAGCTAAAGGAGGGCCAATAATGATAGAAAATAGTAAATATCGGAAATTAACACCCGAAGAAAGAATAAATCTTGGGGAAGTGCAGGAAAAAGATTTACATTCTTTATCACAGTCACAGCTGGTGTGGAGAGAATTTAAAAAACATAAATTAGCATTTTTTGGGATTATTATTTTATTTATTTTATATCTTTTTTCAATATTCTCTCCTTTTTTTACTCCTCATGACCCAGAACAGCGCCAGGCTCGTTATCAATATTTAAGTCCACAGAGAATCAATTTATTTGATGATGGTGAGCTGGTAAGGCCTTATATTTATGGTATGGAGGGCAGCAGGGATCCTGTAACATTTGAATTAGTATTTGAACAAGATTCTAGTGTAAAATATCCTCTATATTTTTTTGTTCGAGGTGAAGAATCTTATAATTTATTTGGTTTTTTAGAAACTGATATAAAATTTTTTGGCACAGAAGATCCTGAGGCCCCTCTTTATATATTTGGTACTGATCGTCAGGGCAGGGATTTGTTCTCCCGGGTAATGTATGGAGGGAGGATTTCCTTAACCATAGGATTAGTGGGTGTATTGATTAGTTTTGTACTGGGTATTACTGCGGGGGGTATTTCCGGTTATTATGGGGGGAAAATAGATGAAATATTTCAGAGATTAATTGAATATATTATTAGTATACCCAAATTACCACTTTGGATGGCACTTTCTGCTGCTATTCCCACCGGTTGGTCAATAGTAAAAATGTATTTTGCAATTACAATTATTCTCTCTCTAGTAGGCTGGACTGGATTAGCTCGGGTAGTCAGGGGGAAAGTACTATCATTAAGAGAAGAAGAATTTGCTCTTGCAGCTAAAGCTTTTGGGGCCAGCGATAGCTGGATAATTTTTCGACATTTAATTCCCAATTTTATGAGTTATCTGCTGGTACATTTAACTTTGGCAGTACCGGGGATGATTTTAGGTGAAACAGCTTTGAGTTTTATTGGTCTTGGTTTACAGCCACCTGCAATCAGCTGGGGAGTTTTGTTAAAAGATGCGCAGCAGCTCCAGGTAATTGCTTCTTACCCCTGGTTATTGATACCTGGGTTATTTGTGATTATGACCGTTTTATCCTATAACTTTGTGGGGGATGGTTTAAGAGATGCCGCTGATCCATACAGCAGTGAATAATTATATTAAATTTTTTCAAAGATTATTGCATAGATAGGAGGATGTTATATGGACAACAACACAATAGATGATCAAAAAAGCAAATTACTGGAAGTTAAAAATTTAAAAACATATTTTTATCATGAAGAAGGTATAGTAAGAGCTGCAGATGATATTAGTTTTGATGTTGATCGAGGAGAAACCCTGGGAGTGGTTGGTGAAAGTGGCTGTGGTAAAAGTGTAACTTCTTTATCTCTAATACAGCTTGTCCCCCAACCACATGGAGAAATCGTTGGTGGAGAAATATTATATTACAAAGAAAGTGGCTTACCCCCGGTAGATGTTGCAAAACTTGGATCTCATAGTAAAGAAATGCGTAATATTAGAGGAAATGAAATTGCTATGATCTTTCAGGAACCCATGACTTCATTGAATCCGGTGTATACTGTGGGAGATCAAATTGTTGAGTCGATATTGCTTCATCAAAATGTTAGAAAAAAGCAAGCTCGAGCTAAAGCTATTGAGATGCTTAATCTGGTTGGGATTGGTTCTCCAGAACAAAGAGTTGATGAATACCCTCATTCACTAAGTGGAGGAATGAGACAGAGGGTTATGATTGCTATGGCCTTATCCTGTAATCCGAATTTATTAATTGCTGATGAACCTACAACTGCACTGGATGTAACAATCGAATCGCAAATTCTTGAATTAATGAATGACCTTCAGGGAAAATTTAATATGTCAATTATTTTCATTACACATGATCTGGATGTGATTGGTAAAATGGCGGATAGAGTTATAGTAATGTATACCGGTAAAATAGTTGAAAAAGCAAAAACTGATGATATATTTTATAATAACAAACATCCTTATACCAGAGGATTGTTAAATTCTATTCCTAAAATAGGAGCAAATAAAAGATTAATTCCGATTGAAGGTTCTGTACCTGATTTAAAACATTTACCTGAAGGTTGTTATTTTGTTTCTCGCTGTCCTGAAGCTATGGAAATCTGTATTAACGAAGAACCTCCTGAATACCAGATTGAAGATAGCCAAACTGCCAAATGCTGGCTTTATGAAAAGGAAAAGGAGGAATTAATGTGAGTAACAGGGAAAAAATACTTGAAGTTATAAAACTGAAAAAATATTTTCCCATTACTGCGGGAGTATTTAGGAGAGTGGTTGGCCATGTTAAAGCAGTTGATGGATTAAACTTTTTTATTAAAAAAGGAGAAACACTGGGTCTGGTAGGAGAAAGTGGCTGTGGGAAAACTACTACAGGACGTTGTATTATTCGTTTAGTTGAGCCGACTGAAGGTGAAATCAAATATAAAATGGGTGATCAATTAATTGATATTGCACAGGCAGATAAAAACACGATGAAAAAAATCTGGCAGGATCTTCAGATTATCTTCCAGGATCCACATTCTTCTTTAGATCCTCGATTATCAGTCCGAGATATTATTGCAGAACCCCTTCGGGTCAATAGAATTGGAAATCGAAAAGAAAGAACTGAAAAGGCTAAAGAATATATGGAAAGGGTGGGTTTAAATAGATTCCAGATAAATAGATACCCTCATGCCTTTAGTGGAGGGCAAAGACAGAGAATAGGATTAGCCCGGGCACTTGTTTTAAATCCCAGGATGATTGTTTGTGATGAACCTGTTTCTGCTCTTGATGTTTCGGTTCAGGCTCAGATTTTAAATCTATTTGAAGATTTACAGGATGAAATGGGATTAACTTATCTTTTTATTGCTCATGATTTGAGTGTTATTGAACATATTAGTGATCGAGTAATGGTAATGTATCTGGGAAAAATTGTGGAGATGGCTGCAGCAGAAAATATATATCAACGACCTCATCATCCCTATACTGAAGCGCTTTTAGGTTCTATTCCAATGGGAGATACTCGAGTTCAGAAAAGAACAATTTCTCTTCCCGGAAATGTTCCAGATCCTTCTGATCCACCTGCAGGATGTAATCTTCATCCTCGCTGTTCATATGTTCAGGATATCTGCAAAAAAGAAGAACCCCAGTTAAAGGTTCTTAAAGATGATGAGGAACATTTTGTTTCCTGTCATTTTGCGGATAAGCTGGATCTGTCCAGTTACAATGAATTAATAGAAACGGGATGATCATGTTTATATTTATTATTTTACACTAAGGTAGTGATTATAATGATAAAAAAAGATGAGTTAAATATTGGTTTACAGTTATATTTTCTTGATGAGAGGGTAGAAGAGGATTTGTCAAACTTACTTCAGGAAATTTCTGGTATAGGATATGATGGGATTGAATTTGCTGGTTCAAATTATGGTGGTTTATCTTTAGATGAATTAAATAAAATTGCTGATCAATTTGATTTTGCTTATATTAATAATCATTTTAATTTGGACAATTTGAAATCATTTCAACAAGAAATAGATTTCGCTAAAAAAATTGGGATGAACTATTTAACTATTCCTATTTTATTACCGGAAGAAAGAGAAGATCTTTTTTCAATTCAAAGTAAGGGTGATTTTTATAGACAGCTTGCTGAAATGTGTCAGGATAAGGGCATTCAATTGTGTTATCATAATCATGGTTTTGATCTTGAGAAAATTAATGATAAATATCTTCTGGATCACTTTATTTTAGCTACTGACCAGAAGGTCAAACTGGAATTAGATAATTTTTTTATCATGAAAAGAGGAATTGAACTCTTTAATTTTCTTGAAGAGCGAAAAGAATGGATAGAATTATTACACTTAAAAGGTATAAATCATGATAATCAGCCGGTGGCTATCGGAGAGGGCCGGGTAAATTTAAAAAATTTGATAAAATTTGCCAGGGAAAGCAACATAAAGTGGCTTGTAGTGGATCTGGAAGCAGATTCAAATACTACTTTAGAAGATGCTAAAATTAGCATCGATAATATTAAAGATGTATTGTGAACATATGAAAAATTGCTTTACATCTCCACTATAAAATTATTTTATTTTAACAAATAATCTTTTTATAAACAAACAATTATTTTTGTAGAGTATTATGTATTTAATAATATGGTAGTAGAGGCTTAATTTAAATTTCATATATAAAAAGAATAATAACACGAGGAGATTAAAATATGTATGAATATGATCGTTTTCAGGATGTAAGCTGGATCACTGTTCCCCGGGAGGAATACGAACTTCGTTTTCACAATCGTGAATCAATTGATGTTGCTTATTTTCGCAAAGTTTTTTCACTGTCGGAAATTGGCCAGCTGGTAATTGATATTAGTGCCAATTCCCGTTATAGATTATGGGTGAATGGACAGGATGTATGTTCAGGCCCTCTCAAAGGAGACAGATGGAGGCAATATTATGCCACAGTTGATATTTCTGATTATCTGCAAAAGGGCAAAAACATTCTAGCCCTAAAAGTAATTTCCTATCTTCCTTATGAAGCTCAGAAGGGGGAAGAAAGAGGTCCCTACTGGTTGATTGGTAATAATGCAGGTCCCTGTTTAATGGTTAAAGGCAGCTGTATTGATGATAATGGAGAACTTTTGGCTGAAGTGAGTACTGGTAAAACAAAATGGCAGTCCAGGCTGGATGAGGCAATATCATGGCAGTTTTTTTCTATGACTCACTGGATGGGTTCCATGGAAGAAGTTAATGGAGATGATATTCCAAAAAACTGGAAAACAGAATTACATAATATTGATAACTGGTCCCCGGCTGTAAATAAGTATACTATAGAAAAAAGCCCTTATGGAATTATTGAGCCTTTGCCCCTTATTTCACGGGAAATCCCATTACTATTTGAGAAAAAATGTGACTTTGAGAGAGAAATGGAAATAAAGGAAGATGAATATGAGCAGCTGATACTTAAAGATGAAAAAACGGCTGAGGTTCCTCCCAATTCAAAAAGAGTAATTGAACTGGATGCTGGAGAATTAACTACAGGTTATTTCAAGCTAAAAGTTGAAGGAGGAAAAGGAACCCGTTGTCGAATTATATATGCTGAGAGCTATACTGGACTGGATGAACAGGGTAATATTGTTAAAGGGAAAAGGGATGATAATCAAAATAAGGAAATCAGGGGTCATTATGATAGCTATAAGCACGGTGGGGGCAAAGAAATATATCAGCCTTTCTGGTTCCGGACTTTTCGTTTTGTTCGTATTGAAATAGAAACTGGGTCCCAGGCCTTAACAGTTTTTTCTCCCTGGTATATAGAAACAGGTTATCCTCTGGGCCGGAAAAGTGAATTCAGTTCAGATTCTCAGCCCTGGATGAATAAAATATGGGATATGTCCTGGAGGACTTTACAGAGATGTATGCACGAAACATATGAAGACTGCCCTTATTATGAACAGCTGCAGTATGTTGCTGATACTCGTTTGCAGATCTTATTTAATTATATGGTTGATGATGACTATCGCCTGGCTGCTAAAGCAATAAAAGATTTTCATTATTCTCTATTGCCCGAAGGAATAATTCAGGCCCGTTATCCTTCCTCACAGCCTCATGTTATTCCCCAGTGGGCAGCTCACTGGATTTTCATGGTTGAAGATTATTATCTGCAGACAGGAGATAAAAGCTGGCTAAATAAGTATCGCCCGACTATTGATGCTGTGTTAAACTGGTATCAGGAAAAATTGGGTGAATATGAGCTTGTGGAAAATCTAGGGTACTGGGATCAGGTGGACTGGGTTGAAGAATGGACTCAAGGAGTTTCTCCAGCCAGTGAAATTGGTCCATCTGCGGTTCAGAATCTGGTATATGCCAATGTACTGCTCAGCGCCGCTAAAATCAACAGAGTTTCCGGCCGCCAGGGTTTGGCCCGGGAGTATCGGATAAGAGCAAAAAACATATTTCAAAATGTAAAAAAACACTGCTGGACTCAGGAAAAACAGCTTTTTCGGGAAGGGCCTGAT
Source organism: Halanaerobiaceae bacterium (assembly GCA_003553225.1). Lineage (GTDB taxonomy): Bacteria > Bacillota > Halanaerobiia > Halanaerobiales > Halarsenatibacteraceae > T1SED10-99. The sequence continues at coordinate 9,244 of PWDW01000031.1, forward strand.
TGTTACGAATACAGTCAACATGCCCAGATGTGGGCTGTATTGACTGATTTTATGGAATCCCAGGAAGAAAAGGCAGTTATGAAAAAAGCAGTTAGTTTTCCGCAGATAAGAGAATGTACCTATCCTTTTCTTTTTTATTTTTTTCGTGCTCTGGAAAAAGCTGATTGTTATCAGTTGACGAAGGATCTGTGGTCCAGATGGAAAGGTTTCCTTGATCAGAATTTAACAACTTTACCAGAAACCCCTAAACAGACTCCCCGGAGTGATTGTCATGCCTGGAGTGCTCTGCCATTGTATGAGTTTACACGCAGTTTTCTGGGGGTGAAGCCACTTAAACCGGGCTGGGAAAAGATCAAAATTGAGCCTTATTGTGGATATCTTAACCAAGCCCGGGGAAAAGTTATAACTCCTCAGGGTAAGGTGAAAGTGGACTGGGAAAAAACTAAAAACAGATTTAAACTACAAGGGGAGGGGCCTGAGGACATTCCTCTGGAAATTATTTTACCAGAAGGCAGTGTGAGAAAAAAATATCAGGGAGGTTCTTTTAATCTGACTGTTGAATTATAATTAAATGGTTGGTTAATTTTGGTCTTGTTATTAAATTATATATTTCACAAATTAAATTGTGAAATAAAAGGGAGAGAAAATCGATGACTATAATCAATGAAGATGATATGGAGCAGTGGGGTCTTGTATTGGCCTGGTATGATGAGTACACAAAAGGAAGAGGAAAAAAAAATTATGTGGCTAAAATTAATTTCTTGAAAGAATATAGTTTAAAAGCTTTTTGTATATCTTTCTCTGAATTAGATCAGATGTCTGAAGAAGATAGGAATCATTTTTTTAATCTGCTGGAAGAAAATAATATGTTTGTTTCTCCTCACTGCAGTTTTGATAATCTTACGGGCACAAAAAGTGAAATTGATGATCAAATTGAAAGTGTAAAACAGCAGATAAAGAAATATATAAAGTCTTTAAGAACTCCTATTGTGACTGCCACCTGTGGCCAGAGTCATAGATATGACCGGGTGATGTCTTTTTCCGAAAAAGTCAAGAAATTTTCTTATTTTTTTGAGCCTGTTGCCGCAGCCTGCAGAGAAGAGGGTGCGGTTCTGGCCCTTGAGAATCATGCTGACTATTATTGTTCAGAAATTGTGGAAATCATTGAGGAAACTCCTGATTTGTTTTTTCTGCTTGATACGGCAAATGCTCTCCATATCGGTGAACAACCTGTTAAAGCTGCTCGGGATGCAGCTCCTTATACCGTGGGAACTCACTTTAAAGATCACTATATGGTCAGAGAAGATTCGCCCCTGCACTATGAAATAAGGGGCTGTGCCCTGGGTGATGGAGATGCTGAGCTGGAAGAATGTTATAGAATATTAAAGGAGAACTCACCTTTTGGTAATAAATTAATTCATTTTATTGAATTATTTAAGCCAGAAGATTTGACTGCTATGGAGTGCTGGCATAAGTCATTGCATTTTATTGATGAGTTAAAGGAACAATATAATGGAGTAAATAAATTTATTGCAAAGGAGGAAAAATAATGGCCGGTACAATGTCCACTAAAAAAAGAGTTAAAAGAATGTATGCTCATCAAGAAGCTGATCGGGTGCCGGTTATTGATCAACCCTGGGGAGCTACTCTCGAAAGATGGCACAAGGAAGGTATGCCTCACGATGTTGAATATATTGATTATTTTGGTCTGGATAAGTTTGAAACTATTTTTATTGATAACAGTCCTCAATTTCCTCAGGAAGTTATTGAGGAAACCGAGGATTATGTAATTCGCACATCCCGGTGGGGAGCTACATTGAAAGAATGGAAACATAGGGGTGGAGTACCTGAGTTTTTGGAATATAGAATTTCAGATCCTGATTCCTGGCAAGATGCAAAAGAAAGAATGAAACCTGATCCCGGAAGAATTGATTGGGATGATCTGGATCAAAAATATAAAAATTGGCGTGATGAAGGGGCCTGGATTAGTGCCGGTTTCTGGTTTGGCTTTGATGTTACTCATGCCCGTGCGGTAGGAACAGAAAGACTGTTGACCTCTATGATAGATAATCCGGAATGGGTAAAAGATATGTTTTCTCATTTTCTGAAAATGAATTTAAAATTATACCAGATGGTCTGGGATAAAGGCTATCATTTTGATGAAGTTAGCTGGCCTGATGATCTGGGATATAAAGGGGCCCAATTCTTTTCTCTAAAGACATATCGGGAGCTTCTGAAACCATTTCACAAAAAAGCAGCTGACTGGGCTCATGAAAAAGGGATAAAAGTTAAACTTCACTCCTGTGGTGATGTAAATCCCTTTGTGCCCGAATTTATTGATTTGGGTATTGATATGCTTAATCCTCTGGAGGTAAAAGCGGGTATGAATCCGATTGAACTAAAAGAAAAATATGGAGATAAACTTTGTTTTCAGGGAGGTATTAATGCTCTTCTATATGAAAAACCTGAAAAATTATGGAGTGAAATGAAAAAAATTATTCCTCAGATGAAAAAGCAGGGGGGCTATATTGTAAGTTCAGATCATTCTGTTCCGGAAAATTTCAGCAGGAAACAATTCGAAAAATTTGTTTCTCTTGCTCATGAACTTGGTTCTTATTAATTTTATGAGATAAGTGATAATCATAGTTAAATATGAATGGTCATTATGGAGAAAAATAACGGGGGTAAAAAAGTGGATAATGTGAGACAATATTTAACCAAAATACATCCTGATTTTCATATTCCGGATGGTGTTGAAGTGGGGAAAGATTTAGATGGGACTGAATATGCACAAAAAATAAAAAAAGCCCGGGCTGATAGTGCTGCTGTTTTTGCGAAATGTCATTATGGTTATTCTTATTATCCTACAGAAGCGGGAACAGAACATCCCGGATTAAGCAAAGATTTTTTTGGGGAAATCACCCGAGGCTTTAGGGAAGTTAATTTAGGTGTTACCGGTTATTACAGTGTGTTTTTAGATACTGCTGCTGTGAAAAAAAATCCAGAATGGATTCTTCGAGATGATCCAGAAAAGACGATTTCTCAATTAATGAAGGGCACAAAATATTTACCGGTATGTGTGAACAGCAGATATTATGAGGATTTAATGTTACCTCAGGTTAGAGAGATTATAGAAAAATATGATATTGATGAACTTCTCTTTGATACTATGTCTCAATTTGTTCCCTGTTATTGTAGCAATTGTAGGCAGTCTTTTGGCCGGGAAATTCCCCGCAATGAAGATGATCCGAACTGGCTGGAATATGTAAAATGGTACTATCAGCAATATGAAGATTTTTTTGCTCGTCTGGTTGCTGATGTTAAAGATTTAAATTCTGATATTTCTGTTGTTGTTAACTGGAAATGGTCAGCTCGTTTACCCAATGATCCTGTACCCAATATTGAACGATTGATCGGAGATTTATTTACAAGTGGGGCAACGGGCAGTTTTTTTTCCCGTTATTGGGCGGGGACAGGTTATGATTTTGATTATATGTGTGGTAGATTTCTTCATCATCTTGGCGACTGGAGCAGCAATACTCCTGAAACTTTGAAATATACAGCGGCTTCTACCATTGCCAATGGTGGCAGTTTTTATTTGATTGATCGACAAAAACCGGATGGTTCTCTGGAAGAAAGGGCATATAAAATAACCGAAGATGTTTTTAGTTTTGTTAAAGAAAGAAAAAATGTAGTGATGGAAACTGAACATGTGCCCGAAACAGCATTTTTGTATCCTTTTGAACATGTGGTCGGTTCTAAATTGCAGTATTTCCCTGATAATCAGGCTCGTTCGGACCGTATCAGGCAGTTTAAAGGAGCGGCCAATATTTTTCGAAATCATGGGCACCATTATACAGCTATGAATTCTACACAGTTAATTGATAATCTGGATCAGTATCAGCTGCTAATCCTGCCTGAACTTGAGTTTTTGAGCAAAAATATGATACAGAAAATAAAAGAATTTGTACAGACAGGAGGTAAATTATTTATTGTTCAGAGCAAAAATGCAGAAGCAGTTCAGGAGGAAATTTTTGCTCTGGCAGGTGTAGAGTACAAAAAACATACCGATCGTGATTACAGTTACATTGACAATTATGACCGGGGAGTTTTTGATCCTATACTGGTGCGAGGTAAATTCGCCCGGGTAACCCCGGGAGAAAATACGAAAGTGCTGGCTGATCTAATCTCACCTGAATTTGCCGGGGATAAGGATCTCGATTTTGGCCATGGTTTTGCTCCTGCGGGAAAAGCAGAAGGATTTGCTGCTGTTACAGAGCATCAACTGGGTCAGGGTCAGGTAATTTATGTTTCCGGTCCCTTATTTACTTCTCATCACACCCACTTTAATCCTGATATTTCTGAATTAGTTTTAAATATATATAATCTTCTTTTACCAGAACCTCTGGTAAGGGTTGAGAGTCCGGCCCAGGTGGAAATTACAGCAGTGAAAAAAAATAATGATTTGATTGTTCATCTTGTGAATCATAGTGGAAGGGAAGCTAAGGCGGGAGGTTTCTGCCCGGTGACTGAATTTATTCCTCAATTAAAAAACATTAAGGTATCTGTTAAAGTTAAAGCGGGGAAGGAAATTCATAATGTGAATTCTTATCCGGGGGGAACACCTGTAGATACTTCAATTGAGAATAATTATTTACATTGTAATATTTCTGCTCTGGATATTATGAAAAGTATTCTTTTTGCAGATTATTTTGCTTAATTAAAAAAAGTGTTTAATTATGTATTATCTGAATTATTTATTGATATAAAGTTTATCATTTAAATAGGAGGTATAAAAAATGTCCGGGAGAAAAAAATTAAGAAGTGCAGTGGTTGGATGTGGAATGGGCAGTAATCATGCTGAAAACATGTTTAAATCTAATGAATTTGATTTAGTTTCTCTTTGTGATCTAAAACGGGAAACAGCGGTTAAAGTAGCTGCCAATACAGGAGAACCTGAGATTTTTACTGAATATGAAAAAATGCTGGCTGAAATGGATGTAGATGTGATAGTTATTGCTACTCCAACATTATTACATGCCTCCATGACTTTAAAGGCAATAGACTATAATGTAAAAGGGATATATTGTGAAAAGCCGATGACTGTTGATTTTGGAGAAGCAAAAAGGATGGTGAAGACCTGTAAGGAAAAAGGAGTTGCATTAGTGGTAGGACATCAGCGCAGGATGAATACCACATTTCAGACAATGCGTGATTTAATTGAGGATGGAATAATCGGTGAGGTCTATTTAATGAGAGGTTTATGTGCCGGTGATTTTTTAAGTGATGGTACTCATACAGTGGATACTATTCGTCATTTAAATGGGGATTCAGAAGCTGAGTTTGTTTTAGGGCAGGTGCATCGTGATTTGGATACAGCTGATAAAAGCGGAGAAACTGGCAAAAGGTTTGGTCATGCTGTTGAGAGTGGAGCGATGTCTGTAATGCATTTTGTTAATGGTGTACGAGCTGAAATTTTCACTGGTGATTTAAGGGTTCAGGGTTATAATGAAAAATATCCCGGCTGGGCCTATCAGGATATTGAAATACTCGGTACGGAAGGACGTTTATGGCGTAATGGAGATGGGGCTGATCCTCAAATAACTATCTGGGATAAGCAGGCTGGAGGCTGGCGTGGAATAGAAATTGATAAAAATAATGGGGTATCTGATTTTGTAAATGTTTTTGATCAATTTGCATATTTTATCAAAAATGAAAAAGAGCATCCTTTAAATGGAAAGAATGCATTAAAAACTCATGAATTAGTTATGGCGGTTTATGAATCAGCCAGATTAAATAAAAAAATCGAATTACCTTTACAGCAGGATCATTTTCCTTTGAAACTCATGGAAGAAGAAGAAAGATTATGAAATTGAAATCAAAAGCAAAAATGATTATAGTACTTTGATTATTTTAAAACACTGTATTGAAGGAGAATTTCCAATGGAAAACAAAGGGATAATTAATAATGTAAAAATAAAGGATAAAAAAATTTATTGTAATGAAAAACCTTACTTTATAAAAGGAGCCCGCACCCTTAAAACTCGTTTTATGGATAAGGTTTCTGAATATGGTGGGAATTCGGTGAGAATAGGTTATGGTAAAGAACTAAAAGAAGTGCTTGATAAAGCAAATGATCTTGATCTGACAGCACTTGTTGGTTTACCCATTAAAGCTGAACGGGATGGTTTTGATTATGATAATCAAAAAAAAGTAGATGAGCAGTTAAAAAAAGTTAAAACCATAGTTAAAAATTATAAAAATCATCCTGCTATTTTGATGTGGACAATAGGTAATGAACTGGATCATATACCTGGTGATCTGGATTATAATCTTAAACTATGGGATGCAGTGAATGAAATAGCAAAAACGATCAAAAAAATTGACCCTTATCATCCTGTTATGACAGTTATAGGTACCGGAAGAATTGAAAAAATTAAAGATATTATTGAAAGATGTCCTGATCTGGATCTTCTGGGAATAAATAGTTATGCAGATATATACAATATTCCTGACTGGATTCGAAAATATGGCTGGGATAGACCATATGTTGTGACCGAATGGGGGCCCAGTGGTCACTGGCAGCGTCCAAAAAATAAATGGGATGTAGTTTTAGAGGAAACAAGTACAGAAAAAGCAAAAGTATATAAAGAAAGGTATGAAAAAGTAATAAAGAATGACTCCCGTTGTGTTGGCTCTTATGTTTTTCTGTGGACTAATAACCGTCAGGAAAGAACACATACCTGGTATAATATGTTTCATGATGATGGCACAGAAAAAGAAGCAGTTGAAGTAATGCGCTATCAGTGGACAGGTGAATGGCCGGAAAATCGTTGTCCCAGAATAAAATCACTTAAAATTGAAGGAGAAGAAGCTTCTGACAATATAAATCTTACTTCTGAAAGCATTTGTCAGGCCCGGATAGAAGCAGTTGATCCTGATAATGATGGGTTAAAAGCAAAATGGGAATTGCTTCCTGAGCCTGAAAGTTTTGCTTCTTATGCCGGTCAGGGGGAAACCAAACCAGAACAGATAAACAATTTTATTAAAGAAAAATTTAATGGGGGAAAGAAGATTAAATTTAAAGTTCCCCGAGAGGCCGAGTGTAATTATCGTCTTTTTGTATATGTATATGATGGTCATAATAATGTGGCGGTAGCCAATATTCCTTTTTATGTCAGTTAAAAGTACGGCCAATAGGCTGGAAAAGTTTTTACATATGGTTGGAGTATTACCTTCACATGGTGGAAAGGGATTGGGGTTTCAGGTCAGTCTGGCTGCTTTAAGGCAGATGAAAAGAGAAGGTTTTACTCAGTCAGTTCTTGAAACTGATGATTTTAGGATTCCAGCTATTGTGACCTATCTTAAACTAAATTTTCAACCCGAAATTATTCATGATAATTAGTATGCTAGATGGAGAGAGGTAAAAAAAGAAATAGATAGAAATGATTTGAAGATAATGATTCCTGAAAAAGAGAAGGAATGAATTGTTAAAAAGAGGGGATGTTAACATTTAAAAAAAGTTTCAGTTAAAGTTTCAGTTAGGGATGATTTTAATCTCTCTATCCGGGTAGAAAAAATTTAATTACTATTAATAAAATAAACATTACAGGAGGAAATTAAAATGAATATAAGTGTTAGTGCCTGGAGTTATAGATATCATTTTAGAAATGATAATATGGGTATACTGGAATTTATGGAAGAAGTTAATAATTTGGGAGCTGAAGGGATTGAAATTCATCCTGAATTTATTGACCAGGATGATTTATTATATCATCTAAAGAAAGTTATCAAAAAAGCAGAAAAATTAAATTTAAATATTTCCAGTTTTATAGCTGCAAATGATTTTGCCTTTGCATCCAGCGCTAAAAGAGCAGAAGAAGTAAGAAAAATGATAGAAAAAATAGAAATTATAGCTGAAGTAGGAATTGAAAAAATGAATGTATTCACTGGTTATCATCAGGATGGTCAAGATCCAGTTATGGAATCAATGAGAGTAAAAGATTGTTTTCGAGAAGTAATACCGGCTGCTGAAGAAAATGACATTTTATTATGTCTGGAAAATCACAGCAGTGTACATGAAGATGCAGATGGTCTTCTTTCAGTTATTAAATATATAGGGAGTGGTCATTTAAAGACCAATCCTGATCCGACAAATTTTTGTAAAAATCATACTCAGGTTGATAAAAAATCAAGAGAAGTTATTTATAAGGAGACTAAAAAAATTGCTCCTTATATGGGCAATGCTCATTTGAAAATTAATACTTTTAATGATAATGATGCTCCTGAATATGTAGATGTAACAAAAATTATAGATATATTTAAAAAAGTAGATTATAATGGGGATATAGTGCTTGAATATTTTGGGGAAGGTAGTCCCCGGGAATCAATTAAAAATGGAATAAATTATTTAGAATATTTGTTATGACCGGAAAGTCAAATTTACTATTAATTCACGGCAGTTAATCGAATTTGTGGAATCTGGAACTGTGGTATACGAGGATGATAATATAGTATAAATATTTGAAAATAAAAAGATTGTAATTGAAATAATCCTGTAAATGATAATAATAATCTGGATTATCCTAAATGGCCACGAGAACAATTATGCCCATATTTATAAATATAAAAAAGGTCCAGTTATTAAAGGAGAGGTATAATGGTCAAAAATCAACCGAATATTCTTGTAATAATGACTGACCAGCAGCATGCAAATATGATGAGCTGTACCGGAAATAATTTTTTGGAAACTCCGGCAATGGACAGCCTGGCTTCTTCAGGAGTTAGATTTACCAGGGCCTATTGTACTGATCCGGTATGTATTCCTTCCAGATTTAGTTTGATGACTGGAAGAATGCCTTTAGATATTGGATTGAGGGGAAATTATCCCGAAAAAACAGATAATATTCCGGATCAAATTAAAAAACAGGGGGCAGGTTGGTTACTAAAAGAAGCTGGTTATGATGTGGCCTATGGAGGTAAAAAACATTTTCCGAAATTGTCAGCTGAAGATCTGGGATTTGATTATATAACAGATGATGAACGGGATATTTTACCAGAGGTCTGTGCTGAATTTATACAACAGGATCGTAACAAACCTTTTGTTCTTGTTGCCTCATTTATAAATCCCCATGATATCTGTCATATGGCAATTCGAGATTTTGCTCAGACTGATTTTGATTATGCTATTTTAGAAAATTGCAAAAAAGAGCTTGAAGTTCTTGATCAGGCTTTAAAGTTTCCGGAGGGAGTTAGTGAAAAAGATTTTTTTGCAAAATACTGCCCACCTTTACCGGATAATTTTCAACCTCAAAAAGAGGAACCGGAAGCCATAAAGAAGCTTCTGGAACTTAGGCCTTTTAAAAAAGATGCCAGAAAGTACTATAGAGAAAAGGACTGGAGGCTGCATCGCTGGGCTTATTGTAGATTGACTGAAAGAGTTGATAGACAAATTGGTCGTTTATTAAAAGCTGTCAGGGAAAATGATAAAAATCAGGATACTGTAATAATATTTACCAGTGATCATGGAGATCTTGATTCAGCTCATAAAATGGAACATAAAACAGCTTTTTATGAAGAAGCAACCAATATACCATTGATCATATGTGATCCACAAAATCAGAATCAGGGCTTTGAAATTCATCAGCCTGTATCAAATGGTTTAGATCTTTTACCAACTCTGTGTGATTATGCAGGTATCAAAGTTCCGCAGGGACTAAAAGGCATAAGTTTACGAAACTATGTTATAAATAATAACTGGAAATCGGAACGGGAATATATTCCTGTACAAAGCGAACTGGGTTTTATGATTGTGACTAAAAACTATAAATATCAACTTTATGATGAAGGGAATAATAGAGAACAGCTATTTAATCTTAAACAGGATCCGGGGGAGATGAAAAATTATGCTAAAGACCCGGAATATGCTGATGTTTTAGAAAAACATAGAGATTTTTTCAAAAATGAGTGGCCTGACAAACTGGCAGAGAAAAAATAGGGATTTTTTCTATTAAAGAGAAAAGTGGTCTATGTCCTAAAAATAGATTTTTTGTCAAAAGCAAATGTTTGAATAACAGGGAGGAATTTAAGGTGGATAATTCAAATGAGGATGAAATAAAAATAGGAATTATTGGAGCCGGCCAGATTGCAAATAGTCATCTAAAAAAGTATCAGGAAATTGAGGGAGCAAAAGTTATCGCAGTAGCTGATATATTAGAAAATAAAGCTAAAAAAGCTGCCCAGGAATATAATATACCTGATTTTTATAAAGATCCCAGAAAGATGTTAAGTAGAGATGATATTCAGGCTGTTGATGTGTGTGTGCATAATAATAAACATATGCCTTTAACTGTAACTGCTTTAGAAGCTGGTAAAAATGTTTATTGTGAGAAACCAATGGCAGGCTCTTATAGAGATGCAAAAAAAATGTATAATACTGCCCAAAAACTGGACAAAAAACTTCATATTCAGTTAGGTATGATTTTCAGTCCACATACCCGGGTGGCGAAAATGTTAATAAGAGCATTCCTCTTAGGTATTTTCTTGGTCTTTGCATATAAAAAACCTCCTTGGTATTATAAATACGAGGTGTCAGTCAGAGACTGACCCTTAAATTAAATACCAAGGAGGCTCACAAATGA
>PWDW01000007.1 GCA_003553225.1 Halanaerobiaceae bacterium
AAGCTCTTCCAGTTCATGTAATCGGGTATAGGTTTTTTCCAGATCTTTAATTAGATCTGTATAGGTTTTAGCATATTTTTTGTAATAATCATGATATTCCGGTCTTGGTTCATAGGATTCTCTTTTATCAACAAATTTGCGGGCGGTTTCCGCCAGATCATCAAATAAACCAGCAGCATATCCTGCAATAACAGCACTGCCCAGAACGGCCGGTTCCTCCTGTACTATCCGCACATAGGGCAGATCAAGTACATCAGATTTGAGCTGGTTCCAGAAACTGCTTTTAGAACCTCCACCCAGTACCCGTACTTCCTTAAAATCAGTATCCGGATATAGAGCTTTTTTGATCTTAAAATAATGATAATACTCATAGGCAATACCTTCAAGTATAGAACGATATAATGAAGACTTTTTTTGTCCCCAGCTTAAACCTACCCAGCTGCCTCTTAAATTGGGCTGTGGCGGGAGAACTCGACCTCCAAAGTGGGGAACAAAGAGTAAATTATCGCTGCCCGGAGGTATGTTTTGAGCCTGCTGGTCATAATAATAATAGGGATCCTCATCTTCCTTCTCGGCAATCTCTCTTTCTTTTTGACCTATTTCATCCCGAAACCAGCGCAGACACAGCCCACCACCATTGATAAAGGCAATCGGATTCCACAGACCTTCTATTACCGATCGACTGCACATTACTGTTTCATATTCTACATCTGGCGCAAATTCCTTTGTACAGCTGGCAAAAACCGAGGCCGTTCCCGCTACATCAAATATTACACCCGGATCAACTATTCCCGCCCCCAGATAGGTAGCGGTGGTATCACCGGCACCGGCGGCAATAGGAATTCCCTCTTTTAAATTACATTCCCGGGCCGCTTTACCGGTTACTTCACCTATTATTGTACCCGGTTTTACAATTTGGGGCAGCTTATCCCGGGGAATATCAAAAATTCGGCAAAGTTCATCATCCCATTTTTTATTTTTATTATCAGCAAGACAGGTAAAATGAAGGTAGGTATAATCTATAAAAGCTTCATCACTTTTCAGCCCGGCCATTTTACCGGCTACATAGCAGGCGGGGACAATAAATTTAGCTATTTTATCAAAAACATCCGGATGGTTCTCCTTCCACCATAACATCTTGGGACCGTGTGAATAAGTCGGAGGTGCTCCGGCTTTTTTCAGTATTTGTTCACCAGCTCTTTTTTGCATTTTTTTTATAAAGGGTTCACAGCGGATATCAAGCCAGTTATCATAACGGGTAACCGGCTCCCAATTTTCATCAATACTGCCGATACCGGACATCTGGCCATCAAAGGCAAGAGCGGCCACATCACCGGGGTCAACCCCGGATTTTTTTATTATTTTCTTTATTGTAGCTGCTGCTGAACTGTAGAAATCTTCCATGTCCTGCTCCACCCAGCCCGATTTAGGATGGCGTAATTCTGATTCCTGAAAGGCCCCGGCCAGCTGATTACCCTGTTCATCAAAGATTCCTGCCTTAGTTCCACCTGTACCTATGTCAACACCGATTAGATAATCATTCATCTAATCACCCCATTCATATCGGATAAATTTTTAATTGGCTCTGCGATTTTCCAGAAAACGATAAATAGCAACAGCAATTAATATTACCAAGCCTACCAATACATACTGATAAAAATAAGGGAACCCTAAAATAACAGCACCATTAACAACCATTGACATCAAAAGAGCACCAAAAACAGAACCCCATATTCGACCATAACCACCAAATAGTGAAGTTCCACCAATAATTACAGCAGCAATAGCATCAATTTCCATATGTTCACCATAGGTTGCATGGAAAGCATCCAATCGACCTATGGTAATTAAAGCGGCCACTCCGGCCAGAAAACCCATTACTGCATAACTCATTATTTTATATTTATTCACATTAATTCCTGCTAAAATAGCTGATTCTTTATTTCCTCCAATTGCTACGATATAACGACCAAAATAGGTGTTTTTATAAACATAGTAACCAATAGCACCTATAATGAAGGCAACAAAAATGGAAATTGGAATAATCCCAAAAACTCTATAAGAGCCAAGAAAAACTATAGCAGAAGGAAACCTATAATGTACCTGACCTCCTGCAAGAATAAGCACTATACCTCTAAATGCTATCATGGTAGCAATGGTGGCAATAAAGTCAGGCACTCTCAGTTTTGTAATAAATAAACCATTTATAGTTCCCAACACAACTCCGGCCAGGGGCGCTATCAAAATTCCCAGCCAGGCCAGTGCACCCGGTAGTGCTTGAACAGCAAATATCATTAAAATACCTGTCAAGGCCAGCTGTGAACCAACAGATATATCAATACCTGCTCCGGTGATAACAAAAGTCATCCCAACAGCCAAAATCATATATGTAGCCGATTGATAAAGTATATTAATTATATTACGATGGTGGATAAATCGTGGTTCAATTATGCCAACAATCACCGCAAACAGAATACAGGCCAGAATTGGTCCCAGCCTTTCTACCTGATAGGTCCAGGGTTTTCCTAAAATTTTAAATTCCTCTTCACTGCCGACAGTTTGAATATTATTACTCAATTTATTATCCTCCTTTCAAAATCTAAATACATTAGTCTATTAACCCTCATATCCTCTTGCTTATGCTGATTCTTTTGCTCCTACCATTAATTTTACAATTTCTTCTTTATCGGCTTCTTCTTTACTCATATAAGCAACTCTTTTACCCATTCTCATTACAAAAATAGAATCACACACTTCAAAAACATGTTCCAGATTATGGGAAATAAAAATGACCGCAATATTATTTTTCTGTAAGTTTTTAACTATTTCAAATGTCCTTTCAATCTCTTCAACACCTAACGAAGCTGTGGGTTCATCCATAACTACTACTTCACAATCAGAAGCTATAGCCCGGCCGATAGCTATTGACTGCTGCTGACCTCCCGAGTGGTTAGTTATTGGATCATTAAAGTTCTCAATTTCCATACCCATTTTTTCTTTCAGGATTTTTTTGCTCTCTTCAGCCATTTTTTTATTATCAATTAATGTTATTAATCCACCAAAAATTTTCTTTTTCGGTTCTTTGCCCAAAAACAAATTCCCGGGTACATCAAGCTGTTCTACCAGAGCCAGATTTTGATAAACTGCTTCTATTCCAAGCTGTTTTGAATCATCCCGACAGTTAATATCAACTTTTTTTCCTTTGTAAAATATTTCACCAGCATCCATTTCATAAATACCGGTCAAAACTTTTATTAGAGTGGATTTACCGGCCGCATTTTCTCCCACCAGAGCCATAACTTCTCCAGATTCAATCTTTAAATCAACATGATCAACTGCAGTAAGAGCACCAAACCTTTTTACTATTCCCTTCATTTCAATCAAGGGGGCGTTTTCACTCATTATTTATTCCTCCCTGTTTTATATTTCAGGGGAGAGGTGAACACCTCTCCCCTATTTTAAATAGAATTTAATGTTTTTCTTTTTAGAACATACCCAGTTCTTCTTTACTGTAGCGAAATGCATGTTCGAGAATCTTTTCAATTTCAGCTTCATCCATATTATGATCTACTACCCTCATTTCACCAGAAAAGGCAATAGGAATTTCATTCTGACGGCCTTCCAGATCATACTTGATTATTTCTGCTAATACTACACCCCAGTCATCCTGATTTCTTAGTACTGTATATTCGATTTCATCAGTTGCCAGGTATTCCTGCTCTTCAGAACCTCCACCCCAGCCATTAACAATAATTTCACCTGGTTCATATCCTAGTTCTCTGAGGGCGGATACAATACCTCCGGTCATAGCTGTGCTAATTGAATGAATTTTATCAACATCATAACCTGCCATCAAATTCATTGTAGCTTCATATGCTAATTCTCTATCCCAGTGGGCATAGTGTTCATAAACTATTTCCATGCCATAATCTTCCATGATTTGTTTGGCTTCATAACCCCGCATTGCTGTGGTGGAACCCGGAACACCGTACATCATGGCTACTTTTTTATTAGAATCATAATTTTCTACTATATAATCACCAAGCATCCTGGCACCAAGCAGGTGGTCAAATCCAACCCAACATAATGGTTGGCCTTCTTCCCTGCTTTCCCCCCATTCTTTAAGAGGAGTAGAATAGTTCCAGACAATTACTTCAATTCCGGGTTCAGCAATCAGGTCTTCAATTGCTCCTTGCTGAACATATAGTTCAGTAGGACCAACGATTACATAATCATATTCCTGAAACAGCGCTGTTTCCAGGTGAGAACGCTGGACATCATGCTCAGCATGACCTGATCCCATGGTAGACAAACGATAAGGAATCTCCAGTTCATCCATCCTGGCTACAAAACCTTCATAACCACGGGCCCAAGAATCAGATAAATCCAGTGCTGGAAAGATCAAAGCTACATCAACTGGTTCATCTACATCAACTGCAATTGGAACTGGATCATCAGCCACTACCTGCTGTAAATTTTCAATTACTTCAATTTCATCCAGTTCATCATACATATAAAAGTCTTCTAGCTCGTTTGCAGCAGCAAAAGAAACCATCAAAAACAACATCAAAAAAGAACATGCTAAACCAATTGATAGTGTTTTTTTTCTTAACATTTTGAAACCTCCCTGTTTTTTTAATAATTAGTCTGGTCAGCTGCTTCCAATGCCTACAAATTATTTCCCAAATTTTCAAAACATCAAATTTATTAAATAAATCACCTCCTTATTTTTTCATGCTGCATGAATTTTTAAATAAATCCAATGATATTTCCATTCATTCCAATCCAAATAACATTATCCATATTGAACCTGAATTTTCATATTATTTTTAAATATATTATCATCTCCCAAAATATCCGGTAAATCCTCTAAGGATATACAATGGGTAATCATCTGTCCTATATTTATGTTTGTATCAGCT
>PWDW01000107.1 GCA_003553225.1 Halanaerobiaceae bacterium
CCCTGTATATTAGTACGAACAAAACTGATTCTCTCATTGAAATCCCCGACAAGACCGAGGAACTGTTCTTGAACTTCCAGCCGAAGGGTGGTTTCAAATTGGTTTTCCATCAAAAAAAGATCCTGTGAAACGTCCCTTACGAAAAAGCCTGTTAAGCCAAAATCGTCGGCTAGACCGGTTATCTGACCTTCAACGACACCCGGTCTGAAAGATTCAAGGAAATCATCCAAAACAACAATCCCCTGGAACATTTCTTGGATAACGCCCGTCCTTGATTTTATATTATCAACGAAAACAATCCCCTGTTCAAGAATTCTATTGGAACTGAATATATCCGAAACTCTTTCCGCAGCTGAAAAATACTGCGTTCTTGTCCTCGAAAGAGCTATGGTGTCCTCAAGAAAACCTGAAAGATCCACTGCCTGACTCCTGATTATCAAAGAACTTAGGCTATCCTCTAAAAAACCAACCGCCTCTACATTTACAAATCTACTTCTTGTGATATCTATCCTAGTATCGATCTGGCCTCTGAAACCTATGATCTGTTCCTGTAGTTTTCGGGGATTAAAACTATCAAATGAATCACCGATAACGCCGACTGCCTGCCGAGGACTTTCCCGTAAGATAAATCTATAGGCCCCGTGAAGATACATTCCTACTTCCTGTGATCTATCTCTCATCAAGCCAACGGAAGAATCAAAACTGTCGGCAACTCCTACATTCTGGACCAGTCTTTCTCTGATGAATGGCGCATCAAACACAGATAGGTCAAGTATTTCTATACCTTGGAAGGCGTCCTGTAGAAAGTTTGTCCTCGCGTTAAAATCCTCGATTAAGCCCGCAACCTGCTCCACTACCAACTCTATACCAACGTTTTCAATAACATAGTTCACCGACCCTATCTCCTGGGCTTCGTCTCTGAAAAATGCTCCGGTGACACCAAAACTGTCTCTCATATCGATGATCTGGTGCCGGATCCCGGAGGATAGAAATATTTCGACAATGCTATCGGCCATACCCACTTCCTGTGCCCTCTCCCTGACTATACTCAGCCTTGTCTCAAACTCGTCGAAGATTCCTAGAAACTGGTCCGTGACTTCGTCAAAGGCCGGTGCAGATGATTCACCAACGATAGCTCCTACGCCCTGTATACCTTCTCTGAATATATCAGCCCTTGTGCCGAACCCTTCCACAGCCCTCACGGTCTGGTCGTGCACCTCCCAGATAGAAAAGGCATCGTCCGTGGTTTCGACGAGACCGATTCCCTGGAGGCTGAACCTCTCGCCCGAATAGAGGTCGTCCGTGGTGTCCGCTGCCAAAAGTCCTTGGGTGACAACCTCGTAGAAACCCGTGGTAAAGGTCAGTACATCACCCTCGTCGCTGTCGTCGTTTGCTTCCGCAACTGCCTTGAACTCGTAGGTCGTGTTGTCGTCCAGACCCGTCTCGGTTTCGTTGAAGGACCCTGTTTCGGTTAAAGTCTGTTCGGAAGTGTTTGTCCACGTTTCTGTTCCGTCTTCTCTATAACTGAAGAAAACGATCGCATTGTTGTAGCCCTCCAGCTCGATAAGGTCTCCGTGCAGAGTTGCAGAGTCATGGGTTATGTCCGTGGCCTCGTTCGTCTGGACAGTGAGTTCTGTAGGATTTATCGTGACCTCCTCGGTGTCACTGTCATCGTCGCTCTGGACTGTTATATCATGCGTTCCGGAATCATCATCTTCTGTTTCCCATACAAGTTCGATCTCCTCTGATTCATCGGCTCCGAGGGTAAGCCCTTGGTATGTGTCTACCTCTGTCCCTTGGAAGTCAAGCAGTTCAATATCCTGTGTACCTTCCTCGTCGCCGGTGTTATGAACCTCTGCAGTTACAGAAAGGTTTTCGCCCTCGTTAACCGGACTGTTTGTATCAAAAACGGTTACGTTGAAAAAAGGCTCTTCCACCTCGTGATAAGTTATTGTAATTTCCCCATCTTCTTCGCTTCCGGAGCCTCCACCTGTTGTTTCTTGATCCAGTTCTATCAAGTAACCTTCATTTACCCCCTGGCCCCCGTCACCGCCGTCCTCACCTTGAGTTTGACCCGCATTACCGCCATAACCTTCTTCTCTTGGATGGACCGGGTCTCCACCATCCTCCCCGGCACCGCTGCCAGCACCGCCTGCTCCACCACCACCTCCCCCCTCAGATTGTGCCGGATGGTCACCATAAGCTCCCCCACCTCCGTCTGCGGCTATTAAAAAGACTTCTTCGTCCTCAGCAGTTATTTCCGTCGAGCCTCCACCGCTGCCGTCTCTATTACCAGCATCACCACCATGTGATCTACCCCAACCGCCGACACCTTCTTCAGCGTCCCCATCCTCCCCAGCTCCACCTACCCAGATCTCTATCTGGTCGATATCCGACACGTCCAAGGTCGCCTCAATGTATCCACCGCTGCCTCCTGATACCCCTCTGTCCTCATGATCACCACCGCCTGCACCGTACATAACGACCTCTATCTCGCCATAATCGGACACGTCTTCCGTTATCACTTCTCCCGTAAAGGTATACGTCTCCGTGTAGGCCTGGGCGGAGGTGGAAATGAGAGCAAAGGAAATAACAAAAACTAAGGATATATTTAGTACCACTGACTCCGATCTTCGTTTCATGGGGGTGTCCCGGGACAGGTTTTGGGTTCAGGAAGTTTTTGGTTGAAATAGGGGCCTTGACTGTCATTTACTAAAATCAATGGTGTTTAAATACACATAGTAGTAGTAGGCCTGAAGCATTGTGATAACTAGTTTCAGAAAGTGAAACAAGAAGAGAAGTCCATATTCAGTTGTCGACGTTTTCCTCAGAAAGTTCCTCGCTACCCATCTCTTCGCCGTTCTTCAGGACGTTCACCTGTGGAACTATCTGCATGCTAGCCATCATAGCTCCGTCATCATCCCCCGCCCTCTCCTCTGCAACGGGACCGTTCGTAACTATAAAGCCTGTTGCCAATACCAGAATCCCGATGAAAATCAGTGCCATAAGCTTTGTTGGAGTGAAAAACTGTGTATCCAAAGAAGGTTTGTCCGGTCTAGAATTAAATGTAAGGTTCTCTTCCCTGGGTGTCTTCCTTGCACAGCTGGGACAGGTAACCATCATCATATCAGAACCTGTATCCCATTCGTAGCCGCACTTCTGACACTCTATCTCCATTATGTAAGATAATAGCTGCAGAACTTTAAAAAGTTTGTACGCCACGACACAAAAAAGGGGAAAATTACGGAAGTTAAAACAAATTAGAATAAGAAAAAAGGGTTTCGGGCCTTTCTGCGACTGCATCAAGGCCGACGCGAAACGAAGTTTCTAAACCACCAATGTCCTTAATTTTAACTGGCTTCCTGAACCTCATTGATCCACTCAACAGTAAGCTCGTCGTCTGTATGTAGCTCGATGTCCCTGTCGAATGCAGTTCCAGCGAAGTAATTGTAATCTCCTGGAGCATCGGGTGAATACTGTGCCGTTGTGTTGACTATCGTAGGATCGTCACCTGTGTATGTGAACGTGTTCACTAGTTCCCAACCTGCGTTGGTGCCGTCACCATGAGGATCGGTCATGGTTATATCGGCTTCGGCCGGCTCAAGACCATCACCTTCGTATTCACTGTCAAGGGTCGAGTCACCTTCACCTGGTGCTTCACCACTACCTAGTGTGATTTGATTCCATGCGTAGGAATCTCCACTTGCAATCTGTTCGGCTATTGCTTCGTGGCCTCGCATCAGGACGTTGTTTTGCTCTGCTACGAGCTCTCCGTTCTTGTAGATTCTGACATGCCCTGGGTCTATCTGAACGTTTGCCAGGGAGTCCTCCTCCGTCAGAGAGATATCTACAGCATCTCCGTCGATTGCTATCGCGCCAGCGGCTATTAAGCCAACTGCAAAAAGCAATGCAATAACTTTCTTTGACATACTTCTAATTTCACCTCCGTTATTTAAAAAATTATGTACTATTTATGTGCTATATTTGAAAGTTATGGGTTATCAGTCCCTGTCCTCTGCTTCGGTCCCTGCTGGGGTCTGTTTCGCAACTATGACCCTCTCCTCTGAACTATTTTTCATGTAGTAACGTATCAGTAGGGTAAGTACAAAGACTGTGCCGAAGTTTCCGGCCAGGAAAAGCCAGGAAACCGTGGCAAGCACGGCTGCTATACCCAGTTCCTTCAGTACCAGTTTAAGGGTCGGTTTGAGTTTTATTTCCATGTTATATTCACCTCCTTCCCCAGGGTCATGAATCTTTTCACAAGCAGAGCAATCAGGCATAGAATCGATGTGTAGATAATGATATGATGTATCCACAGATCCCTGAAGCTGTATCCAAGTACTTCATCGGGAAGCACGTAGATACCATACAGGTACATAGACTCGCCCTCGCGTACGGTCCTATAGCCGAAAAAGGTACTTCTCCTCAACACGACGTTTACTTCCGAGGCTATACCCACCTGCTCGCGCATACCCGGGGCAATCTCACCGGTTTCGTTGAATTCGGGGTCGAGATCCACATCAGCCAGTGCTCTTGTGATAAAGGGATAGATTAGAAGGAATAAAACTATCCAGATGATTGCTATATCTATCTTGCTTATGCCTACACCCTCTTCCTTACCTTTATACGAATTATAAGGCCCCATATTACCCCATAAACGGCTTCGTTTAACTACAGACCAAGAAGGGCAACAAAAATACCCACTATGACAGCGGTAAGAGTACCTATTATCCAGGGATTAAGAGCTGTCGTCGTCATTTTCGCCACCTCGGTCCTGTTCATTTGTTTGGTTTTCTCCTCTTATAAAACTTCTCGTGCTCTCTATAAGCATGTCTTCCTCGTCCTGGGTTATGAAAGTGCTTTCAGAGAAAA
>PWDW01000251.1 GCA_003553225.1 Halanaerobiaceae bacterium
ACAGCCATCATAGTTGCCAGAGTTGTGATAAAAGGGTTGATGCCAATTTTAGCAACTATCACACCGTTTAATAACCCTATAAATGTCCCGGCTGCCAGAGCAAATAATATTGCAAAAGGAAGCGGGACCCCCGAAGTTAGAGAAATTGCTACAATTGCTCCGGAAAAAGCCAGAACTGACCCGACAGAAAGATCAAAATCACCGGAGGTCAGTAAAATAGTCATTCCGATAGCCAGTATTGAGGCAATTGAAACTCTTAAAAATAAAGCCCTCATATTACCAGCAGTTAAAAAATGTGGTGAGGCAAAGGTCATGAACACCCCAATTATTAAGATAATAAAAACTATCATAAATTCTCGCATGTTAATTATTTTTTTAACTAAACTCAGTTCCTTATTTTCATTTTTCATCTCGATTATTCCCTCCTGAATTAGTAGCTCCCGCAGCATAAGCCAGTATATTTTCCTTGGTGGCTTCATTTTTAGGAACACATCCAGCAATTTCTCCCTCTCTCATTACCAAAATTCGATCACTGATATTAATAACCTCAGGCAGGTCAGAGGAAATTAATATTATCCCTATTCCCCGATCTGAAATTTCATTTAAGTACCGGTAAATTTCCTGTTTTGCCCCAACATCGACTCCTCTGGTCGGCTCATCAACAATCAAAACTTCGGGATCAGTACCAACCCATTTGCCAAGGAGCACTTTTTGCTGGTTTCCCCCGGAGAGATTTCTAACCTTTTTTTCAATAGTGGGTGTGACTATATTATATTTTTTAACAATTTCTCTGCTGAACTCTCCTATTTTTTTATCCTGCATTAAACCCAGGCTGCCCCGGGCAAAATTTCTCAATACTGAAGAAACCAGATTTTCTTTGATATTCATATTTAATAATAAACCTTTGCTGTGTCTGTCCTCTGTAAGGTAGGAAATGCCATTTCTCATAGCTTGAATCGGTTTATTAATTTTTAGACTTTCCCCATTGAGAATAATTTCCCCTTCCCTCTTTTTGCCTATTCCAAAAATAGCTTCAGCCAGCTCTGTTCTGCCAGAACCAACCAGGCCAAAAACCCCTAAAATTTCACCCTTAAAAAGAGAAATATTAATATCATTAAAATCAGGACCGGAAAAGTTTTTAATTTCAAAGTATTTTTCGCCAATTTCTTTTTCCTCAGAGGCATAAAAACTGTCCAACTCTTTGCCAACCATCATTTTGACCAGGTCATTTTCATTAACATTTTCAACGTCTTCTGTCCCCACATATTTTCCATCTCTTAAAACTGAAACTCTGTCACAAATATCAAAGACTTCCTGTAAGCGATGAGATATATATATAATTGCCATTCCTTCATCTTTTAATTTCAGCAGTAAATTAAATAATCGATCTATTTCTCCCCGGCTCAATGAAGAAGTAGGTTCATCCAGAATCAAAACTTCCGGGTCTTTGGAGAGTGCCTTTAAAATTTCGATCAACTGCCTGTCACCTGTGCTGAGACTGCCTACCTTTGTATCAGGATCAAATTTCAAATCAAAAATGTCCAGCAGTTCTTCCGTCCTTTTATTTAATTTCTTTTTATCGATAAAGCCAAATTTGTTAACTGGCTGTCTGTTAACAAAAATATTTTCAGCAATTGACATATTATTCACCAGAGATAGCTCCTGAAAAACTACACCAATCCCGTATTCTGAAGCTTTATGAGGTTTAAATTCCTCAACTCTTTTCCCCTTGATAAAGATTTTGCAGGAATCAGGGGTGCAAATGCCCCCAAATATATGAATTAATGTGCTTTTCCCCGCTCCATTTTCACCAACAAGACCATGAATTTCTGCTTTCTTTAAATTTATTTTAACCGCATCAAGAGCCTGAACTCCGGGATAAGCTTTACTTACATTTTCAGCTTCCAGAATCAGCTCCTGGCTGCCTGCTTCTTCTTTACCATTACTCATAGTTACAGCTCCTTCAGGTAGTAAATTTCTCCTTTTTGAAAAAAGCAGGGGAGAATCCTCTCCCCTGCAGATGTAGCTTATAAATCTTATGATCTATCTAGTCGCGCTGGAAATACTGGTAATTAGTTTCATCAACCAGAACAACACCTGTGTCTATTTCAACGGGTGTGCCGGTTATTCCAGCAGCTGCGTTGTCAGAAGAAATCTCAGGTACATTTCCGGTATTTAAGTTGTGCATCAGCTGCAGGCCGTAATAAGGCATGAGAGCTGTTTGCTGAGCGATTGATGCTGTTATAACTCCCTGTTCTATATAGCTTAATGTCTCTTCATCTCTGTCCATGGATATTATAATTACTTCCCCTATTCTGCCTGCTTCCATTACTGCAGTTGCTGCTCCAACTCCACCGGCAGCTTCTACACAGGCAATGCCATCAAGATTGGGAAACCTTTCTAAAATAGAGGAGGCAGCGCTGGCTGCAACGACTTCATCGCTTTCGGTATTGGCAATTTGAACTATTTCAATATCATACTCTTCCAGAGCAGCTTTGTACCCATCGACTCTTTCTTCCAGATTAGGCTGTCCTGGACGGGTAAGCAAACCTATCTGGCCTTCTCCATCTAAAAGATTTGCCATTTCCTGACCACCCATATAGCCGGCTTCAAAATTGCCGGTGCCAACAAAGGCTATTCTATCTGAATTGGGAAGGTCAGAATCAAGAGTAACCACGGGAATTCCCTGTTCTACAGCATCGTTAACAATAGGGTTTAACATTTCATCAAAACCAACAACCAGGATGCCATCTGGATTCATTGCAATTGCTTCTTCCAGTGTATCTGCCATGGCTGCCAGATTATCATCTGAGGGGCCCATATATCTTGTTTCTACACCCATATGTTCCCCGGCAACTTCTAATCCCATCTGGTGGTCATAAAAATAATCAAGTGCGCTTAACATTGATACTTGAATATAAAGATAGTCTTCTTCAGCCTGAGCCTGCCCGGTGAAGCCAACAAAAGCCATTGTAAAAACAAGAACTGTAATTAAAGCCAGAGAAATTTTAGTTTTCATTATTTTGCCTCCATGTTTTTAGTTTTTGAAAGAAAATAAATCTTCTGCTGTCAATTCCAGTATGATTATCTCATAAAAATAAATTATAGGTTTTTCAAATCACCTCCCTGATACAGGTTTTCTCGACAAATAATTTTAAAGCACTTAATAGAAGTATAAGCTTTTTCAAATAAACCAATATAGTAAGTTTCATTTTAATCTTTGATTTTCATGTCTAATTATATTTGTCCTTAATATTTATCATCTATGGTGTGCTGACTAATAAAAACTCAAAAACTACTCAAACAGTATTTTGCTAGATTTCAAAATATTTTTCAAATACTAGATGGGCCAAACCAATCGAAATACCACTATCAGCTAACCGGGAAAACCTAATTTCCAGTTCCTCCAGAATAGTATCGGTAATTCTCTTATTTAAGGCTGATTTTATTTCGCTCTGGATTATGTTCCTGACTTCTACTATCCCCCCGCCAATAACAATTAATCCTGGATTATATGCCGAAATAATACTGGCCAGGCCTACTCCGATATTATAACCTGTTTCACTGATAACAGAGTTAATTTTCTGATTTTTTCTGCCCAGTTCATATAATTGGGCTTTGGTTAAGGACTGATTATCTAACGCCTTTCTGCATTCTTCAAGCAGATACCTTTCTGAAGCTATAGTTTCCCAGCAGCCTTTATCCCCGCAATAACAAGTCTTTGCCGCCGAAGATGAATCCATCATCATATGACCAAAATCTCCTGCATTTCCATCTGAACCTCTATATAAAGTATTTTGAATAATAATGCCCCCGCCAATACCTTCCTTGATGAGGACATAAATCAAGTTGTCTTTCTCTGAAAAAGCTTCTATATGTTCTCCAACTACGGCACAGTTAGCATCATTCTCAACAAAAACACTTGTCTTTATCTTTTTCTGTAAATATTCTGTTATATTTGCTCCCGACCATTTCAGATTTGGAGCAAATATTAGCCTTTCATTTTTCCTGTCAACAATGCCAGGAACACTAACCCCTATCCCCAGCAATTTTTCAATTGAAAAGTCGTTATCAAATAAAAGTGGTTCTATTACTTGAGAAATTTTATGTAAAGTTCTTTCACAACTATCTGGTTCAATTTTTATGTTTTTTTCGCTTATCTGCTGCAAACTTAAATCATATAAATTTAAAGCAGCTATTCCCTCCACCCTTATATCTACTGTAAAAATAGCTTTTTTCTGAGAATTGATGTTTAAAAAAACCGGTCTTCGTCCGCCTGTTGATTTTCCTTTATCTTCTTCATACACAAGGTCCTGGTCTATAAGTATATTGGCGTGATTCGAGATAGTTGCAACACTCTGACCGGTGCTCCTGGCCAGAGCTTTTCTGGTGATGGGAGCACTCCTTTGAATATTAATAAAGGTTTTCCTGAGATGTTCATTCCTCATTTTCATATTCACCATCTTAAACTTTTTAATTTAATACCAGCAAACATTTTTTAATTCTTTTTATAAGTGTTTTAAGAACTAATTCACATTAATAATATTATAATAACTTTGTTTTGTCAAATTATTTCTGGGAAAATCGTATTCTTCATATATATTTTCCATATATTTCTATGCAGCAAAACTGGATTTAAGATAATTAATATCATAAAGATAAAGGCAGAGCTGTTTCCAGCCCTGCCGTAATTTCTTATTTGCAACTTTCCGGCCAGATCGTTGTTTTTTCTGTTCATACTCAAGATGCTATCAACCATAAAGCGGCCCAAAATTATCACAGGCCCGATAATCTGCTCCCTGCTGGTCCATTGAGCCAAAGGCCTGCCAGGCGCTGGGACGAAAGATTCTTTCCTGGGG
>PWDW01000010.1 GCA_003553225.1 Halanaerobiaceae bacterium
AGTTGATTCAAGTCGGAGATATCTTCGTCAAGTTGTTCCATCTCGGAATTGAGCTCGTCTATTTCATCGTACAATTCAGGTATATCTGGCATGTACAATGCGTAGACAGTGGTTTCAGCAACTACCTCATCTTCGTTCTCCGCCGTAACTCTGAATACGTTCTGTCCATCTATCAAAGTTGTCGTATATTCGAATCCTCCTGCATCATCAACAGGTACACTTTCACCGTTTATATAAACGTCTAGTTCTGGATCTGTTTGACCGGTTATCGTAAATTCATCTTCGAAGGTCATACTTTCCACACCATTCTCAGGAGAGATTATCTCGATCTCTTCATCCATGGTGTCGACCTCGAAAATCCTTGTTTGGGTATAGCTGTTTCCATCGGCATCGAAGGCTCTAACCTGTACAACATGTGTTCCGTCGTCTAGTCCAACAAATGTATAGTCCGTATCACTCCCTACAGTATCCCAATCACCGTAGTTTATTCTTATCTCGTAAACTATGTCTTCCATGTATTCATGACCTTGCCATTCTACTAGTACAGTATCCTCTTCGATTGTCTGGTAGTCCTCTGCCGGTGTAACTATATCGAAAGCGTCAACAGGCGGATTTACAAAGACGGTTATTTGGTCCGAATCGTTGTTGCCCATCTCGTCGCTAGCTGTCAATGTTACCTCGTATGATCCTTCATATTGGAAGACGTAATCTACTGTCTCTTCTTCTACAGTTAAAGTATCCTCGTATCCCTCGGCATTTCCTGAGGTACCTTCTATAACCCATTCACGTTCAACTACTCCTACGTTATCCGTAGAGAAACACTCTAACGTGTGCTCTACTCCAACCCTTGTTTGACTCGAAGTTCCAGCATCTGCTACTGGGTCCTCAGTATCGATAGCATAGATTTCATCCCACGCTTGGGCGGAATTACCATATGCGTCAGTTACCGTTAACGTTATGTCGTAATAAAGAGCGTATTCTAGGGGCTTTTCGACTATAGGTTCGTAGAAGTGATACATCTCACCGTATGGATCTTCGATATCCCATGTGTAATTTTCAATTCCTGTGTTCTCTGATGGCGGATTGTAAGAGTGTGTTGCGTTCAAAGTGATCGTATCTCCCTGGTAATATTCTAGTTCCTCATCGATTGTGAATTCCGCATGTGGATCCATATCATCTTCGATGTGGAAGTGCCAACCTATCTGTTCTGGCGTCGGATCCGCGACATAATCAACGGCGTTCGCGAACATCTGGTTAGCCTCTTCCGTCCAGCCAGTATCGTCGGCGTTTCCGAAGAAACCGATGCCCTTAGCAGGTAGTAACACTTCGTTTTTCTCGTCGCATACACCTACAGCAGGACCTGCATATCCTCCTCCATAGTCCTTTTCGGCCAATATCTCTCCACTGTAATCATCGAACCATGATCCCCAGTTGGTAGTTCCGTCGAACATCAATACTTCATCTCCTGCTTCACCTACATCCTCGAATATAGGATGGTCTTCCCATATATCCAAGTATTGCGGTGGACTGGTACCTGTAGCCGAAGAGTCATGCGTAACTGGATCACCTCTGACTTCGTGCAGTCTGGTTACACCATCGGAGTAAGCCTGCTGAGTGCCACCGACATGAGTATCTAGGTACACAACACCCTGTCCGTCTTGAAGTTCATCTAGGAAGTCTGCCGCCGCAGCTTCCGAATCTTCATTGGTATACTCGAATCGCTGGATAACGAAAACGTCATAATTATCCATCTCATCGATCAACCATTCTTGCCAATGTACATCATCCTCGTTCCATAGAGTGTCAACGTTATATTCCCCTTCAGGTAGGTAATCCTCAAGCTTGTATTGGATCTCATAGTCGTGATAGTTATCAGGATCAACTACTGCTACCTCAACTTCGTTTCCTGTAAGTCCATGATCAGTTGTGATCGCTTCACTTTCGTTGTCATCTACTGGAGACTCAACATAGGCTTCTAGACCCCATGCAGTGTTTATTCCAAGGTCTGTCATCTCATCCCAATCACCAGCGTCATGAGGATCATCAAAGTTGATCCATTGACCGTCTTGTACATCGGGATCTATGGTTCCGAACGGGAAGAGATCATCTTCAGATGGATCATCAATCTCTATAACGATCCAATAGTCTCCTGGATTTTGTATAGATACATCGTCTGTGAGTTCGAGTTCAGCCCAAGTTTCACCGCCTACTGGTGTGTATTCTTCTGAGGAGGCGATCCATTCTCCTGGAGCACCACCATCATCTTCAGCTACATGAGCTTGGACATAATTGGCTGTTGCATCGAAATCTAAGTAAGCCACATCAGTAATGTATCCACCCACGTCATCTGATAGGTCGAGTATCATTCCACCGTACCAAACTTGTGGATTAGCAGAACTGAGAGCATTGTCCGCTTCATCTGGTCTATGATCTGCATCGTACAACCAACGCCATTCACCTTCCAGATCACCTAGGTATTCGAAGTTTGCAGTTATCTCGTAATCATCTTCCATCACTATAGATATCTGACTTTCTGTTCCTTCGTAATCACCGGTCCATTCTTGGAATGTCCATCCCGAGTCGGGCGTGGCTTCCAATTCGACTTCTGTACCCTCAAGGTACGAGTCTTGCTCTGGTTCTATATCGACTGTGCCCTGTCCCATCGTGTTAACATCTAAGGTGTATTCTTCTGGATTTATACTACCCATGTTGTAACCATCATAGGTTATTAGAACATACCAATAGTTATCCTGTGCCATCCTAGTCT
The DNA here is from genome assembly GCA_003553225.1 of Halanaerobiaceae bacterium. Taxonomy (GTDB): domain Bacteria; phylum Bacillota; class Halanaerobiia; order Halanaerobiales; family Halarsenatibacteraceae; genus T1SED10-99. The sequence goes on from PWDW01000010.1 coordinate 2,768, forward strand.
CTTCGAGCTCCCAAGTCGTTTCTATTCTACCGTCTTCTACTACCTCGAAGGAGTCTATCAATTCATTGGTATTTCCATCGTAGAACTCAACGTTCATCTGTTCTTCAGTCGGATTGGTCACGTCAACTGAAAGATCATGTTCCAATCCTTCCAACCATTCTCCGTCATCTGGGGTCGGATTTGATGCATCAGGCAGCGGCATTTCATGAACTGAATCTTCATTCATATCCATATTGCCGACTCTGTCTACAGCCCTGACAACATAATGCCATTGTTCACCATCGTTAGCCATTCCCTCGTCCAAATAACTGTAGTGATCTGAACCATCAGCCTCCACCGTATCTATCATGGTTGTTTCGTCCCATGGACCGTCTTCATCTGCGGCTCGATATACGGCATAATATTCTGTATCATTGTTTCCTTGTCCATCATCTTGAGAAGCGTCCCATGTCAGTTCGTTTCCTGTCACGTCCCATGGTCCTGCGTCCCAGTCTAGTTCTAGATTCTCGACCTGTTCGGGCGGTTGTGTATTGATGTCCGCAGAGTCTGAGACATATCGTCCTTCAGGTTCGTAGGTGTGGAATTGCCATGTGTCAGATATTACAGTGTTGACTCCATCGTCGACTTCTACATGCCATTCGAAAGTAGAATCTGTTTCGATCAGCACGAATTGGGTCGTCGCTAACTCACCGGATACTACCTCTTCATGAGTTTGATTTCCAATCTCGTTTCCGTCCTCATCGAAAAGATAGAATGTCACATCCATGTCATATCCATTGGGATCGTAGACCGTTATATTGAAAACTGGTGAATGATGTACATTCTCTTCACCATCGTATGGATTCGGATCTTCCATTATTACTGGTTCTTCATATTCATCTGCGAATACTCTTCTAGATATCTCAACGTTCTCCATGTTGTCGTCTTCCTGATGGTCTGTTGTCATGGTCATTATGTAATCGCTTGGATATTCTCCAGGTACCCAATCAGTGAAGTTGACCTGAGATTCCTCTTCAACATCTAGTTCTTCGATTGTTACTTCGTCTACATATTCCTGTACGAGATATTCTGTAGTTATACTGACATCGTCGATCTCCCAGTAGTCATTTTCTCCAACGTTTTCTGAGAAGAATTCCCAGCCGATCATGACTTCCTCTTCTTCACCGGCCCATTGAGTAATATCGAATTCTTGAGGTCCTTCAGTCACGTTTGAAGTCAATCTGCGGTAGGATTCTCCACCGTCGTTCGAAATCAATAGGGTTCGATCGTTCACACCTCGATGATCTGAGAAGAACTCCAACATAACTCTGTACTCTCCATCGGTGCAGTCAGCTATCTCTGTCCATAAGACATCGTTTTCAAGATCGTCCTCCGGAGTGATAATCATAGACTCTGAAGTTTCGTCCCATTCCCAGGTATTGTCATTACCGTCTTTGTCTACTACTTCCCAGCCATTTTCTGTTGGATCTGACGAAAAGTCTTCATCTATCGGCGTGTCAGAGATTACCTGATCTATCCTCATATCCACATCTGCTTCTTCGATGTATTGGTTTCCTACGTTTGTCACTGTTCCAACAACATCATTCTCTTCTCCACCCCAGATCGGATCGACTGGTTCATCGATGGAAGTTGCCTCTAGATCGTATATTATCGGTCTGACTTCAGTGAATTGCTTAAGGGTTGCTGAATCAGGCTCCGTTTCGTCTGGGTGCATGGCTGTAACATTGAATATGTAATCTCCTGCTTGAGATGGTGTCCAATCTTCAAACAATGTAGTTATGGTCTCGTCTTCATCAAGATTTACTTCGATCACGTCAGAGTAATCTTCCACTCTCTCTCCCATTACTATATCGTTGACGAACCAATCCTGTAGTTCTGAAGTAGAACCATAATATTCGAAGATCACCTGTGTCTCAGGACCTATATGTTCTGATATGTCGACCTCATAGTGAGAAGGAGCGATAGTTGATGATACAGGATTATCCCAAGGTGTCACGTCCTGCCAAGATTCATCAGGACTAGATCTGACTTGTACCTGGGC
>PWDW01000223.1 GCA_003553225.1 Halanaerobiaceae bacterium
CGGGCTTTTTGTTCAAATTTTCTTTTTGCAAAATCACTGACCCCTTCAGCTGCTTTTGCTGCTTTATCCCATTCCCCTCGTTTTTCATGATAGTGCATTTCTCTATATTCAGGTGGATCATCAGCAAATTTTTTGTCAATACTGTTTCTCTGTGTGGAAATATTCGGTACTGTAAAAACTCTTCGGGCTGCAGCTCCACATTCGGGGCATTCCAGTTCTTCTGCTGCTTTTTTGTGAGAAGAGAATAATTTTTGGAAATCATGTTCACATTTAATACACTGGTAACGGTAATTAGGCATTTTTATCACCTCATTGAATTAAAATATAAATTTTTATATAATATTCTTGATAGACAGAGAAAAAATTAAAGTTATAATCAAAAGTAATATTATTTATTAGCTTTATTAGATAGAAGTTATACTTAAATCTTAACATGAGTATTACATTTTATCAATATTTTTTGTGAGCACTTTCAATTTAGTTTTAAATTTACAGCAGGAGTTTATATTTATATGTAGAAAACATTATATGAGTATGGATTCCATAGAATAATCTATTTAATCAGCAGGTTGGTCCAAAAGGAGAATTGAGAGTCTTTTAAATAATTAATAAAACACAGGGAGGTAATAAAATGAGCAGGCCGGTAACTATTTTTACAGGACAGTGGGCAGACCTTTCTTTTGAAGAAATTTGTGAGAAAGCCAGTAAAATGGGATATGATGGTCTGGAAATTGCCTGCTGGGGTGGCCATATGGATATTGAAAAGGGAGCTAAGGATCAGGAATATATCAAACAGAAAAAAGAAATTTTAAAGAAGTATGATTTAAAGTGCTGGGCCCTGGGAGCCCATCTGCCGGGACAGTGTGCCGGGGACAGATATGATGAAAGGCTGGATAATTTTGCTCCTGATGAAATTTCAGGGCAGCCTGAAAAGATCAGACAGTGGGGTATTGAACAGCTGAAACTCGTGCCTCAAACAGCAGCCAATATGGGCTGTGAAGTGGTAACCGGATTTATGGGTTCACCTATCTGGAAGTTTTTCTATTCATTCCCCCAGACTACTGAGCAGATGATTGAAGATGGTTATCAGAAAATAGTTGATATTTGGTCACCTATTTTTGATGAGTTTGACAAACAGGGAGTCAAATTTGCGCTGGAGGTTCATCCAACTGAAATAGCTTATGATTTTTATACTACAGAAAAGCTTTTTGAAGTGTTTGAACACAGAGAGACTCTGGGTATAAATTTTGATCCCAGTCATCTTATCTGGCAGGGAATGACTCCGGAAGTAATGATCAAAGAGTTTCCAGAACGTATTTATCATGTTCACATGAAAGATGCAGCCGTAAAGCTGGATGGTAAGGCTGGAATTTTGGGTTCTCATTTACCTTTTGGAGACCGCCGCCGGGGCTGGAATTTCCGGTCTCTGGGACATGGTGATGTAGATTTTGAAGAGATAATTCGTGATTTAAATGATATTGGTTATGAAGGGCCACTTTCAGTTGAATGGGAAGATACAGGCATGGATCGGGTTTATGGTGCTGAAGAAGCTCTGGAATTTGTTAGAAATATAGATTTTAAACCTTCTGATATAGCATTTGATGAATCAATGGAAAACTAAAATATGGAGCAGGGAGTGAATATAATGAAAGAATATTTCAAGGATGTTTCTAAAATAGAATATGAAGGAGCTAAGTCCGGGAATCCACTGGCCTTTAAATACTATAATCCCGAAGAGATTGTGGGCAACAAAACAATGGCCGACCATCTCCGTTTTTCTGTGGCTTACTGGCATACTTTTACAGAGGATGGGAGTGATCCTTTCGGGGCCGGAACCATGCAGCGACCATGGAATAAAATAATGGATCCCCTGGATAAAGCCAGGATCAGAGCAGAAGCCGCTTTTGAATTTATGGAAAAACTGGGAGTTGATTATTTCTGTTTTCATGATCGTGATATTGCTCCTGAGGGAGATACTCTTCTGGAAACAAATAAGAATCTGGAGCAAATTGTTCCTCTTATAAGTGATTTGATGGATGAAACGGGAATAGATTTACTGTGGGGCACGGCCAATCTTTTCACTCATCCCCGTTTTGTACACGGAGCGGCAACAGCCCCAAATGCTGATGTATTTGCTTATGCTTCAGCCCAGGTAAAAAAAGCACTCGATATTACCAATCAGCTGGGTGGTGAAAATTATGTTTTCTGGGGTGGTAGAGAGGGTTATGAAACCCTGCTGAATACCGATATGGAATTTGAGCAGGATAACCTGGCCCGTTTTTTTGAAATGGCTGTTGATTATGCTGAAAAAATCGGATTTGAAGGACAATTTTTAATAGAGCCCAAACCCAAAGAACCTACCAAACATCAATATGATTTTGATGCAGCAGCAGTACTTAGCTTTCTAGAAAAGTATGATCTAAAGGATAATTTTAAGCTTAATATTGAAGCCAATCATGCTACCCTGGCCGGACATAATTTCCAGCATGAACTTTATATAGCCCGGATTAATGATGCCCTGGGAAGTGTAGATGCCAACCAGGGAGATAAACTTCTGGGCTGGGATACAGATCAGTTCCCGACCAATATTTATTCTACAACTCTGGGTATGTATGAAATTTTAAAAAATGATGGTCTGGGCAGTGGAGGTTTAAATTTTGATGCCAAGGTAAGAAGAGCTTCTTTTAAGCCGGTGGATCTATTTTATGGTCATATTGCCGGGATGGATACTTTTGCCCGTGGTTTAAAAACAGCTTATAAAATATTACAGGATGGCTTTCTTGAAGATTTTGTGGAAGAACGCTACAGCAGTTATTATGAGGAAGAGATTGGGCAAAAAATTGTGAATGGTGATACTGATCTGGAAGAACTGGCCACATATGCCCTGGACAATGATGATATAGAAAATAGTTCCGGATGCCAGGAGCTTCTGGAAGCAAAAATAAATCAATATTTACTGGAATAATCATGAGAAGTCTATAAATATAGGAGGTTGGAGACATGGATTATTTATTGGGCCTCGATATTGGGACCAGTGGAGTTAAAGCCCTGTTAATCAGTGTAGAGGGTAAAGTCGTGGGCAGCACTACTTATTCTTATCCTCTATCCACCCCACAATCAGGATGGGCTGAACAGAACCCGGAGGACTGGTGGGGGGCTACCAGAAAAGCAATCAGGGAGGTTCTAGAAGAGAAAAAGGTTAAAAAAGGTGAACTCAAGGGTATAAGCCTTTCCGGACAGATGCACAGTTCAGTTTTTCTTGATAAGAATCGGGAAGTAATACGTCCCGCCATCCTGTGGAGTGATTCTCGGACCAGCAAGCAGTGTGCGGAAATACATGAACGGGCCGGGGGTCTGGAGGGTTTGATTGAACTTGTATCTAACCAGGCTTTTGAAGGGTTTACAGCTCCTAAAGTACTGTGGCTGCGGGAAAATGAACCGGAAAATTATAAAAAGTTAAGGCATCTTCTGTTACCTAAGGATTATATTCGCTATAAATTAACAGGAGAGATTAAAACAGAAGCTTCTGATGCTGCAGGAACAATTTTACTGGATGTTGAAAAAAAAGAATGGTCCCAGAGCCTTCTGGATAAGCTGGGAATTGATTCCAATATTTTACCGGAAATTCTTGATTCCATTGATATAGCCGGTGAAATTAGCGGCAAAGCTGCACAGCAGACCGGAATTGAAAAGGGGATACCGGTTATTGCCGGGGGGGCTGATAATGCCTGTGGTGCTGTAGGAAGTGGAATTGTTAAAGAGGGTCGAGTTATGGCCAGTGTGGGTACTTCAGGAGTTATTCTGGCTCAGACAAATTCTCCGACAGCAGATAAAAAAGGACGAATTCATTTGTTCAACCATGCCCGTCCTGACAGCTGGTATATGATGGGAGTGGTACTTTCTGCTGGTATGTGTTATTCCTGGCTGCAGGAAAAACTGTATGCAGAAGCTCTTGATTATACGGAACTTGACCGGAAGGCTTCTGAGATAGAAGTGGGCAGTGAAGGTTTATTATTCTTGCCCTATCTTTACGGAGAGAGGACTCCTCATGCAGATGGAGATGCCCGGGGTGTGTTTTTTGGTATCTCCGGTCAGCATGAACAGGCTCATTTTGCGCGCAGTGTAATGGAAGGTGTTGGTTTTGCCATGCGGGATTCACTGGAACTTATAAAAGATAAAGGAATAGAAATTGATGAGATCAGAGCTATTGGTGGTGGGGCAAAAAGTCAAGTCTGGCGCTCTATCTTAGCAGATATTTTTGGAGAAGAGATTAGTTTATTAAATATTGAAGAAGGTCCGGCCTTTGGTGCGGCTCTGATTGCCGGTGTGGGGGTGGGGGTTTATCAAAGTTTTACCGAAGCTGCAGGTGACTTTATCAAGGTTCGAAATACTGTTACCCCTGATTATGAAGCTCATAAAAAATATAATGATTTTTATGAGTTATACAGAAACATTTATCCCTCACTAAAAGAGGATTTTCGGGATCTGGGCCGGATTATGGAACAATAAAACATCTTAAAAAGCCCGGGGATCCTCGGGCTTTTTTAAATTATTGATATTTATTCTAGCAGCAGGCAGGTTTTTATTTCTTTTTCAAGAATAGGTTATATATATTGACTTTATAGAATTATTTTTATCACTGTTGTTTAATCATATTTTTTAAGGGGGTTGAGTAAATATATGGCGGAAGCTTTTGAACAAAAAAGGGATGAACTTTTTGATGATTTAAGTGATATGAGTGAAATAGCAGAAAGTATGCTTCAGAATTCTATTAAAGCGCTGGATAAAAAGGATGATGAGCTGGCC
>PWDW01000038.1 GCA_003553225.1 Halanaerobiaceae bacterium
AAATTTCGTATTTTTAAACAAGTCCGGCCCGGAAACTTCATCTGATTTTTTATGCTGGTTTTAGACTTAATTTATGATCTCTCATGCCGGATTATAAACTGTATTTTTTCTTATTATAAACTTCAGTTTATCGGTTCATCTTCTTTCTCCAATCCAAGGATGGAGCCTTTTGACGTGCTCGATGCGCTAATGCTGGCCCAACCTTAAAAATAAAATGGAGGGACAGCGAGATGTTCATATCAGCTGACTGCAGCATATACTTAAACCTGACCTGAAACATCCAATAACTTAAATAAAAAAACGAACGGTAAAGAAAAACCCCCGGAAACCGGGGCCAAAACATTAACAAAAAACCATCTCAATTCATCTCCATCTGAATCTCAATAAAGGTTCAGATGGAGTTTTTTTGAAGCATTTTAGATAAAAAACAAATTAATAGTCCATCCATAATAATGATAAAAATCATATTAATTTTATCATTGAACTTTGATCCGGATTATACAATAATTATCTTAACTTCTCATAAATTTCATCAAAAAACTCAACAATCTCCTCCAGCTCATTCTGATTATCCTGCAGTATATAATTTAAATTCTCCTGCTCATGGCTGTAAGAGGTTAAAATCTCTTCCAGAGCCTGAATAATGCTGTTCAGCTGGTCTACCGGCCCCTGCTGCTCCATCTCTTCGGGGCTGACTGAAACTCCGTTAACCGCCTTCTGAAGATAGGCCGGTATTTTCCGGGAAAGCACTTCCTGGATGGCTTCCAGCTCTCTATTGATCACTTCCAGTTCTCCATTAACCTTTTTATAATGCACTATATCCCGGATTTGATAGAGATTAAGCTGTATATCTTTCAGCAGTTTAACATTTTTTAACCGTTCCCCAGTTGCCTGGCTGTGCCTCAGCTCGCGGAACACAAACACCAGGGACAAAAAGACAACCAGCATAATGATTACAGACTGAGCTGCCGCCATATTGGCCAACAGCAGCCCCAGGAGGCCAAAAACCATACTCAGACCGTAAAATATATAACAGGACTGTCTCTGGGTCAGACCCCAGTCTATCAGCAAATGATGCAGCAGCCGGTTTCTAATCTGGTGGGAGGATTTTTCACGGGAGACCTTCTGCCATAAACCAACCAGTCCATTGAGCAGTGGGGCCCCCAGAAGAAGCACCGGCAGCAGCAGGGAGAAAAAAGCCATACCCTTTACAGCCCCGGAAATGGAGATAATTGCCAGAATACTGCCCACCAGCATACTGCCCGAGCTGCCCAGACTCAGCTCCCGGCTGAAATACCGTTCAGCAATTTTTATCAGCACCAGAGCTCCCAGCAGCAGAACCACCAGGATGACGGTCAGCTGCCGCTCCAGATTCCAGGCAATAATCAAAATGAAAAAGGATGATATCAGCGGTATATCAGCAGCAAGACCCTCCAGACCTTCCAGCAGATTTATCATGTTAACCAGCAAAAAAATCCAGATTACGGTCAGCGGGATACTGCTGACATTAAGGTAGATAAATCCATCTATAGGATTGGTAATAAAACTCACCCGAATACCAAAAAAGGCCAGATAACTTACTGCGGCCAGCTGTAATAAAGTTTTTTCTAACAGACCCGGACTCCACAGGTCATCAACTATGCCCACCAGATAGATAAAAAACAAACCCAGTACCGTATGCAAAGCCGGCACATCGGCGGGATTAACCAGAAGATAACCGGTAACAAAAATCACCAGAATCAGCAGCCCACCACCGGGCAGCCGGGACATTAAAGGTATATTCTGCTCTTTTTGTATCACATTAATCATCCTTTAATTTAATCAGATTCAAGATATAAACAGATCATTATCTTGTAAACAGCTCATAATCAATTTAATATAAGTTAAAAATCAGTTCCGACGGTCCCCAGGTCCTGGTATCTGGAGCGAGTCGCAGTCGTGACGAGCAAAAGGTGAAACAGAAATTTCGTTATTCGTATCCTTTCCCTCAATGCTGGATGGAGTCCTTTGACGCACTCGATGCGCTAATGCCGGCCCAACCATGCGTATCAAATGGAGGGCAGCGAAATGTTCATATCAGCTGACAGCAACATATACTTAAACGTACAAACCGTTATGGAGGAGAACCATAAAATAAAAGACAGATTTAAATCAGAGCAATTAAGAGTAAATAAGAGCAATAAGATGCTTTTTATAAATTAACCAATCACCTCAACCACCCAACAAAACCATCTGCAAACATCCGGGAGCCAAAAATAAGGTTTTATCTTTGGACCCAAAAAAGGAGAATAAACTAGCTTTTCTCCCGGGAGACCTTGTTTTCCTGACCCTCTTTTTGCTCAGGACTCTCATTGTTATGTTCCAGAACACCTTCTCTTTTTAAAACATAGCCGGCAGTTCGAAAGATTATTTTGAGATCCAGAAAAAAAGAACGGTTTTTAAGGTAATATTTATCCAGCTTTACTTTTCTTTTAACTCCCACTTCATCCCGGCCATTAATCTGGGCCCAGCCGGTGACCCCGGGACGCAGCCGGTAAATACCTTCCTCTTTTCTCTTTTTTATCAGCCGTTTTTCCTGAAGAATTACCGGCCGGGGACCCACCAGGCTCATATCACCTTTAATAATATTAAAAAGCTGAGGCAGCTCATCCAGGCTGTATTTCCGGAGATAAACCCCCAGTCCGGTAAGATAACGGTCCCGATCATCAAGTTCATTGGTGGCCAGATCAGGGGTCTCTTCCCTCATGGTCCTGAATTTATAGCATGTAAAAGGTTTTTTATTTAGGCCCATTCTCTTCTGACACAGCAGGGCCGGTCCCGAAGACTCAACTCTGATCAGCACCGCAATCAAAAGCAGCACCGGGGCCAGACAGACCAGAAGAAACAGTGAACAAAATAGATCGAACATCCGTTTTAACATACAGTCCTTCACCTGCCCCTGCTTTTTTATGCTAATTTTAAAAATAATTTGCACCACTTACAAAAAGAAAACTAATATAACATATGTAAAAATAACCTCTATTTTCATCTTAAACTTATTGATTTTAAGTATAACATGTAAAAAAATGAAATTCAATCACTGATATAACAACTTTTTAAATATTTTAAATTGAAATATTGCTTTCTAAATAGTATAATTAATATACAGTCCTATACAGTCATTTACATTTTTTGAAATTGATAAAATAATTATAAATACGGGGGGCGGTAATTATGCTGGAGGGGAAAATACTTCTGGCCACCGATTTTTCCGAAGCGGCGGCTAAACTAACAGAAACTTTACTGGACTTAAAAAACATGGGATTAAATGAAGTAATGCTGGTTCATGCGGTTGATATATCAAGAGAAGGCCTCAATACCGACCAGCTGGTCAAAGAAAACAAAAAAAAGCTGATGCGGATCAAACAGGAGATTGAAAACAGCCTGGGGATGAAAACAATTGTCAAGGTCCCGGTTGGTATCCCCTCGGATAAGATCTATGAGCTCTCCGAAAGACCAGATGTTTCGCTTATCCTTATGGCCTCCCATGGGGCCGGATATCTCAAACAGATTTTTCTGGGCTCCACCACCCACAATGTGATCCGGAGGGTCAAAAAACCGGTGCTGATAGAAAAATTTCAAAAAAAAGATGGAGAATATGAGCTGGTATGTAAAAGAAAATTTAACCGCATCATGCTGCCCATTGATTTTTCCGAACCGGCCCGCAAAGTGCTGGAGCTTATCAAAAAAATGTATATTCCGGCCCAGGAGATTATTCTGGTCTCCATAATAGAAAGCAGCAGCAGTATGGAAGAGCTGCAAAAAAGCAAAAAGGAGGCCCGTTCGGAGCTGGAAAAGATAAAAACAGACCTGGAAGAACACAACATCAACTGCTGTCTGAGCATCAGAATCGGACAGGGTGTTGCTTCCAGCAATATCATAAATATTGCTGAAGAAGAAGAGGCAGGTATTATCATGATGTCCACCCGGGGAAAAGGAAGTATCAGAGAACTTATTTTAGGCAGTACCGCCTCCCGGGTCGTGCGCTATTCCCCTATTCCCGTCCTCTTAATACCGGTCAAAAATAGAATTACCAGTATGGAAAGCAGTTCTTTTCAGGCAGATAGATAAAATTTTTCTGCCTGACAGCTACCAGGTCCAGCTCCAGTCCAGCTGGAGAGTCTTACGTGCCGTAAGATGGCCCACGGCTGAACCCACCACCACATCACTAAACCAGTGTGCATCTTCATACATCCGGCTTACAGCAATTATTCCGGCCCAGAGATAGGCATATTTTCCATAATCCGGGTAATAGGAAGAAATCACGGTTGCCGTGGCAAAAGCCCCGGTGGCATGCCCGGAAGGAAAAGACATATGTCCGGAAAAAGGCCTAAACTCATTATGACCGCTTCTGGGCCTGGTGCGGCCGGTTATTCTTTTAACCGATTCAGTTATAAGCTGGCTGGTACCCAGGGCCAGCAGCAGATCATCTCTCAGCTCCCGGTGGGGGACAACGGCCAGTCCAAAAAGAGCTGTATCCGTGTTTCCGGTCCGGGAGGCAAAACTCATAAAATCTCCCAGAAAACCATCTCCGGTCTCCTGGACCAGGGCCCGCATTGATTCATCCAGACCGGCCTGCCCACCCTGACTGAACATTAAAACAGCTGCCAGGAAAAAAATAATTCCCCACTGATATTTCTGTAATCTGTTCACCTTTTTTTGTCCCCCTCAAAATTTTAATTTCTGCATAAAAAA
>PWDW01000097.1 GCA_003553225.1 Halanaerobiaceae bacterium
ATATTAATTTACTATATTATACCATAATTAATACAACGATGCAAACAAATGTTTGTAGTGAGGTCAAGAAATTGATTCATCCCCGCCCTTATTCAAGGACGAGGCTGGCTCAATTAGAATTTGGTAAATTAATCAATAGCAGCATATATATTCATATTTCAGCAACGGAAGTGGAGGTGATCCAATTTATTATAATATAGAGTAGATTACTATAAGATAATTGATGAAATAAGAAAAATTATTTATAACTTTCAGAAAAGTAATAAAAAAGATAGTATTTTAATGAAAGGTGAAGATTGTGTTATCTATTTTACTATAATAGCAAAATTATGAACTTGCATCTGGTCTTTCTGTATAGTATATTAAAGATGCAAGGTTCTGAGAGGTCCTAAAAGGAACTGACCAGGTTTGAAAGTTCTGCGAAAGTAAAATTGATAAACCACAGAAAGTGGAACTGACTGCCAGAGATCTTATGGAATTTCGGCAACCAGGATGAATGGACTGAAGCCTTAAAAACGCTTCAGAAAAGGATTTCACGGAAGTCGGAGGGAAATAAAGGAGGCGGCCAGGAAAGCACTGCAGGTAATCAATTTGAAAAAGCAGATTAGTAAGTGGTCAGGGAATTGATAAAGATTTTTCAGAACCTTGTTTTTTTATGCCTTTTTCACATAATCATCTCCGTAATTATCGCATATTGTTATCGGATATACCGAATCTTAGCTTATAAAACCCTGTTTTTCAATCTTCGGCACGATTTTTCCCTGCAGATTGGCAATAATAATACAATCATGGTCATATTCACCAGGCAGCTTAAAACAGTTCTTTTCCCGACCGGTTTCCCCGGAAAAAATTTTAAATTGTTTATTTTGAATACATAAAACTTCATTATTATATATAAGGAGTACTTATTGCTTAATAAATTTGATTGTGTTAATATTGTTACTGTTATAAGAAAAATGTTTTCCATATTGCTATAACAAGAGTTATAGCTTTTTGTAGGGTGGTAAATGTTATGTCCAGACCAGAAGAAATTTCTATTAAAGATGTGGCCACAAAGCAGGTGTTTCACCAGCAACAGTTTCCCGGGTGATTAATAATAGTGACCATCCGGTAAATAATAAAACTGCAGCCCGGGTGCAGGAGGCTGTCCGGCAGTTAAATTATGAGCCCAATTGAATGGCCCAGGGTTTAAAAAGCAGACCATAAAGCAGAACATAATGTAAGAAAGGAAGATAATCAATGGAATTTTTATATAATTCAGGTCATGAAAAATTTGATTTTACCTCACTGGAGGAGCTGGAGAAAAAAGTTGAAGAACTTAATCAAGAATTACCTGTTTCCCAAAACTATGATTTGTTATTTACTCCGGTTGAGGTCAATGGCTTCTCACTGCCCAATGCATTTGCTGTTCAGCCTATGGAGGGCTGTGATGCCGATGAAGAAGGTCGACCGGGCAGGTTGACTAACCGAAGATATAAAAGATTTGCGGCCGGGGGAGCGGGACTTCTGTGGATGGAAGCCACCTCCATAGTAAAAGAGGGTAAGGCCAATCCCCACCAGCTGATGATGACCGAAAGGACATTGTCCAGTATGCAGAAATTGAGAACGGAAGTGAAAGAAGCGGCAGCCGAATCGATGGGTGAGGCCCATGAGCCGCTGATGGTCCTGCAGCTGACTCATTCCGGACGCTATTCAAAACCACATGGTTTTCCGGAGCCGATAATAGCCCAGCATTCTGAAATTCTTGACAATGATCAGGGTCTAACAGAAGATTACCCTTTAATTTCAGACCAAAAGCTGGATGAACTTCAGGATAAATACATCAGGGCGGCAGAGCTGGCTGCAGAAGCGGGATTTAAGGCGGTTGATATAAAAGCCTGCCATGGTTATTTGTTAAATGAAATTTTAGCTGCTCACACCAGAAAGAACAGTAAATATGGGGGCAGTTATGAGAACAGAACCCGTTTTATAAAAGAAGTAGTCCGCAAAATCAAACAAAACAATCCAGATTTGATTCTGGGGACCAGGCTGAATGTATATGATGCTATTCCCTACCCCTATGGTTTTGGTATGGCTGAAGATGGCAGCATGAAACCTGATTTAACGGAACCGATCCGGTTAATTGAGGAACTTTCAGCTCTGGGTGTTAAGATGGTTAATATTGCTGTAGGTAACCCTTATTATAATCCTCATGTGGAGCGTCCTTTTGATTCTAACATAGCGGGGGGTTATATACCTGAGGAACATCCTCTGGAGAATATTGCTGAGAACATGAAAATTACCAGAAAGATTCACCAGGCAGTTGGCGATAAAGTGCTCACCGTTGCTTCCGGTCTTTCCTGGCTGCGTCAGTTTGTACCTCAGGTTGCAGCCGGGCTGAAAGAAAAAGACTGGGGGGATATTATCGGTTTGGGACGGGCCTTTTTTGCCTATCCGGATTTGGTTAAAGATTTAAAAGAACAGGGTAAGCTCGATAAAGACAAAATATGTATCAGCTGTTCTTCGTGTTCACAGATGATGAGGGATGGGGTCAAGGCCGGATGTCCGGTGCGGGATAGTGAGATTTATGCCCCGATTTTCAGGGCCGGTCGGCTGCAGAATAAAGATTATGTCTCCAGCCTGGCTGAATTGTGCCGGGACTGTGCTCCCGCCAGCTGTCAGAGCGGGTGTCCGGCTGAAGTTGATGTACCTGGTTTTATTCAAGCTGTAGCTGCCGGAAAAGAGAAGGAGGCTTATTCAATTCTCAGGATGACCAATAATTTACCTGAGGTATGTGCATATATATGTCCTGCCGAAGCCCAGTGTGAAGGAGCCTGTGTGCAGCGTAATATTGGAGAAAAAGAAGTTCCCATTCAGGATATTCAGCGTTATGTAAGTCAGAAAGCCCGAAAAGAAGGCTGGACGGGAATTGAGGTTAATGGAAGGTTGAAAAACGAAGAGATTGCAGTTCTGGGAGCCGGAGCTGCCGGTTTGTCCTGTGCAGCGGAGCTTCTGGAAAAAGGATATAAAGTTACTGTGTTTGAGGCCCGAAAAAGACCGGGAGGTACGGCCGAAGAGGTGATCCCGGAAGAACGGCTTAAAAAGGATGTTTTTGCCGATGAAATCAGGGCTATAATGGGTACAGTCCCCGAAAAAAGATTAACCTGGAAATTTAATCATCAGCTGGGAGAGGACTTTTCTCTTTCCGAGATACAGGATAATTTTGCAGCAGTATTTCTGGGGCTGGGTCTAAAGGAAAGTACTTCTCTGCCTCTGGAGGGTGATAAACCTTTAGGGGTCTACCAGGCCCTGGATTTTTTACAAAAAATCAAAAATGATCCCGATTTCAATTTACCGAATAAAATTGCTGTTATAGGTGGAGGGAATACGGCCCTGGATGCCGCTTCTCAGGCTTCCGTGAAAGCCGGCTCCAGAGGAGACGTTTATTTGATATACAGGCGCTCTTTTCAGCAGATGCCGGCCTGGGCTGTGGAGATAGATAATGCTCTAAAAAAAGGAGTTCACTTCCTTATTCTTCAGCAGCCGGTGGAGTATCTCAGTAATGAGCAGGGGGGGTTAAGTGGATTAAAAATGGTTCGTACTGTACTGGGTGAGCCCGATGAAGATGGACGGCGCAGTCCGGAGGTAGTTCCAGGCACAGAACAGATACTTAAGGTTGATCTGGTTGTTGAGGCAGTAGGCCAGAGCTTATCCCCGGAACTGAGGGATATATTTACCAGACATAATATTAAAATAGAAGGGGGACTTATAGACACTGTGGATTCCGGTACCCAAACTTCAGTCCCCGGTATTTTTGCCGGAGGAGATATCATAAATGGGGGACGGACTGTTGTACAGGCCGTTTTTGAAGGTGCCCGGGCGGCCCGGGAAATTGATGATTTTTTGCACAGGAATAGTGTTAAGAATCAATTATAAAATATAATATAAAGAAGAGGTGATATAATATGGCCCAGAAAACAGCTCTGATTACCGGAGCAGCAAGAGGTATTGGTTTTGGAATAGCCCGCCAGCTTGCTGAAGATGGATATGACCTGGCTGTTATGGACATCATGGATAAAAAGGAAGTTCAGGATAAAATCCAAAAATTACAGGAACAGTCCATCCAGGTGTTATATTTCCAGGGTGATTTGAGTAAACCGGAGGACCGAAAAAAGTTCTGCCAAAAAGTAGTACAGAATTACAAAAGGATTGATGTTCTGGTAAATAATGCCGGAGTGGCTCCCAGGGAAAGAAATGATGTTCTGGAAATGACAGAAGAAAGTTTTGATTTTGTTATGGACATCAATCTGAAGGGAACTTTCTTTTTGACCCAGCGGGTGGCCAATCTGATGCTTAAGCAGGTTAAGCAGGATGGGGAAACTGCTGGAGATGATAATTCGTTTAAACCCAGGATTATTAATATTGCGTCTATATCTTCCTATACTTCCTCCCCCTCCCGGGGAGAGTACTGTATTTCTAAAGCCGGGGTTAGTATGATAACCAAATTATTTGCCGACCGGCTGGCAGAAGAGGGAATAAATGTTTATGAAATTAGACCGGGTATTATCTATACCGATATGACCAGTGGAGTTAAGGATAAATATGACAAACTGATTGCCGAAGGAATTACTCCGATCCAGAGATGGGGTCAACCTGAGGATATAGCAAAAGCAGTTTCTGCTTTTTGTTCCGGGAAATTCGATTTTTCAACCGGTGAGGTAATAAATGTTGATGGTGGATTTCATTTAAGGAGGTTATAGGGTTGGAAAAAAGTACAATAAAGATTGCAAATCTGAATCTGGAAACCTATTTTTTGAATACGGCAGTGGTGGGCAGTGGTGCAGCAGGACTCAATGCTGCAGACCGGCTGATAGAAGGGGGCCAGGAGGATGTGGCCCTGATAACAGAAGGAATAAATAAAGGGACTTCGCGGAATACGGGTTCTGATAAGCAGACTTATTATAAACTTACTCTGGCCGGTGATGAACAGGATTCAGTTCAGGAAATGGCCCGGACTCTTTATGAAGGGGGCAGTATGGACGGTGATCTGGCCCTGGTGGAAGCAGCCCTGTCAGCACAGTGTTTTTATCGGCTGGTGGATATAGGAGTTCCCTTTCCTCATAACAAATTTGGAGAATTTGTAGGTTATAAAACCGATCATGACCCCCGTCAGCGAGCCACTTCAGCCGGACCACTTACTTCCAGATATATGACCGAAAAGCTGGAAAAGAAGGTCCAGAACAAAAGAATAGACATTTTTGATGGCTGCCAGGTGATTGACATATTAACCCATAAGCAGGAAGTGGTCGGCCTGCTTGCTCTTAATCTGGAGCATCTTGATGATCCGGAGAAAAGATATATCCTGTTTAATGTGTGTAATGTAATTTTTGCCACCGGTGGGCCGGCCGGTATGTATGCCACTTCTGTGTATCCGGAAAGCCAGACCGGGGCTACCGGTACTGCTCTGGAAGCGGGAATCAAGGGCAAAAACCTTACCGAGTCACAGTATGGGATAGCCTCTATTAAATTTCGCTGGAATCTTTCGGGCACCTATCAGCAGGTACTGCCACGATATGTTTCTACTGCACAGGATGGAAGTGATGAGCGGGAATTTTTGATGGATTATTTTGAAGATCCGAACAGTATGCTGGATGCTGTTTTTCTTAAGGGTTATCAGTGGCCTTTTGATCCTCGAAAAACTGAGGATTATGGATCATCACTGATTGATGTGCTGGTCTACAATGAAATTGTAAATAAGAACAGGAGAGTGTGGCTGGATTTTACCAGAAACCCGAAACCGGCAGCTGAAGATGGGCAGCTGGATTTTTCACTGCTGGGCGAGGAAAGCTATAATTATCTGGAAAATTCTGATGCTCTGTTCGGGACTCCTATTGAACGGCTGCAGCACATGAATCAACCTGCAATTGAGCTATACAGAGATCACGGTATTGAGCTTACTGAGGAATATCTGGAGATTGCCGTTTGTGCCCAGCACAATAATGGGGGTCTGTCCGGTAATATCTGGTGGGAGAGTAATCTCAGCCACTTTTTTCCGGTGGGAGAGGTTAATGGAACCCATGGCATATACCGTCCGGGAGGCAGTGCTCTTAATTCAGGACAGGTAGGCAGCATGCGGGCTGCCCAGTATATTAACCATAATTATACAGGAGAGCCCAGAAATAAAAGTGAGTTTAGCTCTATTGTTCGGCCCCAGGTTCAGAAAAAAATTGATTTGGCATCCGTTTTTTTGAATGGTGCCGGAGCAGGATCTGATTCGGGGGATGTTTTTACTGTCCGGGAGATGAGAAAAAGGCTGGGCCGAAGAATGAGCCGCTGTGGCGCCCATATCCGGTCACTAAGCAAGGCTGAACAGGCAGCTCATGAAGCCCGAATGGATCTGGAACAAATAGGGAAAAAAACGAAAATCAATTCGCCCGAACAGCTTGGTGAGGCTTTTAAAAACTATGATCTTCTAATTGCTCAGTATGTGTATCTAAAAGCAGTCAAAAACTACATAAAAAATGGTGGTTCCAGCCGGGGCTCATATTTAGTTTATGACCCCCGGGGAGAGCTTCCGGTGTCCGGTATACCCGAGGAATACCGCTGTCAGCTTGCTGATGGTGAGCTTGAGGATAAGATCCAGGAGGTATACTTTAATAAAGATGACATGGAGGTTGAGTTTAACTGGCGTTCTGTGCGAGAACTGCCCCGGGAAAAAAGCTGGTTTGAAAAGGTCTGGACAAAATTTAGGGAAGGCGAAATCGTACAATAAAAAATGGGTTAAAATAAAACAAAATACATGTGAATATAAATAAAAAAACACAGGAGGTTTTGTTTATGTATCAATATGAGATTGGAGTACTGGCCGATTCATTTAAACTGGATCTAAAAGAAGGCATAAAAAAGGCAGCTGAAATTGGAGCCCGGGCCGTGCAGCTTTATGCGGTAAGTGGACCTATGCATCCTGATAATATAAACAAACAGGAAAGAAGAGAGCTGCTGGATTTTATTAAATCTCAGGGCCTGGAGGTTGCCGCTCTCTGTGGTGACCCGGGTGGACACGGATTTACAAAACCAGAGAAGAATGAAGAAAGAATTGAACTATCTAAAAAAATCATGGAGCTGGCTCTGGATCTGGAAACTGATATAGTAACAACTCATATTGGTGTTATACCCGATGATAAAGAGGATAAACAGTATAAAGTAATGCAGGAAGCCTGTGAAAAGCTGGGAGAACATGGAGACCAGATTGGGGCCAGCTTTGCGGTGGAAACCGGACCTGAAACTGCTGAGAAATTAAAAACATTTCTGGATGGTCTGGATAGTGAGGGCGTAAAAGTAAATTATGATCCGGCCAATCTGGTAATGGTGGTTGATGATGATCCGGTGGCAGGGGTTTATACATTGCAGGACTATATTGTTCACGTCCATGCCAAGGATGGAATACAGCTCAAGCAGACAGATCCTCAAAAAATTTATGACTTTTTTGCCGAAGGAGGTATTGAGGACCTGCGCCTGGAAGAATATTTTCAGGAAACTCCTCTGGGTCAGGGTGATGTAGAATTTAAACCATTTATTGAAGCTCTGGAGGATATTGGATACCGGGGTTATCTAACAATTGAAAGGGAAGTTGGAGAAAATCCGGAACAGGATATCATAGAGGCTGTGAAATATCTAAATAAAATAATGTCGGGAGTACATTAAATAGTGTTTTAACAAGTTAGAGACTATAATAGCCATATAAAATGGGAGGATTTTAAAAAATGAAATATGGGATAAGTACTTACAGTTTTCACCGTCTTTTGGAGTCAGGTTCAATGGATATGTTTGCAGTAATTGAAAAAGTAAAAGAGATGGGCTTTGAAGTAATTGAGTTTTCGGGACTGCAGGTTCCGGATGAAATAGAGCCTTTGGATTTTGCTCAAAAAGTAAAACAGAAATGTGCTGATCTTGATTTAGAGGTGGGCAACTATACCATAGGTGCTGATTTTTTACAGTATGGTATGGAGAACTGGGAAAAAGAGGTTGACAGATTAAAAGGGGAGATTGAAATTGCAGATCAACTAGGTGCCTCCGGTATGCGCCACGATGCAGCCTGGGGTTTTCCTGAGGGCTATAGTGGGTTGAGATCTTTTTCCCGGGCCCTACCCGTATTAATCAGGGGCTGCCGTGCGGTAACAGAAATAGCCCGGGAATATGAGCTGAAGACAATGATCGAAAATCACGGATTTTTCTGTCAGGACAGCTCAAGGGTCATGGAAGTTGTTAATGGTGTTAATGACAGCAATTTTGGAGTACTGCTGGATGTAGGAAACTTTCTCTGTGTTGATGAAAAACCAGTTCGTGCTGTGGGAAAATTAATGCCTCTGGCTTTTCATGTGCATATGAAGGATTTTCATGTTAAATCTGGTGAGGGTTTAAATCCCGGTCAGGGCTGGTTTAGTACCCGGGGCGGTAATTATCTTCGGGGAGCCATTCTGGGTCATGGTAATGTCCCTCTCAAACAGTGCCTGCAGATTATTAAAGACAGCAGCTATGAGGGAGTGCTTTCCCTTGAATTTGAAGGTATGGAGGATCCCCTGCAGGGTATTGCAATAAGTCTGCAAAACTTAAAAAGATATCTCAGCAGTTAAAAGCTGTTAACTGCTGTTAATTAACCAATCCGGGGAGCAATATAAATACGGTTCTCTTCTATATCCATATTTTTCACCAGTGGAATGGGGAATGATTCACAAATACCAATCGGGGAGCAATTGAGGCCCTAATATGAAAGCAGAAATTTTGTTTTCATTCAAATTTAGCATAATAGGCCTGCTGCTGGAGGATTAGGCCCTTCATTTTTTCTTCCAGCTCCTCTTTTTTTACCCCTGGCTCCAGGTTAAGCTTTTCCTCCAGGGTGAAAAGTTTAAATCTATATCCCGGGGCTTCTTCTTTTTGGGAGGGGCCCCTGTATCCCAGAGTGCCGAAGTCATTTTCACCCTGGCAGGCCTCACCGAGTCTGGTTATCTTAGCCCGGGGTGAGATACCGGCCGGTATCTTATTAATATCCGGAGGGATGTTCCAGATTAACCAGTGAGCGGGTAAATCATCAGTATCAATATTTTCCAAAATGAGGACCATACTTTTTGCTTTTTTACTAATATTTTCAATTTCAAGTGCCGGAGAAATATTTTCTCCATCAAGGCTGTATTTCTCGGGGATTACCTCCCGGTGGGGGAAATCAAAATTTATTTTAAGCTTTTTTTCTCGGCCAGCAGCATAATAAAAGTAGCTAATTACAATAAGCAGCAGCAAATAAAAATAAATTGACAGGTTCAATTTTTATGCCTCCTGTTTTGGCGGCATTCCCAGCACAAATTTTCTCCTTCATAGAGTGTATCATAGAGGCTTTTTTCCAATACCAGTTTTTTATCACATTTTTCACACCGGAAATCTATACTATCATTTACCTGAATGGATTCAATTCTGGCATTTTCCGGTATATATATTTTCCAGCCCCCATCATCAGATTTTTCTGCCCGGGCACTGAAACTTTCCTCACTGCACTCCAGGCATTTTTTCTTATCCTTATAACAGCTGAAATAAAAAACATTTTCCAGCACAAGTTCTTTACCACATTTAGAGCATTTCCACTTTTTCATCCTGATCCTCCCACTGGATATTTTTCATATTAAAGATTCTATGTCTATTATTCATTATTTTTCATTCTTTGTTTTTTTGTGCTTTTAAAATAATTCTAAAATAATTCTAAAGAAACAATTCTATCAATTTCATCTTAAAAAATTCTATCTTATTAAAAATAATTCTATATTCACCCCCTGTTTCCCTTTTAAACTTATTAATCCTTTTGTTTAAACCTATTGTTTAAACCTATATATTTCCTGTATATTTCTTCCGGCAGGAGATTGGAAATCCAGATAAAAGCATTTAAGCAAAGAAATTTAAAAAATGATAAGTGCAAAAATAAAAAAACAAGATTGTCCCAGGATTGTCCATAAGGGAAGTGAAGGGAAGCGGGGGACCAAACCAGAAATTAAAGATGAAATTTGCCCCAGGGTGTATTATAATAATAACAAATAATATACCTCAGGGGTGATATTATGAGAGCGGTAATTGATAGAATTGAAAATGATAGAGCTGTTATTTTAATAGGTTCCCGGGAAGAAGAACAGATTGAATTGCCGGTAGATTATCTTCCCCAAAAAGCAGAAGAGGGCTCAATTTTAAATATTGAGCTTACAGTTGATGAAAAAAGCACAGAAGAAACAGAAAAAAGGGTCAGAAATTTGCTTGATAATCTAAAGGAGAAGGATCAGTGAGCAAAAAGTTTTAACAGGAGGCAGTTAGATGAAGATAGCTGTTATCGATGGTATGGGAGGGGGCCTGGGCTCACGTATTATAGAAAAAATCCAGGCTGAAATAGATGAATCCTGTGAAATAATAGCCCTGGGCACAAATTCCAGGGCCACATCCAGTATGATAGAAAAAGGGGCCCATAGAGGAGCAACCGGTGAAAATTCGGTCGCTTTTATGGTCAAAGATGTTGATATTGTAGTTGGTCCTCTGGGCATTATTATTCCGAATTCTATGCTGGGAGAAATAACACCCGCTATGGCCGAAGCTGTAGCCGGCAGCTCAGCTGAAATTTTCTTACTGGGCATTAAACAGCCCCATGTAAATTTAATCGGGGTTCAGGATATTTCCTTAAATGAGATGATTTCAGAACTAATTACCGACATAAAAGACTTTATTGGTGGGTAACAAACAGCAGAAAATTAGAATATTGAGCCCGACAAGCAAAATCCGGGAGTTTTAATCACTCCCGGATTTTTTAGCTGCAGAATGCATTTGTGGCTGTACTGCAAAAAGTCAATTTTGTTTATTTCAGGAACAATATTACTGTCATGAAAGCAATCATAAAGTGGAAAATCTTAATAAAACACTTTTTGCAGGATAACCATTTTTGTTTTGTATACAGTTTAAAAATGTTCTATGTTCTGTTCTAAATTCTGTTCAAGGTCAGGTATCTTTTATGATAGTCCACCTCATATTTATCTAAATCTTTTTTATCGATGGTCAGGGCAATAATTGTGCGCAGGGAGTTGCTTTCCAGCTCCTTTTCCAGATCTTCTTTTTTGTAGTTTAAGTCGATATCCTTTTTTTCTTTTCTCATAAATTGACTGAACTTTTCAGAATCACAGTACAGGTGTAATTCCATATTTTCTCCTCCTCTGATTTTTATGTATCTCACAGCAGTTTTTTTAAAAATAAATATTCTATCTTAATAGTAACAATTAATGAAATAATTATCAACAGCAGGGGGGAATAGAAGGGTTCTCATTTCACGATTATTCTAAGAAATCCGGCCACTTCCCGGAGACCTGTTTTGCTTGACATACAATAAATCTTACTGTATAATTATGTATGCTGAAAACAGCAGTAAAAGCAGTATAAATTCTGCTGTTATTACTGTTAATAATAATTTTGTCCAAAAGTTTGGCCGTACTAAATGGGGTGGTAGCGGTACCCTGTAACCTGCAATCCGCTATAGCAGGATTGAAGCCGTGCTGAGGGCTCTTCTTTTTAGGGTCTGGCCCTGGTAAGTGGTGTTGATGGTCGGGTCTCACGCAATGGAGCTTTGTGAATTCCGTCAGGTCCGGGAGGAAGCAGCGGTAAGCAAATGTCTCCATGTGCCGTGAGGGTTCCTGGCCTGAGCTAACTGCCGGGGTAACGCCTGGAAAGAGAGTTCGAGGTCGGTGTACGGCCATTTTATAATAAACCGACAGAAAGTAATATAAAAGTAATATAAAAGTGATATAAAAGTAATATAAAAGTGATATAAAAGTATAAAGAAGTTTATAAAATTATATAAAATTATATATAAGCAATATAAACAATATAAGGCTGTACTGCAAAAAGTCAAATTTATTTAATTTAGCAAGCAACATTACTGTCAGAACAATAATCATAAATTGATAAATCTAAAAATAACACTTTATGCAGGATAATCATATAAATTTTAAAAATATATTATTAACCGGAATGGTGAAGCTGATGGGTTTTTTAACTTTATATCGCAAATATCGACCTCTTGATTTTAATGATCTGGTGGGTCAGGAATATATAGTTCGCACTCTGCGCAATGCCCTGAAGCACGAACGTATAGGGCATGCTTATTTGTTTGCCGGTCCCCGGGGTACGGGTAAGACTTCTACCGCCAAGGTACTGGCCCGGGCTCTAAACTGCCGGGATGAGGAATCTATTGAACCCTGTGGGGAGTGCCAGCCCTGCCGGAAAATAGAAAGCGGGCAGTCCATTGATGTGGTGGAGATTGATGCTGCATCAAATCGTGGAGTTGATGAAATTAGAGAACTCAGGGAAAAAGTGAAATTTTATCCTGGAGAAGGAGATTATAAGGTTTACATCATAGATGAGGTACATATGCTGACCACAGAAGCTTTTAATGCTCTGCTGAAGACCCTTGAAGAGCCACCGGATAGTGTGGTTTTTATTCTGGCGACAACAGAACCCCATAAGGTGCTGTCCACCGTTCACTCCCGCTGTCAGCGCTTTGATTTTTCACTGCTGTCTGTGGGGGATATTGAAAAAAGGCTGTCCCATATATGTGAGCAGGAGGATGTTGAGTACGAGAAGAAGGCTCTCAATGTTATTGCCCATTCTTCTAATGGTGGTCTGAGAGATGCTATAAGTATTCTCGACCAGGCTATTTCCTATACCAATGGGGAGGTTACTGAAGACCAGCTGACCAAAATGCTGGGTAAAGTGGATAAAGAGTTTCTGAACCAATTTATTGGGTACCTGGTGGAAAAAAAGACCGGACAGGCTCTCAAGTCGGTTACCGATTTTGTAAACAGAGGTAAAGGAGTGTCCCGTTTTGTAGGTGATTTAATTGACCACTGCCGGCAGCTGCTTTTGGTGAAAGAATGTGGTCGTGAAGCCGGTATCCTTGATTTTACAGAGGAGGTTCTTGTTTCTCTGGAGAAAAAGGCTGCTGAATATGAATCTTCAGCTTTAATTGATATTATTGATATTCTTACCGGGGTGGAACAGAAGCTAAAATTTTCCAATCAGCCCCGTTTAATTCTGGAGATGGGAGTTATAAATATTACTACTAACAGGCACAGTGACCGGGAAAATACTCCAGCCAATAACAGTCTGCAGCAAATAAAACAGCGCATAACCGAACTTGAATCCCGACTATCCCCGGATAGGTCGGACCAGGCTGGGGCTGATGTATCTGAAGACCGGTCCCGGAATACGGCTGAAAAAGAAAAGCCGGTTACCCCGGTATCAACAGACAGCAGGGAAAACGTTTCCGGCAGTGATGGTCCGGCAAAAACGACCAGAGAAGAAGCTGCCTCCAGGAAAGACACTGAATCAGAAACAGATCTGACTTTAAAGAAAGTAAAGGATAATTGGACTCAGGTTCTGCAGGAAGTTGGCCAGGAAGATATAAAAACCAGGGCTTTTCTGGTTGAAGGTGAGCCCCTGGAAGTTGAAAATAGTATAATTTATATTAATTTTTCTGAAAAAAATAAATTCCACAAAAAAGGTGCTGAGAGCAGCAGCCGGCTGATTGGCCGGGTTATCAAAAAAGTTTTTTCTTCGGAATGTCAGGTGGAATTTGTCACCGGAGGAAAAATAAACAATGATAACAGCAGCACACCGGCTCAGGAAGAGAAAAGCGAGAATGAGAAAACAGAAGAAGATTTGCTCCAGGAAGTGGCCGAGATGTTTGAGGGAGAGATAATTGATGTAGACCGGGATCAAATCAAAAACTAAGGAGGTATTTATTTATGGATATGAAAAAAATGATGCAGCAGGCCAAGAAAATGCAGGCTAAGATGAATAAAATGCAGGAAGAAATGGAAAAAAAGACCGTGGAAGCAACTGCCGGTGGTGGTGTGGTAAAAGTTAAGCTTAATGGCAAAAAAGATGTGATAGATATTGAAATTGATGAAGAAGCAGTAGATCCGGATGATGTTGAAATGCTTGAAGATTTACTGCTGGCGGCAATTAATGAAGGTATGAACAAAGTACAGGATATGATTGATGACCAGATGGGAGATATGACCGGTGGTATGGACCTGCCGGGGATGTTCTAAATGCCTTATTATCCCCGGCCTATGGACAAATTAATAGGTGAATTAACAAAACTGCCGGGGATCGGTCCCAAGACCGGTCAGCGCCTTGCCTTTCATATTCTCGGTTTAAACAAATCTGAGGTTGAAAGTCTGGCCCGGGCTATTGTGGAAGCCAAGGAGAATATAAATTATTGTTCCCGCTGTAATGACCTGACGGCAGATGATCCCTGTAAAATTTGTCGATCACCTGACAGAGAGCGTTCATTATTGTGTGTGGTAGAGAGTTCCAAAGATGTAATAGCCATGGAAAAGACCGGAGAATATAATGGTCTTTATCATGTACTCCATGGCTCTATTTCTCCCATGGACGGAGTGGGGCCTGAGGATATAGAGATTGATAACCTTATGCCCCGAATCGAAAAAGGAGAGATAGAAGAAATCATTCTGGCCACTGACCCCAATGCTGAAGGTGATGCGACAGCCATGTACCTGGCAAAACTTTTGAAGCCCCTGGGCATTAAAGTAACCAGAATTGCTCATGGTCTCCCGGTGGGCGGGGATCTCGAGTATGCTGATGAGGTGACTCTTTCTAAGGCACTTGAGGGCCGACGTGAGCTCTAAAAACAGTCCTGTTGATTCATAATTTCAGGTTAATTCAGGTCAAAATAATTGTTTTTTGCCGTTTTGTCGGGTACCGAAAGATATTTTATATGTTCTGGAATTGGTGCTTATGGTGCTGAGTATAATGTGAGTTATTAATCGATAATATTAATCCCCCTGGGTTATTTTTGCTCAGGGGGTTTTATGTAATTTCAAATAGCTGATACAGGTTATGAACTCCGGTTTTTTAAACAGCAGGGAAACTGAGGGGAGAAGTAATTTTGACATCCAATATCTTATTTGTTACAATTATTTAAATATTTAAAGGCTTACTGTCTGTATTTTATAAGAATATTTACCGGTTTGTAAACAGGAAGTGAGTTTAGCGGATATTAGCGGATAAATTTAGATTAACTGTCAAACAGGGGCTGGATTTCTGGATTTAAGGTAAAGCCACAGTCTATTATTATTTTAGAGAAATATGTACCCAATACCAAAGGAGGGTTTTCACAAAATGAAGGAAAAGTTTACCGGAGAGGCACTGACCTTTGATGATGTTCTGCTGCAGCCGGCTCATTCTAAAGTACTTCCCGAAGAAGTTAAAACAGAAACCCGGCTTACAGAGAGCATAAAACTGCATATCCCTATTTTAAGTGCCGGGATGGATACTGTTACTGAGGGAAGAATGGCTATTGCGATCGCCCGTGAAGGTGGTCTGGGAGTAATTCATAAGAATATGAGTATTGCCAAACAGGCTGAGGAAGTGGATCGGGTTAAAAGATCAGAAAGGGGAGTAATTGTTGATCCTTTTTATTTAAATCCGGATAATAAAATCTTTGAGGCAGAAGAATTAATGTCAAAATACAAAATATCCGGGGTACCAATTGTGGATAAAGATCATAAACTGGTCGGAATACTGACCAACCGTGATCTCAGATTTGTACAGAATTATGATCGCCCAATACATGAGGTTATGACATCTGAAGGCCTGGTTACCGGCCCTGTGGGCACCAGTGTAGAAGAAGCTAAAGAGGCTCTTAAAGAACATAAAATAGAAAAATTACCACTGGTTGATGAGAACAATGTTCTTAAGGGTTTAATCACCATCAAGGATATCGAAAAAGCCAAAAAGTATCCCAATGCTTCTAAAGATGAAGGGGGCAGACTTCTCGCGGCAGCAGCAGTAGGAATTGATGACTCGACCATGGAGCGGGTTAAGGCTCTTGTGGAGGCTGAAGTTGATGCCCTGGTTATTGATACTGCTCATGGTCATTCTGCGGGAGTTATAAATATGACCAAAAAGATTAAAAACAAATATCCAGGAATTCCGGTAGTAGCCGGAAATGTAGCTACATCCCGGGCAGCGGAAGATTTAATTGAGGCCGGAGCAGATGTAATCAAAGTGGGTGTGGGACCTGGTTCCATCTGTACGACAAGAGTTGTAGCCGGAGTAGGTGTACCTCAGGTTACTGCTGTTTATGAATGTGCCCGGGCCGCTCATAAACACGGGAAAAGTGTGATTGCAGACGGAGGTATAAAGTATTCTGGTGATATTGTAAAAGCAATTGCGGCCGGTGCAGATATGGTAATGATTGGCAGTCTTTTGGCCGGTACTGAAGAGAGTCCCGGAGAGCTGGAAATATACAAGGGGCGAAGCTATAAAGTGTATCGGGGTATGGGCTCCATAGGAGCCATGAAGGAAGGCAGTAAAGACCGTTATTTCCAGGAAGAAAAAACAACAGACAAGCTGGTCCCGGAAGGGATTGAAGGGCGGGTGCCTTTTAAAGGACCTCTTTCAGATACTATTTATCAGCTTTTAGGGGGCGTAAGATCGGGAATGGGTTACTGTGGAACAGAAGATATCAAAGCACTGCAGGAGGAGGCCCAATTTGTCAGAATTACTTCGGCCGGCCTGCGGGAAAGTCACCCCCATGATGTTGATATTACCAAAGAGGCTCCAAATTACAGTATTGAAAATCAGAGAGGCAATTAAATAAATTTTAACAGACTGAATTGACAGTAACCCCCTGCCGGGCATCACTTTAATTAACAATAAATCAGGGGGTTACTGCAGGAAAGGGGTATTTGAGGTGAAAGGAAACACTCCTGGTTATTTCATTTCACTGGAGGGCTGTGAAGGTTCGGGCAAAACCACCCAGTTTAATCTGCTGGCTGAAAAATTGACCAACCTTAATTATGATGTTAAATTAACCCGGGAACCCGGGGGTACTGAGATAGGGAAAAAAATTCGCAGTATCCTGCTTGATTTTCAAAATGCAAATATAAATTCTAAATCTGAAATACTGCTTTATGCTGCTGATAGAGCTCAGGATATTCAGGAAAATATTAAACCGGCCCTCCAGAAAGGCAAAATAGTGCTGGCCGATCGTTTTGCAGCCTCAAATCTGGTTTATCAGGGATATGGGCGCCGGGGAGACCTGGATATGATCCAGAAGATCAATGACTGGGTGGTCGGGGAATATTATCCTGATCTGACCATAATATTAGATATTGATGTAGAAATTGGTCTGGCCCGGGCCCGCAGCATTTCCGAGGTTAAAGACCGTCTGGAAGAAGAGAAGATTGAATTTCACCACCGGGTACGTGAGGGTTACCGCAAACTGGCTCAAAAAAAAGAGGATCAGTTTATTCTGGTGGATGCTGAATGTGGTAAACAGGAACTGGCTCAAAAAATATTTTCTATAATAAAGGAGCATCTGTCCTTATGAGTTTTGATCGGGTTCTGGGACAAAAGGAGGCCAAAAAAATACTGGGTGATGAACTGGACAGCGGCCGGATCAGTCACGCTTATCTGTTTGTGGGAAAAAAGGGGCTGGGGAAAAAAGAAATGGCCTATGAATTTGTGAAAGCTCTGCTCTGCGGGAGTGAGGGGCTGGAAGGCTGTGGAGATTGCATTATATGCCGGAAAATTGAGCATAATAATCACGCCGATGTCCGGCTTTTGACTTTAGAAGAGGAGAGCAGCAGTATAAAGATATCCCAGATTCGAGAAATGCAAAAAGAGCTGGTCTATAAACCCTATGAATCTGAACAAAAGGTATATATAATAGATCATGCCGACCAGATGACCCCCCAGGCGGCCAACAGTCTGCTGAGAACCCTGGAAGAACCACCGGATTATGCGGTTTTAATTCTTTTTGCCGAGGAGATCAATCAGCTGCTGCCTACAATAATATCAAGATGTCAGCAGATTTTTTTCTATAATGTAGAAAGTGAAAAAATCAGCCAAAAACTTCAGCAGGAAGGCAGTCCACCTCAAAAAGCGGATCTGTATTCCCGGCTTGCTGATGGCAGTCCCGGTCAGGCCCGGGAGCTAAAAGAAGATGCTGATTTTTTGGAAAAAAGAAATCGAATTCTTGATTTTGTTAGTGATTTACCCCACAAAAAAAGAGTGGAAATCTTCAGTGAAGCCGAGCAGATAAAGAAGATGCTGGATGAGGGGTTCCCACTTTTCAATTTGATTTCAGGCTGGTATAGAGATATAATATTATACATTGAAGGTCAAAAAAATCAGATAGTAAATGTGGATTATATGTCCGATATAAAAGAAAAAAAAGAGCAGTACACTGCTGCTGAGATCAATAATTTTCTGGAAGATATACAAAAAACGAAAGAAGATGTTAAAAGAAATGTAAATAAGGAGCTGGCCCTTGATGTTCTATTTATCAGGCTTTGTTCCGGGAGGTAATAAATATGGAGACTGTTGTCGGTATAACATTTCGAAAAGCCGGGAAAATATATTATTTTGATCCCCGGGATCTGGAGCTGGAAAAGGGAGAAAATGTAATTGTAGAAACTTCCCGGGGAGTGGAATTTGGTAGAGTGATTTTAACCAGAAGGGAAGTAGAAGATGAAAAACTGGTTGAACCATTAAAAGAAGTTATTCGCCGGGCCACACTGAAGGATGAAGAACAATATGATAAAAACCAGAAGCTGGAAGAAAAAGCTTATGATATCGCCCTGGATAAAATTGAAGAACACGGACTGCCGATGAAGCTGGTGGATGTGGAATATACATTTAACCACAACAAAATAATTTTTTATTTCACCGCAGATGGCAGAGTTGATTTTCGGGAACTGGTAAAAGACCTGGCCGGTATATTTAAAACCCGCATAGAGCTGCGCCAGATCGGTGTTCGTGATGAAGCGAAAAAAATAGGTGGCCTGGGCCCCTGTGGACGTCAGGCCTGCTGTGATAAATTTTTAAGGGATTTTGAACCGGTATCAATACAGCTGGCCAAAAAGCAGGATCTTTCCTTAAATCCGGCTAAAATTTCCGGCCTCTGTGGCCGATTAATGTGCTGTCTGCGATATGAAAGTGAAGTATACGAAGATCTAAAAAAAAAAATGCCTGAACAGGGCACAGAAGTAAACCTTAAAATAGGCAAAGGAAAGATAGTTGATTGTAACCTCATAAAACAGACAGTTAAGATCAGAATAAAAGAAAATGAATATGTGGAGCGCAAATTAGAAGAACTGGAAGGAATTGATGATAAGTAATGGATGAAGAAATTTTAACAGCTCTGGC
>PWDW01000183.1 GCA_003553225.1 Halanaerobiaceae bacterium
AGTGGGGATGAGGTACTGAAAGTAGAAAATTTAACCAGGTCTTTTCAGGGAGAAAAGGTGCTGAAAAATCTTGATCTGCAAATTTTCTGGAATGAAAAGTGTGCTGTGGTTGGGGATAATGGGACCGGAAAAACAACCCTGCTGGAAATTATAACCGGAAAGCTCTCTGCTGACGGAGGGTCATATGAGATTGGAGCCAGTGTGAAGATGGGTTATTACAGTCAGGAATTTAACGGTTTTGATCCCCGGGCTGATGTGCTAACGGCTTTTCGCAGAGAAGTGCCCCTGGGTAAAAAGGAGGCCCGTAATGTCCTGGCTTCATTTCATTTCCGGGGTCAGGATGTTTTTGAAAAAGTGGGTAATTTAAGTGGTGGTGAGAAAAGCCGCCTGCGGCTGCTGCAGCTGATGAAGGGAAATTATAATTTTTTACTGCTGGATGAACCGACAAATCACCTGGATTTGCCCTCCCGGGAGGCACTGGAGGAGGCTCTCCAGAATTATCCGGGAACTCTGCTTATTGTATCTCATGACCGGTATTTTTTAAATAAAATAATAGAGTACACCTATGAACTGGAGAACGGAAATCTTACCAGGTATTATGGTGATTATGATTATTACCACAAAAAGAAAGAACAGAGAAAAACTGAAGAACAGGACAAAGACGGGAGTACCGGTTCAAAAGAAAGTGAATATCACAAATTAAAAAGAGAACGTAACCACCGCCAGCAGCTAAAAAGAAGTATTGACAATATTGAAGATGAAATTTTTACCGCTGAAGAGAGGATTGAAGAATTAAAAGAAGATATGTCTGATCCCGAAAAAATAGCTGATCCCGATCAGCTCAGAGATATGAAAAAGGAATATTATAAATTACAGGATGAGCTGGAGGATCTTTATGACCGCTGGGACCGCTTAACCTCAAAAATACAGAAACTCAAGTGAAAATAAAAAAATTAAGCCCCCGTAGCTCAGTGGATAGAGCACTGGTCTCCGGAACCAGGTGCGGGAGTTCGATTCTTCCCGGGGGCACCATTTTGAATAATCCTGTGGCCGGTTACTCTCTTTAAGGAGAGGTTTTTTAAAGTTTACAGGAATATATGTTCAGGATAGAGATAAGAGTGTATTTCTTGCAGGGAAATGCAGGTCCTATATTGAATATTAGTAATAATAGTTTTTTAGTTTTTCAAAAATAGCTGATTAAATGCTTTTTTTGCTATTTTAAAAAAATTACATAAAATTCAATAACAGGCTAACAGGGGGGATTTAAATGAGTGAGCAGCTGGAAGAATTACTGGCAGAACTTAAAAATGAATTAACAGAAATGTCAGCCGAGGTACAAAAATCAATTGAGGGGAGTGTTTATGCTCTCAAAGAACAGGATCTTCAGCTGGCCGATGAGATTATGGCTGGAGATGATAATATTGACAGAATTGAGATGAATATTAAGGATCAAACTCAAAAATTAATCTCTAATTATGAACTGACAGATAAGGATATTAGAACTCTGCTTGTAATATCAGAAACAGCTACTGATCTGGAGAGAATAGGTGATCTGGCTGAAAATATAGCGGTGATGGTTGAAAAAATAGGTATTCAGCCTTTAATAAAACCTCTGGTTGATATTCCCCGGATGACGGAGATAACAGTTGATGTTCTTCAAAAAAGTATGGATGCTTTTATTGAGGAAGATGTAAAAACAGCAAAAGAGCTGGCCCGGAAAGATGAAGACATAGATAATTTGAATCTGCAGATTTTCCGCGAACTGATCACCATTATGATGGAAGACCAGTCAGCAGTTAAACAGGCCTCTTCATTTGTGTTAATAAGCCGCTATCTGGAAAGAATTGGGGATCATGCTACTAACATCTGTGAAGGGATTATTTATATGGTTTCCGGGAAAAGAGAGTCATATTAGGTTATAAATATATATTGGTAAAAAATGGTAAAAAAAGAGGCTGTTTTTGATTTTTTTCTTAAAGATGATATAATATTGACGCATTGAAATATTCATATCAGCTAAAAGCGGGATATAATTAAATTTAACCGATCGTTTAACCGATGGTTATGGAGGAAAACCAGATTTATTATTTTAAGATAAATTATATATGAGGAGAGGAGCCCCGAGAGATTAAATGGAAAAAGAAAAGATAAAGTATGTAATTTTTGATATGGATGGAGTCCTGGTTAATTCGGAACCTGTTATTGAAGCAGCAGCCACTGCTGGTCTAAAAGAATATGGAGTAGATGCTGAACCCTCAGATTTTGAACCATTTATTGGTGCCGGTGAAGACAGGTATATTGGTGGTGTTGCTGAAAAATACGGTGTTCCTTACAAAAAAGAGATGAAAGACAGGGTTTATGAGATATATCTGGAAATAGTAGGTGATAAAATTGAAATTTTTGCAGGTGTTAAGGATATTCTGGATAAGCTGCAGGAGGACGGTTATCAGCTTGCTTTAGCCAGCAGTGCGGATATGATAAAGGTCAAAGCAAATCTCCGGGAAGCTGGTATTGACCGGAATATATTTAATGTGATTATCAGTGGAGATGATGTAAATCAGACCAAACCTGATCCGGAAATATATCTTATGACCGCAGATAAAATTAATGCCGGGCCTGAAGAATGCCTGGTTATAGAAGATTCACTGCATGGGGTTCAGTCAGCCAAAAAAGCCGGTATGCTTTGTGCGGCTGTGACCACATCATTCACCAGAAAAGAGCTGGAAAAAACAGGGGTGGACTTTATTGGAGATAATTTAGAAAATATTGTTTCCTGGCTTAATATATGATTATCACCCTGTTAATAAAATATATCCTGCAGTAAATATGTGAGAAAATATGAGAAAATCTATACAGAATAATTGCCGCTGTGTAAGGGCTTATAATTCCTGTATATTTTTATTATATTTTTATTATATTTTGGAATCACCTCCACTTCTGCTGGTGGAAAATATGAATATATGCTGCTACTGCTCCATTCAAATATTTTACGAAAGCTAAACTTAAATACTGAGTGGTAAAAAACACCATTATTATATATTTTGCTGTATTAAGATTATCCTGCAAAAAGTGTTATTTTAAGATTTTACAATTTATGATTGCTGTCATGACAGTAATATTATTTCTTAAATTAAATAAAATTGACTTTTTGCAGTACAACCATATTATTGTTTTTTAATCTTTCTGGAGGAGTTTACTTTGTCAAACATTCCCAACATCCTGACAATTTTAAGAATACTTTTGATCCCGGTATTTGTTCTGCTGTTTATCGAAGGATTTTACCTGGCAGCAGTTATTATATTTTTTATTTCGGTTAGTACCGATTTTTTTGATGGTTATTTAGCCAAGAAATTGAATTCTAAATCTGATCTGGGACGGGTCCTGGATCCGCTGGCCGATAAATTAACTATTATAAGTGTTCTCCTGCTGCTGATTTTTGCCGGTATTATACCGGGTTTTATTGCCGGTATATTTTTATTTCGTGAATTATTTATTTTAGTGGGTGGACTTCTTGCTTATGTGCTGAAAATAGATATAATTCGGGCCACCATTCTGGGTAAGACGGCTATTTTTCTGCTTTATGCCGCGGTTATTTCTGCTCTTTTAGATTCCATCTTTTTTGATATGAGAAATGTTGATCTTGTTTTATTTTATATTGCTATTCCTCTAAATATTATCTCGGGTGCCGATTATTTCATAAAGGCTGTCCGACATAATAGGCATTCTGTAAATTAGAATAATTTTTGACATTTAAGTATAATATGTTATTATGTAGTGAATTGATATGTTGAGTATAATGAAATGATATAAATAATGATTTAATAATAACGGAGGTTAG
The DNA here is from genome assembly GCA_003553225.1 of Halanaerobiaceae bacterium. Lineage (GTDB taxonomy): Bacteria > Bacillota > Halanaerobiia > Halanaerobiales > Halarsenatibacteraceae > T1SED10-99. The sequence continues at coordinate 3,839 of PWDW01000183.1, forward strand.
AAGATATTGAATCCCTTAACTCATAAAATACTGGCTCAAAAATTGTATCAGGAATTATCTGAAGTTAGTACACCCCAAATTTTATATAGAAAAAGTTTTATCTGGGGCAGTATGCGCCCTGATTTTGTACGTGAATCAATCCCTCATTTTAAGTCCCGGGGTGATAAACAGTTTTATAAAAAATGCGGCAGTTTTATCAATAATATGAACCAGTTGAATCAAAGGGAATTTTCCGGAGAACTGGGGCAAATTTTTCATTATATTGGTGATTTTTTCTGTCAGGCTCATAATAAGAAACTTCTGGTTTACAATAAAAGGCATCATTTTCTCAATGAAATTCACTTACAGAAGTTTATAAAAAATATAAAAAATAATTTTTTTGATATTAGTATGCGCAATATGCATGAGAATTCACGGGGCATAAATGTAAGGAAGATTATTGAAAGTGAATATAGAAGATTTGAAAAGGACAAATTCAGCTTCCAGAATGATCTTCATTTTGCCTACAGGGTTTCTGCTTTAATAGGCAGAAAAATGATTAAAAATTATGTACAGAGAAGATCTCGTTACCTTGCTGCCTGAGATATATTTTTAAATAATTTAATTTTTTAATTGTGGGGACTCTGTCTTTACTACTTTATTTAATATGTTCTTGCAGGAGGTTATAATTTAATGTATATCTTGTTTCTAGGACTACCCGGGGCGGGTAAAGGTACTCATGCCCGGAAACTCAGTCTGGAATATGATATGTTCCATCTTTCCTCGGGAACACTGCTTAGAAAAGCTGCCCGCAGGAAATCAGCAGGAGGTCAGGTTATTAAAAGATATATCAGCAGGGGTAAACTGGTACCTGATGAGATAATAGTTAAATTGATCAGGAAAGAGATTATGAAGTTTCAGGAAAAAGATATTGTTTTTGAAGGATTTCCCAAAACAATTAATCAGGCTCGAGAGCTGGAAGAGATACTTGATGAGATAGAAAAAGAAATAAATTTTTGTATCTATCTTAAAGTAGATGAGGATAGACTTGTTTATAGATTAACGGGCCGCAGAATCTGCAGTAATGATGGTTCAATATATCATATTAAAGAGAATCCTCCCGAAGAAGAAGGAAAATGTGATATATGTGGGGCCAACCTTTTCCGCCCTGCCGGGGATGAAGAAAAAATTGTAAAAAAAAGAATAAAAGCCGGCAAAAAAAGGACAGCTGAACTGGTGGAATACTATAAACAAAGGATAAATGTGGAGACCGTAGTGGGAACTGACAGATCTCCAGGTGAAGTGCATCAGGATATAAATGAAATTGTGGAAAAACATATAAGTGATGAGAAATAAGTTATATAAATAAGTTATAATAGTTATATAGATAAATATTATATACTGATTAATATTAAAGGTTCACCTTTACTTCCCTCTGCCTGCAGGGTTTCTGCTCCAGCAGGCAGAAAGATTATTACAAAATTATGTCCATTTCCGCTGGTGAATAATAGGGCTAAATGCAGGGCCTGGCACCTGAAGCAAGTCACAGTCGTGACCAGGGAAGGTGAAACAGAAATTTTGTTCTTTGTCTTCATTTTTCTTCAATCTTGTTTTTCCTCTTTTTTTTTTTCTCAATGCGAGGGGGGCGATACCTTTCCTGCTGAATGAACATCGGGTTAAGTCAGATGACGATTCAGTGAGGATGGAGCCCTTTGGGTCACTATATAAGCTTATGCTGGTCCAACCATTTGTATCTATATTTGTTTATCAAATAGAAGAGCAGAGAAATATTCATATCAGCTGAAAGCAGCATACCAGTTTAGTATTAAAATATATTGAATATTAATACAAGTAAACCTCTCTACAAAAATCAAAAACAGGATCTGGATTTAACTTTCCGGTGCTCCTTTCAGCTTTAATTCATCTTTAGCTGAAAAAACTCAATATCAGGAATGTTTTTCTTGAAGCTTTTAAAGTAAAGTTGTATAAAAACCGGAATCAAAAACAGGAGGTGGATTTTAATGAGAAAAATTATAATGTGCCTGATCATAGCTGTGTTTATGTTTGCTGCTGGTGGAGATATACTGGCTCTAACTCCTGAAGAAATAATGGATCGCCGAGATGAGAATGAGTTTCTGGGTTCTGCCTATATGGAGGCGGAAATGATTATTGAAGGCAGAAGAACCACAGAAAAAAGGATGTATTCCTATTCTCAGGGAGCAGATGCCTTTGTAGAATTTTTGAATCCCCGGGATCGGGGGACCAAATATTTAAAACTTGGGGATGACCTGTGGATGTTTTTCCCCGAGGCTGAGGAACGGGTCCATATCTCAGGGCACATGCTCAGGGAGGGCATGATGGGCAGTGATTTTTCCTATCAGGATATGCTGGAATCGGAAAAATTAACGGAATTATATGATTTTGAAATCACTGGTGAAGAACAGCTGGACTCCAGACCGGTATATGTTCTTCGGGGTAAGGTAAAAGATGATGCTGAAGCATCTTATTATGAACGTAAGATTTGGGTGGATAGTGAACGTTTTATTGGGCTGCGGGAGGAACTTTATGCCCGGGGAGGAAGGCTGCTTAAGATAATGGAAGTCAAGGAAGTAAAGGAATTTGCAGATGGGCGCTGGTACCCGGTGCGCCTGGTTATGGAAGACCAGCTGGTTGAAGACAGCAGGACTATATTAATTATTAATGAGCTGGAATTTGATGTTGATATACCCGAGGGTCTGCTGTCTCTGGAAGCACTGGAATAATTTAATTTTATTTTTAGGTGAAGAGGTTCATGTTTTGTGGTTATGGTTTTAAAAAAGATATAAACTATTAACAGCAAGGGGGAAAAGGATGCAGCTGGTTAAGAGAATTCAGTTAATATTATGTATGTTATTCCTTTTGGGTTCTGTTTTAATTTATCCGGCAGCTGCTTTAGAAATTGGCGGCCATATGGAGCTGGATTATTATATAGATGATATTTCCGAGAATAATTTCTCAGCAGGCTGGCGGGGGAGTGCGGAACTGGAATTTTTCCTGCCGGCAGCTGCCGGATTTACCCCCAGATTTATTTTAAAAGCCGGAGTACTGCCCGGTAATTCTTTTATAGGTGTTAAATATTTGTATATTCGACAGCATAGAGAAATGGGGCGTCTGACACTGGGCCGCCAGCCCGTGTCCTGGTCCTATGGTTCTGTGATTAATCCCTTTAATTTTGGTCCGGATATAGAGGGTTTAACCCCGGAATCAGAAGCTGAAAGTGTTGATGGTATTAGATATTCTCATGCTCTGGGTCAGGGTCAGCGTCTGGAAGTGGTCCTTGGTTTTAAGCAAACTCCGGCTGCAGCTGGTGATCTGGACCTGGGAGTTAGACTGCATATTCCAGAACCCGGATATGATTTAAGTATTAATACTGTCTCACAGGTGTTTGGTAATTCGAGATTAACCCGGGCCGGGGTTACCTGTAAAATGGATTTTATGGATATCGGTTTTTATGGGGCGGGTGGGGTCTTTCATCTGGAACATGATTCCACTGATTTTACTGACCCAGTACTTCAGCTGGGAGGAGATTATAGTTTTTTGGTGGGTGAATATGAACAGAACAGAATTTTGACCCAGCTGGAGTATATAAGATTTTTGAATAAGAATCTTAATTTTGGCCATTTACTGCAGACACATGATGATGTGGGGGCCTTTAACGGCAGTCCTGAGCAAGGGACAGTACTGACCTCAGCTTATGATTTAATAATTGCCCATTTTGATTATCAGCTGGATAGATTTGCTCATACAGGTTTAAGTCTTCTGGCCGAAAGTAATAATCAGCATGTTTTTCTGCTGCCCTATTACAGTGAAGAGCTGGGTGGTGGTCTGGAGTATAGACTGCAGGGCAATATTTTTCGAGATTCTGAAAGAGAATTTACCACCGGAGCCGGGGTGCAGCTGAGATATTATTTTTAAAGACTTTGGGCATTGTATAATTAAATCCACAGTTATGGAGGAGGGCCTTATTTCTTTTGCACAGATTAACCTGGTATGATATAATTTTTTTGAAATTTTGAACTGAAAGGGGGAGAAGGACGATTTATGGATTTATACCTACAAAGGTCAATAAAAATCTTATTCTGGTCACGGGTTCAGTAATTATTGTTATTTTATCCGTAATGGTCAATTATCCCCTGGTACCTCTTTTTTCCATTCTGTACATACTTGTTATTTCCTATTTTTTTGGTTTTAAAGGGGGAGTTTTTTCCTCATTATGGAGTTCACTGCTTCTTATATATATAACCACCACCCGGACCGGGTTAGAATTTTCAACTATGCCGGTGACCATTATAACTTTTTATTTTATAATAGGTCTTGGCCTGGGCAGGGGAATTGATTTTTTTAAAAAACTGACTGAGAAATTTCGAAGTTTACATGAGGCAGCTCTGCGGCTGGGGCGGGCCGAAACGGAAAAAGAGGTCTGTGAGATTACCGTAAAAGCATCAGAAGATATACTTGATTTTAATAAAGCCATTTTATTAATGAAAGAAGATGATTTACTGCGGGTAAAGGCTTTCTCTTCCAGTATTGATATTTCCGAGGAAGAAAATTTCAGTCCGGCTGAAGGTATTGCCGGCCGGACCTATCAGGAACAGGAAAGTTTTAATATTGAAGATATCAGGGACTCAATAGAAGCGGCTCCCTATTCAGAGGATTATGTTTCCGGGATCAGTATCCCGATTGGTGAAATGGGAGTTTTCCAGGCTATGTCCCGGCAGAAAAATTATTTTGATGACCAGGATGTAAGGCTGGCCGAACTTTTAATTTCACATACCCGGGGCACCTTAAACAGACTGCACTATGAAAAGAAGATAGAATACCTGAGTTTTCGGGATGCATTGACCGGGTTATATAACAGGCGTTATTTTGAGGCTGAAATAGAAAAATTAAATAATTCCCGGAGACAGCCCATAGGAATTGTTGTGGGAGACATGGATGGTCTAAAAAGGGTTAATGATAATCAGGGCCACCAAAGTGGTGATCTTCTGGTAAAACAGACGGCAGAGGTAATTAAGGAATCTGTTCGCCAGGAAGATGTGGCAGCCCGGATCGGAGGAGATGAATTTGGGATACTGCTCCCGGAGATTGATCAAGAAAACTGCCTTAAGGTATGCAGCAGAATTAAAAGCAATATTAAAAAAAGAAACCAAAAGGGTGATTTGCCCGCTCCTTTAAGTATTTCTCTGGGATATGCCCTTAATGAGGACAGCAGTGATGATCTTATGGAGATATTTGAAAGGGCTGACAGAAGGATGTATAATAATAAGGGACAGCAGAGGAGCTTCAACAGGTAAAAATTTGATGCTTTTATCATAAAAACAGCAAAAAACCAAGGAATCCCTCCGATTTTACTGGTTAATAATATATTCACTTCTGGGGGTGTACAGTAGGGATACATGCTGTTTTTGCTTGATTTACTTACCAATGGTTAGAAAGGAGTACTATAATAAATAAAGGAGGATAAAAATGGATTTAAATTATGAGATGGCCCATTCCTGTATTCGGGTTATGGATCTGGAAGAATCGGTAGAATTTTATAAAAATGCTTTAAATTTCAAGGAGATCAGCCGCAGTGATTTTCCGGAAGGTGAGTTTACACTGGTTTTCATGACTGACCAGGATGAAAATTTTGAACTGGAATTAACATATAATTATGATCGAGAGGAGCCCTATACCATAGGTGATGGATACAGTCACCTGGCGGTTTTGGTTGATGACCTGGAACAGGCCCACCAAAAGCATGAAGAAATGGGGTATGAAGTAACTGACCTCACAGGTATTGGTGAGTCTTCAAGCAGCTTTTATTTTTTAACTGATCCTGATGGTTATGATATTGAAATCATTCGCGGCTGATAGTTTTAAAAACATAAAACAAGGGCATAAAATAATTTATTTAGATAAAGGTGTGGCTGTATTGGCCGCTTTTTTATCTAAATAAAAAGGAGGAGTATAAAATGCTGAATATTGGTATGATCAGCGGCTGGCATGTTCATGCTGCAGGTTATGCGGAAGAGATCAATTCCCGGGATGATGCTCAGGTTAAAGTGATCTGGGATGAAGAGCCCCAAAGAGGTCAGTCCTGGGCGGCTGATATAAATGCAGAATTTGAAGCTGATCTGGAAGTTATGTTAACGGATTATGATCTGGATGGAGTGGTGGTTAATGCTCCCACCAGTATACATGGAGAAGTGATTATTAAGGCGGCCCGGGCTCAAAAAGATATTTTTACTGAAAAAGTGTTGACCTTAACTGAAAAAGAGGGCCGGGAAGTGGTGCGGGAGATCGAAAAATATGATGTCCAATTTTGTATATCTTTTCCCCACCGAACTCGACCGGAGATATTATTTGCCCAAAAAATGATTCAGGAAGATCAGCTGGGGCAAATATCTCTGGTGAGAATCAGAAATGCTCATGATGGAGCTTCCGGTGACTGGCTGCCCCCGCATTTCTATGACCCGGAGCAGTGTGGTGGTGGAGCCATGGTGGATCTGGGTGCTCATGGAATGTATCTGGCCCGCTGGCTTCTGGGACAGCCCAGGAAAGTAACTTCTGTTTTTAATAATCTTCTGGATAAACCTGTAGAAGATAATGCTGTATCCACAATAGAATTTGAAAATGATGCAGTGGCTATAAATGAAACTGGTTTTGTTACTCCGGCCAGCCCCTTTTCTCTGGAAGTACACGGTACCAGAGGCAGTCTGTTTATCGGGGGACCTGAAAATGAAGTAAAATTCAAAACAGAAAACACCTCGGACTGGGAGACTCCCTCAGAACTGCCCCCGGCCCTGCCCGATCCTGTGGACCAGTGGCTGGATGCTCTGCTGGATAAAGGGGATATCCATTTTGATCTCCAGGATGGCCTGCAGTTAACCGAACTGATGGAAAAGGCCTATCGAGCTCATAAAGAAGATCAGGCGGTATATTTTTAGCTGGATAATTCCTGTTATTTTTAATAATAACCTTCTGTATCCGGGCTCTTAGAACCTGGTTTTCAAAAACAGGTTCTAAATATCTCAGTTGTTTCCTTTGTATTTATTATAAAAGGATAAAAGGCCCAGTATCAGAAAGATTGTTCCAAACAGGTAGTCTCCGGATATAATTATATAAATGGACCATATTATAATAATTATGCTTAAAATTATCATTTTAACTCCTTTCTCTGCCACCCTATTTCCATTAACTTTTCAGTAGTTCTGTGGTTACTCTTATATTATTATATCAAAAATCCGGGTCTTAGAAAGGGGTTAAAATATATTTTTAAAATAGCTAAGCTGTTTGGGTTGTTTATTTAATGGAAATTATTTTTAAAAAAACAGTAAAAGTTTAAAACACCGGAAATTTGATATATTCATTCAAAAAAATTGGACCTTTTAATACTGCTGGAAAATAAAAAGGGAGCCCCACTGCTGACAGGGGCTCCTTAAATGTTTTAATCTATATGTTTCCGGTAGTGATTATGCTTTCCAGAGGTCATGTACATTACAGTATTCTCGGACTTTTTTAACATCTGCTCTGGATACGGGAAACTCAGCAATAGGTTCATCATCAGGGCTGAGGTCCTGGCGGAGTACGAGATCATCATTGGTAATAACTTCAATAAAGACAATGAAATGTTTTTCGGTCATGGGGTGAATTGTGCTGCCTACGGTAACTTTAAGGCCCTCATCTGTTTCTTCAACAACAGGAACATGTTTTTCAATGGAGGAGTCTTCGGTCTGTTCTTCAAGATTAACCATTTCTTCCCCACAGCACAGGATGGGAGGTTCATAAGCATCAACAGCTTCAACAGTATTCCCACATTCTATACACTTATAAATTCCTCTAAACTCCATATTTTATCCTCCTTATTTGGATGATTGGTAACTGTGTAAAACAGTTACCTTTTAATATTTTTTCTTATTAATAATTATTCACCATAAAGTTTATTATTCCTGCCTTTTTTATAATGTTTTTTTGGTTTTTTTAGGCTGCAGCCTATTTTTAAAGTAAAGTTATGTAATGCAAATTTGAAATATTCTAAAATTTTGTGATAATAGATAATATCCTTAAATTGGGTCCTGAAAAATTATATGGTTATCCTGCAAAAAGGTTATTTTAAGATTTATCAAGTTATGATTGTTGTCATGACAGGGATATTATTTCTGAAATTAAATAAAATTGACTTTTTGCAGTGCAGCCTTATATTATTTTTGAAAGTACATCATATAAATTTTCCGAGGCTTTCTTAAGTATTTCAATATCATCATCATCGAGAGAGGCCAGCTTGTTTTTTAGCTCTTCTTTGAATTTTTCATGAATATCTTCTACATAATTATGTCCTCTGTCCGACAGGGAGATTATAGTTTTACGGCGGTCATCTTCATCTGATTTTCTAATGATAAAATCCAGTTCGGCCAGTTTATTTACCGCCCGGCTGCAGTTGGAGCTGGTGATTGCTTTTCTCTCACTGATCTCTGTTAGAGTCAGTTCATCTTCATGATATAGAAGGTTCATAATTCCGAAGAGGACAGGGGTCACTTCCGATTTTTTTATAAAGTTACCCTGTTTGAAGGTTTTTTTAAACAGGGGGGGGAAGATATCAAGCAGATTCCTTACAACGATGTCTAGCTCTTTGTTTTTCACTTTGATCACCCCGGGTGTTGAATAATATTTTAAAAACGGCTGTATTTTTTTCTTACTCTTAATTATATAACTATTAAGAAGTATTGACAAGTTGAAGGAATCTGTCCAGTATTGTATAATAATTAACACAAACATTCGTTTATTATGATTATAGTATAAATTTTGATCTGGATAATAACCTATCAATTTTTATGGAAGTTATAGTTGGTTGTCCCGCCCAAAGTACAATTTTAAGATTTATCAAGTTATGATTTTTGTCATGACAGGGATGTTATTTCTGAAATTAAATAAAATTGACTTTTTGTAGGGCAAGCATAATTTATAAATATAATAAATTGGGGAAAAAATATAAAGATCTATATAAGATTTACCGGAATTATGGCATATCAATTATGATTGGGGTAATAGCTTATGAATAAAAAAATTGATCTCCTTACCAGATTGGCCCGGGAGGAGTCCACAGGTAATTTGAGTGGAGAGGAGCATTATCGGGATAATATCTATTATGCCGCCACCGACAGTGGTTATCGACCTATTTTTAAAGCTCTTCTGACCAACAGATGTATATATGACTGCAGCTATTGTGTGAACCGCAGGAGCAGTGATTTACACCGGGGGGAATTTACTCCTGCCGAATTTGCCCGTAAAATAAACAGGCTGCAGCTGGAAAAAAAGATTATGGGAGCTTTTATTTCTTCGGGAGTTTATCCCAATCCTGAAGAAGCTACGGCCCGGCTGTACCGCACCGCTTATTTACTGCGCAAGAAATACAAATTCTCCAGATATCTGCATGTTAAAATTATGCCCGGTACTTCCCGAAGGTTAATAGAACGGGTTTCAAAACTGGCAGACCGGGTCAGTGTTAATATTGAAACCATCAGCGGCTCCTGTTTAGAACAGATAGCTCCCGACAAAAAGGGTGGGGTTCTTAAAAAAACTCTTTATGATTTGAAACAAATTACCAGTTCAGCAACTACCCAGCTGATGCCGGGAGTAGTTGAGGACACGGATCGTGATATTCTAAATTTGTCTGAAAAATTATATCGGAGGCTGGGTTTGAGCAGGGTTTATTATTCGTCCTATCGCAGCCGGGAGGATAGTTACAGTCTGAAAAAGGAAGCCTCTGTGAGAGAAAAAAGATTATATCAGGCCGATTTTTTGTTAAAGAATTATAATTTTGCGGTTGGGGAGCTGCTTATTGAAGACAAATTACCCCGGGATATGGATCCCAAACTGAGCTGGGCTTTGAGAAATCCTGAATTTTTCCCCCGGGAAATAAATACTGCTTCCCGCAGTTCTCTCCTGCGGGTACCGGGGATTGGACCCCGGAGTGCAGAAAAGATAATCAGTTTAAGACAGAAACAAAAAATAACATCTCACAATGTCTCATCACTTTCTCTTTACCAAAAATCACGACATTTTCTTTTATGTGACGGAATCTATATGGGGCATCACTATGATAGAGATTATATAAAAAATCTGCTGTTAAAAAATGAGAAGAAATCTGAAAAGTTAAGACTTTTTTCTGATAAAGGAGATAAATGATCCTTAAATCGTTATATAAATTACCTGTAAAACTGAACTGTTAATCATCTTTGCATTTTTACCGGAATTGGGTTATATTTTACCAATTAAGCCGGTGTTTTTGCTTTTAGATTTGAATTATAAAACATTTATTATAAGATATAGTAAAGCATTAAGGTCAGGATACGGCAAAATATAATAAAAAATGTTGTTTAATATAATGTAAAACATAAAACATACTTTAAAAACATATTTCAAAAAAGTATGCAGCCCAAAAAGGATGATATAAATGGAGATAGGTGTGATTTCTGATACTCATATAAGAGAAAAACATAAATCACTTCCGGGTTCTATATTTAAAGTCTTTGCTGGTCTGGATCATATTTTCCATCTGGGGGATATCTGTCATGAAGATGTAATTCTGGAGCTTAAAGCTCTGGCTCCGGTGACTGCTGTGTCCGGGAATATGGACCCTCCCGCCCTCCAGCGCAAATATGGAAAATTAAAAAAAGCTGAATTCAAAGGTCACCGTATCCTGTTAACTCATGGTCATTATGGTCCGGGGTCAGCTCTGGAGAGCATAAAAAGACAAAACACAACAATGGATTGTGTGGTTTTTGGTCACAGCCATCAACCGTGTAATCAAACATATCGGGGAACACTGCTTTTTAATCCCGGGTCTCCAACAGATTATAAACGCAGTTATGTTAAACTCAAACAGCCTTCAGTGGGTATTTTGACCGTACAGAAGACCGGAATTCAGGGAAAAATTATTTATCTACAGAATTGAGAGCAAAATTGAAAACTGGATTGAGCGCAGAATTGAAAGCTGGATTGAAAGCAGAAGATTATAAAAACATTATACTGCTGGGCCCGGTAAATTCTGTCAGGCTCTAAAAATTGCTGAAAAGCTGACCGGAGAAAACCTGTGGTTGGCATGACAGTAATGTTATTTCTTAAAATAAATAAAATTTACTTTTTGCAGTGCAGGCATTGATAGTTATCCAAAATGGATATAGATTGAACAGGGAATGTTCAAAAACAGGATGACAGCCGGAAAAATTAATGTCTTAAATTGAGATAAAACCAGAATTACAAATAAAAGGCTATTTTTAAAAATAGTGTTGTCACTCTTTGTCTTCGACATAGCAGTAATTCTTAGCAGTTATTTGTAACAAATGATTTTCAAGAAATACAGGAAGAGATTTTTCAGGAAAAATCCAGATCGTTTAGATAAAGTGTTATTTGAGAGGATTCAAGTTATTTCTGGATCACAAAAAACAACACAGAAATTAAAATGAGCCAGATAAAAAAGATAAAAGAAAAGGCAAAAATAAAAAAATAGTTAAGAACAAAAATAAGGAGCTGGGAAATGAAATGGTGGCAGATATAAAGTTTATTCATACGGCCGATCTGCATCTGGGGGCTCCGGTCAATTCCGGAGAAACTCCCCCGGAAGGACTTCAGGAATTATTTGCTGAGGCGGGATATACGGCCTTTAAACGGATTGTAAAACTGGCCCGGGAGCAGAAGGTGGATTTTATGGTGATTTCCGGTGATCTTTATGACCGGGAAGCCCGTTCGGTTAAAGCCAGCCGTATTTTTGTAAATCAGTGCCGGCTGCTAAAAGAACAGGGAATTGAGGTTTATATTATAAATGGAAATCACGATCCCCGCGGTCAGGCTGAAGAACCTTTTTCTCTGCCGGACAATGTCTATGTTTTTCCGGAAACAGAAGTAACAACCCGGGAATACACCAGAGAAAGAAATCTTAAGGCCCGGATACTGGGGCAGTCCTACCGGCAGAAATATGAAGACAGGAGCATGTTTGACTTTTATACTGTACCTGACAGAAGTATTCTCAACCTCGGTTTACTGCACACCCAGCTGGATCCTCAAAATAAAAGATATGTACCAGTTTCCCGTTCTAACCTGCTGTCAAAAAAAGGAATTGATTACTGGGCTCTGGGCCATATTCATATACCCCGGATTATTAAAAAAGAGGGCCCTTCTATAATTTTTCCCGGTACTCCTCAGGCCCGAATTATCAATCAGGAAGGGCTTAGAGGATGTTTTCTGGTGGAAACAGAAACCGGCCGGAATTTCGAATTAAATTTTATACCTGTGGCTCCTGTGATTTTTAAAAATATGGAGCTTTACATAGACCGACCGGAAAAAGGGGAGCTCAAAAATTTAACCGATCTCAAGAACAGACTCGAAAAAAAAGCACGAAAGCTGGCAGACAAAACAAGGGCCCAGAAGGAATTGGGGCTTCCACCGGATTTATCCCGGAATATTATTAATCAGAGCATCTTTTCCTCTCCAGTTCAGGGTTATATACTCCGCTGGTTTATACGCGGTTCCGGTCCTCTGCATCAATTTGTTTCCGAGAACAGAAGTGAAGTCAAAGAAGAGATGGTCGCTTTTTTAAATGATCTTTTTGCAGAGCACTCACCTTTTTTGTGGACTCATTCACTTTTTTTTCGTACCGGTCCTGAACTTCCGGAAGAAGAACAATTAAGGAAGAATAATGAAGTTTTTGCTGAAATAGAAAAAATTATACAGGATATTCGGAATGATCAGGAGTTAAAAAAAGAGTTGATAGAACACTGGGGTAAAATCTGGCAGGGCTCACCTGAAGATAAAAAAGGCCCAAATAATCTTTTTCATCCTGATGATAGAACAATTAAGGAGCTTCTGCAGGAGGCCCGCCAGCGGATAATTGAAGAACTATATACCGGGGGCAGATAAAAAATGGAGATAAAAAATATCTATTGTGGTGATTTTGGAATTTTTCAAAATGAGTGGTTAAAGCAGCTAAACTCCGGAATTAATGTAATTGGTGGTTTTAACAGATCCGGGAAAACAACCTTTATGCAGATTCTTCGTTATCTGGGATATGGATTTCCCCGGGATAATTCACTGCCTCCCGCAGAAAGGGATTATCATGTGGAAGCAGATCTCAAGGAGGCAGAAAATTTATATAATCTTAAACTAAAAGGATATGGTAAGCCATCTCTGGTTGTTAAAACAGAATCAGAAGAAAAGAAGGGACAGGGAGTACAAAATAGTTCTCAAAAAATAAAGGCCCAGGACCTGTATGGTAATCTGGACCGGTTTACCTATCATCGAGTTTTCACCGTGGACCTGTCCGAACTGCAGAGTATTCCCCGTGATATAGAAGGGGAAAAAATGCAGGAACGGCTGTATTCAGTGCTGATGGGAGCCGGGATATCGGAGATAATAGAGCTGCCGGGGATTGTTGATGATTTTAATGATAGAGCTCGTAAAATAGGTGGCAAAAAGGGCAGCCCCGGGGTCTGGGAATTTAAACCTTATAATAAAATAATTAATGAAGCTGAAGAAAAAAAGGAACAGGCCCTTAAACAGATTGAAATTTTTCAGAAAAAAGAAGCAGAGATCAAAAAACTGACTAAAAAACTTGAACAAAGAAAAGAGGAAATAAACGGCCTGGAGGAGAAAAAAACAAGGCTTGATTTTTTGAAAAACACATATGATGATTACACTGAGCTGGTTAATTTAAAGCTTGAACTGACTGAACACCCGGGTCATAATGTGCACCAGGGATTATACTCTCCCCAGATGGCCGGGAGGGCGGAAAAACTTCTGGATAAGTATGAGCAGACGGTAAAAAGCCTTAAGGGAAAAAAAGAAAACTGGCAGACCATTATTGGTGAAAATAATCATGAAAAAATTAAAGATTGTCTTTTAGAACATAGTGCTAATCTGGAACAATTTAAAACACAGCTATCAGGTCTGCGGGAAAAAGTCCGTATCTTTTTGGAAAGAAAAAAGGAGATAAATGAGAGGTATAACCATATAAAAAATGATCTGAGTAAACTGGGACAGGACTGGGCCGCAAATCCGGAACAGATAAAAGAAGTCAAAATTGACCTGATTGAACAGGATAACTTATACAGTATGGTCGATAAATATGAAAAAGCAGAAACCCGGATCCAGAATAAAGAGGAGCAGCTAAGTGAGCTGAAGCAGGAAGTTGAAAACATCGAGCAGCAGCTGGCAGAAAGTCAACCCGGGTATCCTCATAAGTCCCGCAACAGGGCCCTTCTGGGGATTACTATCTCAGGTATTCTGGGGGGCACAGCTGCTGTTTTTAATTTTCTGCCCGGACTTTTTGCTGGAGCAGGTGGTTTGTTATTAAGCACAGTTTACTTTTTTGCTCAATATCACACAGAGGAACAAAAGCAACAAACAAGAAATGATCTAAAAAACCGGCAGAACAGCCTGGAATTAAAAGTCAATCAAACCAGAGATCTGCTGCAAAAATTGAAGTCCAGATTAAAGAATATAGAAAAAAAGCTTGTTTCTTTTTATTCTCAGCTGGGTATTGAACAAAAACTGACCCGACCGGGGCTAATTAAAAATCATTTTGAAAATATTAGAGATGTAAAAAGAAGATATCAGGAGCTTTTGACAGAGCGGGAAAAATTAAATAAAAGAAAAAAGAAGCTTCTGCAGGAATTATCAGAGATCAGAAGTATATTGAAAAATCTGGAGAACAATTTTTCTGATGATATTTTTACACTTCCGGAGACAGAAGAACTTATTGAAGAAAGTGAGCGGATATTTACTGTACTGGAAAAAATGATAGATTATCTTGATTATGCCCGGGAAATTAAAATAGCTGAGAGAAAAAAAGCTGCTATAGAACAGAAGATGAATCAGTTTTTACAGAAAACAGAGCTTGAATATAAAGAAAAAAAGCCCGCTGAAAGTATTGAAAATTATCAGAAGACAGCCAAAAGTGTAATTGAATATCGCCAGAAAAAAAAGGATTATCGTCTTTACTGGAAACAATTTATCCATCAGCTTACAGCTTCGGATAGAACCAAAAATGCTTTTTTAAACAGCAAGTTTTCTTCCATCAGAGAAATTAGGCCTTCCGAAGAGATTGCTGAATATATCAGTAATATCGAACAATTAGGTGCTGAACAAAAAAAGGTGATAGATGTATTTGATTATCTTTTTGATCAGTTCTCCTCCCCACAGGAGGTTGGTAATGAATATGAAAAAACTGCTGAACTTATAGAACAAATACAGGAGAAAAAAAAGGAACTGGAAAAAAGGATCAGTACTCTAAAAAAAGAAAAAGAAAGAATTTCTTCACCACAGGATATCACTGAGGCTCATCAAGAAATCAATGCCGCCCGAACAGAATTAAGAGATCTGGCTGAAAGATTTGCTGTAA
>PWDW01000096.1 GCA_003553225.1 Halanaerobiaceae bacterium
CCAATGCAGTTTCAGCTATCACCCTGAATATTTTACATTGCAGGGGATTAGCTGCAACAACCCCCAATATTCACTTATATTATGATAATAACACATACGTTTGCCTTTTTCAAGCTCAATATCGATTCATCCCCGCCGATTAACATCAGCGGGGCTTTCTCGGAGGAACTTCGGTAAGAAGGGGGCTGAAGGTAACTTTATATGAATTAAATAAATATGAGGAGAGGTATAATAATGGAAAAAGAAAATTTTTATAGAAAGACAGTTAAAGAATTATTTTCTCTTTTTGATACTCAAAAAGAGGGGCTTACTCAAAGTGAAGCTGAAGGAAGATTAAATAAATATGGGCCCAATAAACTGCAAATAAAAGAAGGAACTCCCAGATGGAAATTGTTTTTATTACAGTTTAAAGATGTGTTTATGATCATGTTATTAATTGCAGCCTCAATGTCGTTTATAATTCAAAATCATCGGGATGCTGTGGTCATGCTGTTAATCACAATCATAAATGGGATTATTGGATTTGTTCAGGAAAATAAAGCTGAACAGATTATGGCTTCCTTAAATAAAATGGTACAGTCCCCGGCAAAAGTATACAGAGGAGCTGAGATAACGGAGCTGTCCCAGGAGGAACTGATACCCGGAGATATAGTTAGTCTGGAGGAAGGTGATAAGGTTCCTGCTGATATGAGAATTATTGAAGCATATAATTTAAGGACCAATGATGTTTCTTTGACCGGTGAATCTATGCCCCAGGAGAAAAACAGCAATCAAATTAAAGAAGAGCGTTCCCTGGCTGACAGAGATAATATGGTTTATCTGGGTACAACTGTAGCCTCCGGATCTGCTTTAGGTTTGGTGGTTAACACCGGTATGGATACTGAAATGGGTGAAATCGCCACCATGACCCAGGAGGAAGAAAAATCTAAATCACCCCTGCAGCAGGAAATACAGGTAATTGCCAACCGGATTGCAATTTTTGCCATTATAATTGGAACCCTCCTTTTTGCAGGAAGTCTTTATCTGGGCCAGGATTTAAACTTTGCTCTGGTATATGGTTTGGGTATTGCAGTGGCGGTTGTTCCTCAGGCGCTGCCAATGCAGATAACCGTCGCTCTCTCCCAGGGGGTAAATGAACTGGCGAAAAGAAATGCTGTCATAAAAAAGCTTTCTTCAGTTGAGACATTAGGGTCTACCAATGTTATTAGTACGGATAAGACCGGTACCCTGACCAAAAATGAAATGACAGTACAGAAGGTGTGGTTTGATGGCAGTGAATATGATATCACGGGTCTGGGTTACAAACCTGAGGGGGAGATTTTAAATCAAAAAGAAGAATCATTATCAAAAAAGGAAATAGATGAACTGGAAATAATGTTTGATGCGGCAACCATGGCCTCCAATGCGGAGATCCATAAACCGGATGAAAACCACTCCGGGTGGTATCCGATAGGTGATCCCACAGAGGCGGCCCTGATTACTCTATCCACAAAATTGGGCACCCGTTCTCCCCGAGAAGATGAAGAAAATCCGGAAGTTCATGAATTTAGTTTTGATTCAGACCGTAAACGAATGAGTTCTATTAGAGAATTTGAAGAAGGCAATATATTGACCATGAAGGGAGCTCTAAGCAGTGTGCTCTCGGTTGCCAAATATATATATCGGGATGGACAAAAGGAAAAACTTACAGACCAGGACCGGGAAATGCTGAACCAAATCAATGAAGATTATTCTGAAAATGCACTGCGGGTTCTGGCTATTGCCTATCGAAAACTTGGTGATGATGAAACAGATTATGTGGTTGAGGAAATTGAGAGAGATGTTGTTGTATTAGGTTTGGTTGGTATGATAGACCCTCCAAAAGAAGGTGTAAAGGAGGCAATAGAAAAATCTCATCAGGCCCATATTGACACCTATATTATGACCGGTGACCATGCAATCACAGCCAAAGCAATAGGACGGGAAATTAGTCTTACTGTTGATGGCAGAGAAGTTCCGGTATTTACCAGTCAGGATTTGAATGAATTATCTGATGAAGAGCTGAAAGAGATTATGGCCGAAAATGAATCTTTGATTTTTTCCCGGGTGTCTCCGGCAGATAAGCTAAGAATTGTAAAAGTGCTTAAATCACAGGGAAAAATAGTAGCTGTCACCGGGGATGGAGTAAATGATGCTCCGGCATTAAAAAGTGCTCACATTGGAGTGGCTATGGGTCAGATGGGAACAGATGTTTCCAAAGAAGCGGCAGAATTAATTCTACTTGATGATAGTTACCCTACTCTGGTGCACGCTATTCGCAAAGGGAGAACAATTTACAATAATCTCAAAAAAACTATTCTAGCTTCACTTACCAGTAATGGTGGTGAGTTAACAATCGTTTTACTGGGTCTTTTGGCAGTTTCCTTATTTGACTGGCCAATTCCAATTTTAACCATACAGATCCTGTCCATTGACCTTTTAGCTGAGATTTTGCCCCTTACGGCTTTAACGTTTGATCCTGGTTCTGAAGAATTAATGACATCTCCACCCCGGGAACGTGATGAGCATATTGTTAATAAATTCAGTTTTATTGAAATTTTGTTTTTTGGAATTTTAATGGGGGGGCTGGGATTTCTAAATTATGGTATTTTTGTGAGGGGTATTTCAGGTAGTTTTACTGTAAACCACACTCTGTATCCCAGAGCCACAACAATTGCTTATTTAACTATTATTTTCTGTCAGTTTGTAAATATTATGTCCAGAAGGTATAAATTCACCTCGATTTTTAACTGGAACTTTTTCAGTAATAGTAAAATGCTGTACTCTATTTTAATTTCTTTGATTATGGTGTTAACGGTTATTTACACTCCGATAAACTCGTATTTAGGCTTTTCTGCAGTGACCCTGACTGACTGGGTGAGAGTTCTTGCTGCCGGTGCAGTGTTTTTAATAGGCCATGAACTGTTAAAGGGTTACAAAAGGTCAAAAAGATGAATCCCTTTTTTTAAATTTAAGACATAATTCTCAACTAAGGATGTGCTGTGTTTAACAGGCTGTTTTACTATGGGAGTTAACACCGGGCTTAATGTCATGAAGGACGGGGTTGAGACTCATAATTCCTGGAACATTGGTCTGAATACAAAATTTGACCTTCTGGATAATTTGTCTTTAATTATGGGAGCCGAGCTTGCAGACTCCACAGCATATGAAGAGCCCACTTTTGGTTTTACCACTTCCTTCAGCTACAGTATATTTTAAAACCTGTTTAACTATTTGGAGCTAGATCATCAAAATAGAAGACAAAAAAATAATAAATACTAATCATAAAAATCATAAAAAGACTTCACCGCTATTATTTCATGATCAAGTGAAATTTGAGGTGAGGTCTTTTATTTGTTAATTAAAATCATTCTCTGCAGTTCTTGTTTATCAAGAAAGGATTATAATCTTCCATTAAAATATGAAAATTAATAAGAATCTATAAATATATGAGTATTTTGGAGATATTCTAGGTTTAGGGTCTTTAATTATATCTGCTGTTGGTTGTATATTTTTGTATTTATAATATTATAATATATATAAAATAAAAACTATATTTTTGAAGTGAATTTATATTATGATTTTATATTCAATACATTTAGCTTATTATAACCTTTTGTGAGAGTTATATTATATTATTTACATATATTTTGTTTTTTACGGGCTTTGATTTAATAATATTAAAATAAACAAAAAAGATTAAAACTTATTTTTGCCGGAAGAAGTTTTAGTTTGTATGAACGAACAATGGATAGTTGATAGTCACCAAAATTAGTTTTCTATATCTTATTATTACCTTTATCACCTGAAAATGTTTATTAAGGAGTATTTTAGATATTATATTACAGAGATGTACTTTAAATGTCTAATAATTTAGAAATTCTAAAATAGTCTTTAATATGACCGGCTGATACAGCCTGTATTGAGATCCTGTGTGGAAATCAGGAGAGGGTTTTTTGATAAGATATTTGTATCTATAAATATAATATATTTACGAGGAGTGTATTTAAAATGAATAAAAAAGAAATACCCCGTCCGGAATATCCCCGGCCTGACCAGAAAAGGGAAAGATGGAAAAATTTGAATGGAAAATGGGATTTTGAAATAGATCAGGGAAAAAGTGGCCGCAGCAGAGGGCTGCCCGGGGCCGATGATCTAAATCAAGAAATAGTTGTTCCTTTTTGTCCGGAAAGTGAGCTGTCAGGTATAAACAATAAAGATTTTATGGATGCTGTCTGGTATAAAAGAGAAATTGAGATTCCTGAAGAATGGACAGCAGATAGAATTATTTTACATTTTGGAGCGGTGGACTATGATACAGAAGTCTGGGTTAACGGCAGTTCAGTGGGTACCCATCAGGGGGGTTATACACCCTTTAGTTTTGATATAACTGATTATCTTCAGGATGATAAAAACACAATAACGGTCTGTGCCGAAGATGATACCCGTTCTGGAAGACAGCCTTCCGGTAAACAGTCCCCGAAATACCATTCCCACCGCTGTTATTATACCAGAACAACCGGTATCTGGCAGACTGTCTGGCTGGAACCGGTATCCAAAAATTACATAAAAAATTATAGAGTTATTCCTGATGCAGCCAATGGCAGTCTTCAGCTGGAGGTTACATGTGAGGGAGAAATTCCAAAAAAAGCAGACTATCAGCTGGTGGTAAAAGCTCTTTATGAAGGGAAGATTTGTGCTCATAAGACTGTCAGTTTGGAAAAGTCAACTGTCAATATGGGTCTGGATTTAGATGAGGTATATCTCTGGGAACCCGGAGATCCAGATCTTTATGACCTGGAAATAAGCCTGCTTAAAGAAACAGAACAGGAAGATAAAATAGATGGTTATTTTGGGTTGCGTGATGTTGAGCTTACCGATAATGAAATTCTCATTAATGGTGAACCGGTATTTCAGCGGCTGGTTCTGGATCAGGGTTATTATCCGGATGGTATATATACTGCTCCTTCAGATGAAGAATTAAAAAAAGATATAGAACGGTCCCAGGCTATGGGCTTTAATGGGGCCCGCCTGCATGAGAAAATCTTTGAGCCCAGATTTTTATACTGGGCCGATAAACTGGGGTATATGGTCTGGGGTGAGCATGGAAACTGGGGCCTGGATATAACCTCTGCTGAAGGTTTGAAAAACTTCCTGCCGGAGTGGATCGAAGCGGTGGAACGCGATTTTAATCATCCTTCAATTGTGGGCTGGTGTCCTTTTAATGAAACCTGGGATTATGAAGGCTGTCCTCAGGATGATGAAGTACTGCGTATTGTATACAGGACCACAAAAAAAATTGACCGGACCCGGCCGGTTATCGATACCAGTGGTAATTATCATGTAGAGACAGATATATTTGATATTCATGATTATGAGCAGGATCCCCAACAATTTGAGGCCAAATTTGCACCGATGAAATCAGGAGAACCGGAAGATTACTATGTAACTTACGAGAACCGTCAGGATTATAATGGAAAGCCTTATTTTGTAAGTGAATATGGTGGAATATGGTGGAATCCGGAAAACAAAGACGGCTGGGGTTATGGCAATCGACCGGAGAGTGAAGAAGAATTTCTGGCAAGATACCGGAAATTAACTGAGACCCTTCTGGAAAATCCATATATCTGTGCCTTCTGTTATACTCAGCTTTATGATATTGAACAGGAGACAAATGGTCTGTATACCTATGACCGGAAGGCGAAATTTTCTCCGGAGGTAATCAATGAAATTAACAGTCAGGCTGCTGAAATTGAGAGATGAAAATAAACCAAACACAGGGAAACTTCTTTTATCCCTATATAAGTTTTAAATAAATACTTATTTCAATATAGTTCCAGGCTAAAAAATAGAACAAAAATCAAAATTGAAGGAGGTGATATGAATAAATTGAAATGATTAAACTTCAAATTTATTTGGGTTGGCTATTTTAAAAAAAGGAGGAATTCACACATGGATTTCAAAAGGAATATCAGTTTTTTAATTATCTTAATGATAATGCTGGTTTTAACTGCAAACATTTCTGAAGCCAGAGCTCCAGAATTTATGGGTGGAGAAGCAGAAAGGGTACTTAGTCTGGATCATGTACGAATTATTCCTTTCTCAGAATCGGGCATAACAGAATTTAACGAATCTCCCATGCTGCAGGAAAGAGTTGAGGAAGGAGAACTGCCTCCTATCGCTGAAAGACTTCCGGATAATCCTATGGTTGTGGAACCGGAAGAAGAAATAGGTAAATATGGTGGTACAATAACCTTTACCCAGTTTGGACCCGAAGGTCTGGGGGTAAATGGTCACGTACTGACAGAACCACCTCTTTTATTTAACAGGGATTTGAATAATATTGAAACAATACCTAATTTTGCTAAGGATTGGGAGTTTTCCAATGATGGTCATACCTTTACTCTCTGGTTGAGAGAAGGAGTCAGATGGTCGGATGGTGAAGAACTGACTACAGATGACATTATGTTCTGGTATGAGGATATCCTGCTAAATGAAGAACTGACCGCAGTGGTACCCTCAGCTTATCGCCCGCGAGGGGAAGTAATGGAAGTTAAGGCTCTGGATGATTATACTGTTGAGTTTAATTTTGCTGCTCCTTACTATATGTTTCATTATCAGATGAATAGTTATACCTATAATGGACTTGAGTTTTTCGTTCCTGCTCATTATTTGAAGCAATTTCATATTGACTATAATGAGGATGCTCAAGAGCTGGCTCAGGAGGAAGGTTTTGATGACTGGGTTCAGTATTTTGAAAATAGAAATTCCTGGGATTTTTGGAATCCGGTGCCTGTAGGACGACCTGTTCTAACAGCCTGGATGCCGGTTCAGGTTACACCAACCGGCCGGATATATGAACGAAATCCCTATTACTTTAAAGTTGATTCCGAAGGAAATCAGCCGCCCTATATTGATGAACAGAGAACCATTTATACTCCGGATGCAGAAACCCGACTTATGAATGTACTGGCCGGTGAGATTGATTATATAAGTTCATTTCTCAGTTTTGCTGATTACCCCACCATTGTAGCCAATGAAGATGATGGTGGATATGATGCCTGGATCGGGGAATCACTCTGGGCCAGTAGAGTTACAGCCCGAATTCAGCAGCAGCCTGTTGATGAAGAAGACATGTGGGATATACTGGGAGATGAGAGGTTCAGAAAAGCATTATCTGTTGCTCTTGATAGAGAAGAAATAAAAGAGCTTGTCTTTATGGGCCAGGGTCAGGCAAGACAGATTGCCTATCATCCGGGGACAGTTGATGTCTTCAAACAGGAATGGGCTGAAGCATATGCAGAGTATGATCCGGATAGGGCAAGAGAATTTCTGGATGATATGGGTGTTGTTGACCAAAATGGAGATGGATGGCGCCAGAAACCCGATGGTGAGAATTTATTAATCAGACTGCTTGCCAATTCCAGCCGGGGAATTTCAGTTACTTCGGCAGAGATGATGAAAGGGTTCTGGGAAGATGTAGGTATTCAGGTTACCATGGATACTGTGGAGGAGGGTCTTTTCTGGTCCAGATTAATGGAAGGAGAAACCCATGTGGCTGTAGCTCCTATGGCCGGTGACCTGCCACCAATTGGCCCTTATTCTCCCGGTGAACCCTATTATTACTCTTATGCCAACTGGCTGATTGATTATGATTACTTTGAAGAGGAGCTTATGGTGGATGAAATTCCGGAAGCCAGAGCTGATATAGCTATCGAGCCTCCTCAGCATATTAAAGATTGGTACAGATGGGCACATATGATTCATCATGTTCCACCTGAAGAAAGAAACGAGCTGCTGACAAAAATTGGTGATAAACTGGCCTCCGAGCTACCCTCTGATATTGGAATTGTCGGTATGGCCGGTCATGTTGGGGTCTCCAATAAGAATTTAAGGAATGTAAGAAGGGTAGGGGACAACCCTTCAATTGCAGCTACCAGAAACGCCTATCTGGAACAGTCCTACTTTGAGAATCCTGAAGATAATTAAACAATCAAGAGATTACATTTAGTTATATGTAATCAGCAGTATCTTAATGGAACCATCGGGAAGCATAATTTAGTATGATTTACTAAAAGCAGGATTAACTGCCGGGGGTGACTTTTTAAATGTCTGCTCCCGGCAGTTTCATTTATAAGTGAATATAATTGATATAATTACTTAGTGGGGATCATTCACAAGAAATAGAAATTGATAATTTACAGTTAATCCTGATAAATGTGATTTAAGGATTGCCTGTTAAAATTTAAAATATATAAAAGTATGTATTGCCTAATGGATCAATATCAATGGAGATTTTTAAACAAATATTATTATAATAAGGACTGATTTTAATGTCAGATGATCATACCAGGCTGGACAGCTATATGTCATATAAAAAAAGCAATACAGCCCATAATGGTAAACTCAAAATAAATCTGGAGCGGAAAGGAAACAGAGTTCCGGAAAATTTATTTGGTCTATTTACCGAGCATCTGGGCAAAAATGTTTACGGAGGTGCCTGGGCTCAGGCCCTGGCCAATGGTGGTTTTGCCTTAATGGATAAAGAGCTGCCGGATGTTCCAGAATCACATCATCCGGATTTAGAGAAGATGACCCAAAAAAGACTGGAGTTAATGGCAAAACAGTTTGCCAATTCCCGGTTTGCAGAATATAAGAAACAGGGTACTGCACCTTACTGGGCTCCGGTAGATTTCTACCCTCAAAATATAGGTGATTTTTCCTCAGAAAAAGGGGTAAATGGAGAAGCTCAGAAAATTCATATAAAAAACAACAAAAAATCAGATAAAGTTGATAAAGTGGGTATAGAAACACCTCTGTTTTTACCTCTGCATAGAGAAAACAGATATGAATTCAGCATAAAAATAAAAGTGGAAAATATATCAGAGATAAAGAAAGACCAGTCTTTAGCTGTTAGATGTCAGATTCTATTGCTCACAGGGGAAGAGATAGATAAAACATATAATAAAGACCGGTATAAAAATATTACTCCTTTTGGCCTTGATTATGAACCACCATATGTAAATCCCCGGGAAGAACTTTTAAGTGAAGAAAGAATTAAACTTCTGACAGGTGAAATAAATGGCTGGGCCCAAAAAAGAATTTTATTTTCAGTAAAAGATGATGTACCTGACGGGGCCCGTTTAAAATTTAGAATTCTATTTGAACAGCCTGGAGAATATTTCCTGGATCAGGCCCGGCTGTTTCCGGCTGATGCCCTGGGAGGCTGGGACCCTGAGGTTGTTACTCTGCTAAAAGAGATGAACCTATCCTGCCTGCGGTTTCCCGGAGGAAATTTTTCTTCCGGTTATCACTGGCAGGATGGTATTGGAAGCCGGGAAGAACGACCGGGAAAACCCAACCCGGCCTGGCCGGAGTGGGAGCCCAATGATGTAGGGACCGATGAATGGTTAAAGCTGTGTGAAATGATAGGAGCAGAACCAGTTATATGTGTTAATGCAGGTAATGGCAGTCCCCGGGAAGCTGCCGAATGGGTTAAATACTGTAATGATCCTCGAACAACAGAATGGGGTCAAAAAAGAAGTAAAAACGGGCATCCTGAGCCATATAATGTCGAAAAATGGGAGATTGGTAATGAGCTATGGGGAGATTTTCAGATCAACTGGACTTATGCTGAAGAATATGGAACAAGATTTAAAAAATTTGCCGATCAAATGAAAACAGCAGACAGTTCAATTAAGATAATGGCTGTTGGAGGAAGTATGCCCGATGTTCTTAAAGAAAATGAACAGAAAAAAAGAGAGGAATTACTGGGAGCCAACTATGCCGCCCCGGCTCTTAAAAAATATGAAGGTGAGGTCTGGGGAATAGCCGAACACGCGGTAATGGGAGGTGGCATACCTGATGAGCTTCCGGCGGTAAAAGTATATGAAGAACTGCTGGCCCATACCCACTATGTGGGCAGTTTACTGAAGAAAAACAGAGAAAAAATGACTGATCTAAAGAGATCAGGTCAAATACAAAAAACACCTTATGTTGTTCAGACCGAACAGATGGTGGCAGTATCGGGGGCCGATAAACCTGCTGATGATTCTCTTACAGCAGCCTTAA
Organism: Halanaerobiaceae bacterium; assembly: GCA_003553225.1. Lineage (GTDB taxonomy): Bacteria > Bacillota > Halanaerobiia > Halanaerobiales > Halarsenatibacteraceae > T1SED10-99. Next base: position 10,090 of record PWDW01000096.1, read on the forward strand.
TCTGGGCTGGTTTTGTGAACTGGTTTATCCGCAGTGAGGGCCAGGTTACTTTATTCACTCGAAGTGCCTTGATCAATCATGGAGATTTATTAAAAAAAGTCAGGGGGGTTACTTATCCTTTGCCCGGGTACTGGGGGCAGTATTTATATGCCAACCAGGAAGTGCGCTATCCGGTGGAAGTGATGCTTGAGACTCCTTTAATGGATGCTGGAGGTGAATATTTTAAAAAAGCAGAGGAGATACCCGTGATTGATTGTGTGGGGCTAACGAATCAAAATAAAAATAAAGTAGTCATCTCTGCCGTTAACCGCTCTTCTTCTCACCCGGTGGAAGCTGATATTAAAATAGATGATTTTGCCCTTCCGGAATACTGTGATAAGATAACCCTGGGTGGTTCTTCTTTTGTTTCTTTGAATCACTGGTATGATAAGCAGAATATAAAACCATTTTCTGAAAAAATATATAAAGAAAACGATGATAATTTCAAAGCCTTTCTTCCTCCCTGTTCCTTAAATATATTAAAGTTTAATCTATGTCCGGAAAACCAGACTTTAAAAAAATGAAAAAATGAGTATAGATTAATTGTAGAAGTCCAGAACATAGTTTAAAGTCTGCTGAGCCTTATCAATTAATTTTTTAGAAAGGAGAAATATTATGAGCAGCTTCAGTGTTGAGATAATTATGCTCTGTGGTTTGATAATTGCTGTAATGTCTTCACCTCTGCTGGCAGAAGACAACACCTACCAAAATCCGGTAGGTCCCGACGAAATTGGTGATCCCTGGGTTCTGGAGTATGAAGATACATATTATTTGTATGCCACCACAAACACGGTTGAAGGTTTTAATGTGTGGACTTCAGAGGACCTGGTTAACTGGCTGTACCGGGGTGTGGCCTTTAATTCCGGTCGGGAAGAGAATAAATTTGGAACAGGTGATTTTTGGGCTCCGGAAGTAATACACTATGAGGATATGTTTTATATGGTCTACAGTGCCCGGGATACTGACGGAAGTTTAAAAATTGCTCTGGCCTCCAGTGATAATCCCATAGGCCCGTTTAAAGATGTCCAGGCTCCACTGTTTGATCGAGGGACTTCCTTTATTGATGGACATATATTCGTAGATGGAAACACTCCTTATCTTTATTATGTTAAGGATTGTTCGGAGAATATTATCGAGGGTACCCATACCAGCCAGATATATGTACAGGAATTGAGCAGTGATCTTTTAAATCTCAAAGGAGAGCCGGTTCTGGCAGCAGAACCAGAACAGGATTGGGAGACAGATGGGGAATGGCAGTGGAATGAAGGGCCTTATGTGCTAAAAGAAAATGGCCGGTATTATCTGATGTATTCGGCCAATTATTTTGCTTCCCCTGATTATGCAATAGGCTATGCAGCAGCCGAGTCACCTCTGGGTCCCTGGGAAAAATATGAGGGTAATCCCATCCTGGAAAAAGATCTGGAGAAAGGTGTTTCTGGACCCGGGCACAACAGTGCTGCCTATTCCCCTGATGGCAGTGAGAAATTTATTGTCTACCACACCCATACCAATCCTCAAGACCCAAGCGGCAATCGGGTGGTTAATATTGACCGGATGTATATTGAAGATGGAATTCTCAGGATTGAAGGACCGACCAGAAGTCCCCAGCCTTTACCATCAGGTGCCGAATAAATTTTGTAGATAAAAATTTTTAAAAAAGGAGACACAAAATGACTATTGAAAAAGTAAGTGATATCCTAAAAGAAGCTGATCATAAAGGATATGCGGTTCCAGCATTTAATGTTTTTAATTATGAGAGTATTGCCTGGTTAATTGAGGCGGCAGAAGAAGAGAGTTCACCGGTAATTGCTATGCTTTATCCTCCCACCGATCATATTTATAACAGCAGTTTTACGGCCCTGACCAAAGATCTGGCCGCAAAAGTTGAAACTCCGGTGGGCCTTCATTTTGACCACAGCCGATCTTTTTCGGAAATTATGGAGGGCATAAAGGCCGGTTTTACTTCGGTGATGATTGATGGTTCCAGCCTGTCCTTTGAAGACAATATTGAACTGACCAAACAGGTGGTTCAGGTGGCCCATCCCCTGGATATTGATGTTGAGGCTGAACTTGGTTTTGTGGGTAGTGCGGGCCGGGAAGAAGATTTCAGGAATAAAGACCTTTATACTGACCCCGATCGGGCCCGGGAATTCATTGAGAGGACAGAAGTTGATTCTCTGGCTGTGGCAGTTGGCAGTGCCCACGGTAATTATGTGTCTGAGCCTGACCTTGATTTGAATAGGCTGGCAAAAATTAATGAAAAAGTTAATGTACCCCTGGTGCTGCATGGAGGATCGGGAATTCCCGAACCCCAGCTGAAGGAGGCTGTCCAAAGGGGCATAAACAAGGTTAATATTGGTACAGAATTAAATCAGCATTTTTTTAAAATAGTAAAAAAGAAAGCTGTAAATAAAAAGGGTCAGGGCAGTATGCTGGGCTGTTTGGGAGAAGCCCGGGAGGAAATAAAGCAGTATTTCAAATATAAAATAAGGCTGCTTAAAAATAAGCAGTAACTGCAGTGAGGAGAGATAATATGCGGGCGGCATTTTTTAAAGGAGATGAAAAAATAGTTCTCCAGGAGGTTCCTGTTCCGGACAGAAAATCGGGTCAGGCTTTAATTAAAGTTAAAGCCTGTGGTGTATGTGGGTCAGAAAAGAAAATGTGGCGGCAGGGAAAAGAGGTTATTCCCGGTCATGAAGCTGCAGGAGAGGTTCAGGAGGTTGATGAAGACAGTGCTTTTGCTCCTGGAGACCGGGTGGCATTATATCTGCCGCATTTCTGTGGAACCTGCTATTACTGTCAGCAGGGGAAAACCAACCTGTGTCGTAATATTGAGGACATGATTGGACATAATATTGATGGAGGATATGCCGAGTATGTTGTCGTTGAGGAGAGCACACTTATAGATCTGGAAGGTTTATCCTATGAGGAGGGTGTTCTTCTGCTGGATACTATCGGGACCACCGGTCACGGACTGCGGATGGGACGGGCGGCACAGGAGAATCTGGCCCTGGTTGTGGGATGTGGTCCTATTGGTCTGGGGGCGGCAGCCGTTTTAAAGTGCATGGGACTGAAGAAAATATATGCCACAGATATAATTCCTGAGAGACTTGATTATGCAGAAAAACTGGGGGCTGTACCTCTGGATGTGAGAAATAATGAACTGGCTGGAACAGTAGAAAATGAGCATCCGGAAGGATTTCCCCTGATTATAAACTGTGTGGGTTCACCTCAAACCATTAAAGAAAATCTGAAGTATGTTACCGGGGGCGGGAAAATAGTTTATATAGGGGAGTACTGGCAGGAATGGACTATTAAACCCCGGAGTGATTTTATGCTTAAAGACTGGAGTTTTATCAGGTCCTGGTATTTCCCTCTTACAGAAGTTGAGGCCAACAGGAGTATGCTGCAAAATCATCCCGAAATTAGTGAAAAAATTATTTCACATACCTTCAGCCTTTCAGAAATAGACAGAGCATTTGATCTTTTCTTCCAGGGGCAAACCGCCAAAGCAGTAATTAAATTTTAGGGGTAGATTGTTTTTTGAAGTTTTTTATGGGAGAATATTTATTTTCTCTTATTCGACTATATATTATTTGTATTAGAAATATTAAATGCATAATGGTCGTTTATATGGACTATTTGTACTTTATTAAATTGTAAACCTTGGGGCATTGTAATATAAATGCACATTTTTATAAAATATTATATGTATACTTGACTGTATACATATAATATGCTATTGTTTTTATATAGATTAATTTTACATATATCAAATATATCAAAAAATTAATAAAGTTACGGCAAAAGCATGATTTTGTAAAAAGTAAAACTATTAAAGTAATTATCATATAATCAATTTAAAGACTTTTTTTAAGAAGTACATAATGGAAAATGTAAATAAAATAGTAAAGAAGTATGTCTTTTGATAATGGAGGGATAATATAGAAAAGCTGTTTTGGTAAAGTATACAGTCAGGATTTGGATGAGAAATTTAATTAATTAAAGCAGAAAAATAGTATGAATTCACAAAAATATTTTTATTGTTTTCAAAAAATATCATATAATGGAATAAATATGATATAAAAAATTGTTTATTATTATTACATCATTTAGGTTCTTTATTATATATATTTGTTAAAAAAACATCCTGTTAGCTTAATTAAAAAGAGCAATATAAAGGATGTTTTAAAAAATAAAAAAGGGAGGAATTAATTAGCATGAGCCACAAAAGACTTATGGTAATGTTGGCAGTTAGTATTTTGGCTATAATGATGGTTTTACCAGTCGGAGCAGTTTCATTCAATCAGGCACCGGAGCTTGATCCTCTAGTAGAGGAAGGAGAATTACCTTCTGTGGAAGAACGTCTTCCCGAAAACCCCCAGGAAATAACTCCTCATGATCGAATTGGTGATTATGGAGGGACCTGGAGATTTTTCATTGATGGAACACATGCTACCGATTATATGATGAGTTTTAGTCACACAGGGCTCCTGAAATGGAGCAAATGTCAGACAGAGTTTAAAGCTGATCTTGCGGAAGATTGGGCGGTAAATGAAGAAGGAACAGAATTCACTTTTCATCTTAGAGAAGGATTAAGATGGTCTGATGGAGAACCATTTACTACAGAAGATGTAGAATTCTGGTATGAAGCCATCTTATCTAATGAAGAAATTACGGCAGCACCTGATCCATTTTATCAATCTAATGGTGAATTAATGGAACTTGAGATTATCGATGATACTTCTTTTACATTTGTTTTTGAAGAACCCAATGGTTTGTTTTTGAATCATGTAACAACACATAACAGTTATGATTTCTTTGCCCCCAAACATTATCTAAAACAATTTCACATAGATTATACTGATGAAGGAGAAGTTATGGTAATTGCTGATGAAGAAGGATATGATGAATGGTATGAGTTGTTTGGATCCAAAAATGATACCTGGACACTGCATAATCCTGATCGTCCTTATATGCATCCCTGGGTTCCAACAACCGAACCCCCCTCTGACCGATTTACTTTTGTCAGAAATCCTTATTTCTACAAAGTAGATACAGAAGGGAACCAATTACCCTATCTAGATGAAGTAGTACTTGATATTAGAGAAGATGAAGTAATTATCATGGAAACGGTGGCCGGTACTCCAGATTTCCAGCCACACGAAATTATCCAGTTCCGTGAATTACCTATGTTGATGCAAAACGCTGAATCAGAGGGGTATGAAGTTTTACTTTGGGACCATCTGACAGTTACAGAACCAGCACTCCATCTCAATTTTAATACAGAAGATGAGGTGCTGAATGATTTGTTTCACACAGCTGATTTTCGGAAGGCTCTTTCTCTTGGTATGAATAGGGAGAGGATGTCCCAGATGTTGTACAACGGAGTGGCCGAACCTGCTCAACCATCACTTAGTCCTGTTTCTCGCTATTACAGAGAAGAATATTTAAAAGCATATACAGAATATAAGCCAGAAGAGGCAAAAGATATGCTGCTAGATATTGATATACTTGATTTTGATGATCAGGGCACCCTTATTGGCCCTGATGATGAACCCATAAGTATTGAAGTTATGCTTCCTACTGGGTGGCCCCAGATGGTTGATGTCCTGGAACTTGTTGAAGAAGATTGGGCAGATCTCGGTATTGATCTGATTATTAACCCGGTTGATCCAGGCTTATACTGGACAAATAAACCGGCTGGAGATTATGAAATAGATGCCTGGCCTTTTGCAAAATCTGCTCGAGATCCTAATTTACTGCCAAATTCAGTAAACAGCTGGGCTCCTGATTATGCCCGCTGGTATATAGCAGGTAGAGAAGAAAATGATAATGCTGTTGAACCTCCATCTGAAATCAAAGAATTGTTTGATATCTGGGATGATATTCAGGCAACAGCAGATCAAGAAGAGCATGATGAATTATATGATACGCTATTAAAAAGACAGGCTGAAAACCTTTGGATTATTGGGACTATTGGTCTTTTACCAAAGGTTATGCCCAAAGGGAATCATTTTCATAATGTTCCTGAAGAATCAACCTGGTCCTGGCATCATGGTCACTATATTGGGCAAAATGAGGTGTCACAGTATTTTATTGAAGAAGATGCACAGTAGGAATTAATACAAATGAATTCAAAAGAAAAGCAGGATAGAAAAATATCCTGCTTTTCTCCTTTTTGAATTTTTAGCTGCATGTAGTTAAGCATTTTTTTATAAAAATAGCTGATATTGCAGATATTGTACTATGCACAAACCAAAATAATGAGCAAACGAAGAAAATAATGACCTTCTAAAAAAAACTGCAAAAAATTATTAAAAGGCCATTGGAAAATTCTTTGTTTTCATGAACTCGCTTACTATATTTTCTATTAACATAAGTGCATAAATTTAAAAGGTGGTACTTTTTCAATAGTCTCCCTCTAATTATTTTGTCTTGATGTAAGTGCTGACAAATTGTTAATAGCTAACTCAATATGGTAAGATAAGTTTGAGAAACGGAAAGCTGCTTAAAGAAGAGGTATCCGTGTGGTTTAGTAATGGTTCCATGAATAAATGCTGGTCTTGCATTTATAAATTGTGTTTTAAATGGGAAAAAGTTTATTATTAATGTTGATTAAAAGGAGTGTTGTGGATGCTCAATTATTTATTTCGTAGAGTATTAATCATGATACCCATGTTATTTTTTATATCTGTATTTGTCTTCTTTCTGATTCAATTACCTCCTGGAAGTTATGTAGAATCTTACATCAGCCAGCTGCGTTCTCAAGGAGCAGAAGTTACTGAATCTCAGGTCCAGACCATTATTCAAAGATATGGTCTAAATCAGCCATTTTATATACAATATATTTCTTGGGTGAAAACCTTTCCTTCCGGACATTTTGGGGGCTCATTTTTATATGGAGGTCGTAGGGTCTGGGATGTGATTGCTGAATATTTGGGTTTTACTCTGTTAGTAGCTTTTTCAACACAGTTATTTACAATAATTGTAGGAATTCCCATAGGTATTTATTCTGCTACTCATCAGTACACTATTCAGGACCATATTGTTACTTTTTTGGGATTTATAGGTTTATCGATTCCTAATTTTTTGCTGGCTTTGATTTTAATGTTTGTAGGATATTATTATTTTGATATGGGAGTTTTAGCAGGACTTTTTTCCGATGAATATATAGAGGCTTCCTGGAGTATAGGACGTGTTATAGATTTACTGAAACACCTCTGGATTCCTGTTATTGTCCTGGGAACAGCAGGCACTGCTGGTTCTATAAGAGTTATGCGGGGTAATTTACTGGATACATTAAATCTACAATATGTTCAAACTGCTCGGGCAAAAGGTTTAAAAGAATCAATTGTTGTCTATAAACATGCTGTACGTAATGCCATTCATCCGGTGATTATGGGTTTAGGAATGAATCTTCCAATGTTAATATCTGGAGCTACAATAGTGTCGATTGTTCTTTCACTGCCAACTCTGGGCCCAATTCTTTATAACGCACTTATGTCACAGGATATGTATCTTGCAGGCACTATACTGTTATTTCAAAGTGTACTGCTTTTAATAGGGAATTTGCTGGCTGATGTAGCTCTGGCAGTAGTTGATCCTAGAATTAAATATGAATAATATTTTCATCAAATTGCTGGGGTGATTTATAAATGGATTCTGATTTAACATATGAAAAAAAACAAAAAACATCAGAGACAGAAGATAAAAAAGAAAAAAATGAAGCTCTATCACAGAAAAAATTAATGTGGAGAAAGTTCAAAAGGAATAGAGTGGCAGTGCTGGGATTACTTGTAATAATATTTATTTATTTTCTTGTCGGATTTGCAAACTTTTTTTCTCCTTATCCTCAAAATAAGAGACATGAATATTACACTAATAAACCTCCTCATATTGTAAATTTTTGGGATGAAAATGGATTAGGTAGACCATTTATTTATGAATATGAACAGGAATATGATATGGAAACTTTTCAAACAACCTATGTACAGAATGAAGAGAAAAAACATTATATTTATTTTTTTAATAGAGGGGAAGAATATAATCTGCTAGGTTTTTTTAATACAGATATAAAATTTTTCGGTCTGGAAGATGATGAATATCGGATATTTTTATTGGGGACAGATCGATTTGGCCGGGATATGGTTTCTCGTATACTGAATGGAGGGAGAATTTCGCTTTCAATCAGCCTACTAGGTGTATTAATTATGGTTGTTTTGGGTTCTTTACTGGGAACGGTGTCCGGATATTATGGTGGAATTATTGATGATTTACTTCAGAGGGTGATAGAGTTTCTTCTCTCTTTTCCCCGAATTCCGTTGTGGATGGCTTTATCAGCGGCTTTACCAAGTGATTGGTCTTCTGTGAGAATTTATATTGGGATTGTTATTATACTCGGAGCTGTTGGTTGGCCTCGTCTGGGGCGCCAGGTTAGAGCTATTGTTATGGGCATGAGTGATGATGAATTTGTTCAGGCTGCCAAATCTTCTGGAGCTTCAGATTTTTATATTATAGTTCGTCATTTGATCCCAAATTCACTAAGCCATATAATTGTAGTTGCTACTTTACAGGTTCCGGGAATGATTCTGGGAGAAGCATCTTTAAGTTTTTTAGGACTGGGAATTCAACCTCCTATGACTAGCTGGGGTGTTTTACTTCAGGAAGTACAGAATGTTAGAAGTTTGGCTCTAACACCATGGCTGTTTTTACCCACAATATTTATAATTATATCTATTCTTTCTTTTAATTTTTTGGGAGATGGTTTACGAGATGCTGCTGATCCGTTTTCAAATTAATTTTTTGAATAATTTATATTGCTATTTTTATAATTTAGTCTGCTGTTAGAAGGAGGAATAATCGTTGAGTGCTAATATACTTCTGGAAGTAAATAGTTTAAAAACATATTTTCATAATGAAGTAGGTTTAGTAAAAGCTGTAGATAATGTTAGTTTTAAAGTAAAAAAAGGTGAAACATTGGGGATTGTAGGGGAAAGTGGCTGCGGGAAATCCGTAACTTCATTATCCATAATGAATCTGGTTCCCCAGCCTCGGGGAGTTATTGAAGGAGGAGAAATTATATATCATGGTTATGACAATCCTCTGGAGATTACTACTCTAAACAGTCAGAGTAGGGATATGAGAAATATCAGAGGCAACAGAATTGCTATGATTTTCCAGGAGCCTATGACTTCATTAAATCCAGTATATACCGTAGGTGAACAGATTATGGAATCTGTGAGACTGCATCAGAAACGAGATAATATTAAAGCTCGAGCAAGGGCAATAGAAATGTTAAAATTAGTTGGTCTACCTGCACCAGAACAGATCGTAGATGAATATCCCCATGAATTGAGTGGTGGTATGAGACAAAGGGTTATGATTGGAATGGCCCTTTCCTGTAATCCTGATCTATTGATAGCTGATGAACCTACAACTGCACTGGATGTAACTATTGAAGCTCAAATTTTAGATTTAATGGAAGAACTGCAGGATGAGTTTAATATGTCAATAATGCTTATAACTCATGACCTGGAAGTAATTGGAGAAATGTCAGAGAGAGTTATTGTAATGTATACGGGTAAAATTATGGAAAAAGCAAATATAGATGACATTTTTCATAACAGCAAGCACCCCTACACTCAAGGTTTATTAAATTCTATCCCTCAGATTGGAGCTAACAAAAGATTGATACCCATTGAGGGCTCTGTACCTGACTTGACTGATCTGCCTTCTGGATGTTATTTTGCTCCTCGCTGCAATCAGGCCAAAGAAATATGCTGGGTTGATGAACCTCCTGAATATAGTATAACTGAGGTGCAGAAGGCGAAATGTTGGCTATATGATGGGAAGGAGGAGTTATCATGAAAAATGATTATTTAATTCAGGTCAGAGAGTTAAAAAAATATTTTCCAATAAAAAAAGGTCTTTTACGTAGGGTTAAGGGCTACATTAAAGCAGTAGATAATATAAGCTTTCATCTAATGGAGGGCGAGACAGTTGGTCTGGTGGGTGAAAGTGGTTGTGGTAAATCAACTACCGGCCGCTGTATTAATAGATTATTCAAACCAACTGCAGGAGATGTTTTATATAAGAATTCTGAAGGTGAAATCATTAATGTAACAGAATTAAGTCGCAGGGAATTAAAAACCATATATAAAGATATTCAAATGATATTTCAGGACCCCTTTTCTTCACTGGATTCTCGTATGTCAGTGAGAGATATAGTGGCTGAGCCCCTGAAAGTTAATAATATTGGTGACAGAAAAATGAGAACTGAAAAAGTAGATAATCTTTTAAATAGGGTTGGATTAAGCAGCTATCAAATGAACCGCTATCCCCATGAATTTAGCGGTGGTCAGCGTCAAAGGATCGGGGTGGCTCGAGCTCTAGCTTTAAATCCTCGTTTGATTATTTGTGATGAACCCGTCTCTGCACTGGATGTATCTGTTCAAGCCCAAGTGATAAATTTGCTGGAAGATTTGCAGGATGAGTTTGGGTTCACTTATTTGTTCATTGCTCATGATTTGAGTGTGGTTGAACATATAAGTGATCGAGTAATGGTGATGTATTTAGGGAAACTGGTTGAAACTGCTTCTTCTAACTTGATATATGAGGAGCCACTCCATCCTTATACTGAATCTTTACTGGGTTCTATTCCTGTCGGTGACCCTAGAATTAAAAAGAAGAGAAAATCTTTACCAGGCAATGTACCAGATCCTTCAGACCCTCCTTCAGGCTGTAATCTTGCTCCACGCTGTCCTTATGTTGAGGAAAAATGCAAAAACAAAGAACCGAAGATTGTTAAGAAAGAAAAGGATAATATTGTTCGTACAGCTGCCTGCCATTTTGTAGATGAATTAAAATTGAATGGTTATAAGGAATTGGCGAATGATACTCCAGCAATTTAATATTTTATTAAAATCAATTTTATATTATTATATTTAGTCACACTTACTCTATAAAAGTCAATTGCCAGCAATATTTATTTATGATTTAATTTGATAAGAGGGAGGGGGGATTTTATTTGTTTTTGGAAGATGATAGGGAGAATGAAGTTCAGGAAATTTTGTCAAAGATAAAAGAGGAAATAGAAGCTAATGAAGGTACTAAAAATATGTCTCAGTCCCAAAAAGCTTATTTGGTTTTAAATGAAGCTATTCAAAAATTAATATTAAAGCCGGGAACCCCTCTTTTTGAGAATGATTTTTCAGAGTATCTTAATATGAGCCGTACACCTATTCGAGAAGCAATACATCGGCTCGAAAACGATGGTCTTGTGTTTAAACGAAAGGGAAAAGGAGCTTTTGTGAAGACATATAATCGAGAAAATGTACGTCAGATATATGAAATTGTTGAAGCTCTAGAAAGTCAGGCCTCTTTTCTTGCAGCCAATAGATATGAAAATGAAGATTTGAGAGAACTAGAACAAAGTGTTAATAAAATGATTGAGGCAAAAAAGAAAGAAAAATTTTCACTATGGATAGAAGGAGATCAGAAATTCCATAATACTTTACCATATTTATGTAACAATCCTAAATTTGTTGAGGCTTCGGAAAGCCTTTATGGCCAGATAAATTTGTTCAGAATGACATATTTAGATACCAATGGAATTGACAGTAAATCTGTTGAGGAACATAAGAAAACATTTGAAGCAATAAAAAATCAAAAAGGGGAAATTGCTCGTAAAGTGACTTTACATCATTGGCAGAGGATTAGAAAACAAACATGATATCAATCTGTTTTAGGGTAAACATTTTATTCTTGCTGTAATTGGTAATATTTTAACTTTAATATATAAAAAAAGGAGAGATTATTAATGACAGGCAAAAAAGAGAGACAGGAATTAATGAATTTGTATAAGGAATTAAGAGTAGCTGATGTTAGGGACGGAATGGATTATCTTGGCTTACATAATTATGGTTCTATGAATAAAGAAATTAGACCACTAGAAAGAACAAGAGCCTGTGGAATTGCCCGTACTGCAAGATATTTACCATATGAGGGAGGAATTCCTGATTTAACACCAGAAGAATATGGAGAATGGTCCGGTTATTATTATTCTGAGGTGTGTACTTATCCCTGGATGAATGATATAGAAGAAGATGACTTTATTGTAATTGATCAGAGTGGTGTTGATGCTGGTTTAATGGGTTCAAATAATGCACTGGAAGGCAAAAAGAAAGGTGTTAATGGTTATGTTTCTAATGGAGGAGTTCGGGATACGGATGAAATAATAATTGAAGATATACCTTTCTGGTCCCGGTTTATTTCTCAATCAATGGTCCAGGGTCGCTTAAGATATGATGATAAGGATATACCTGTAAATGTTGGTGGAGTTCAAGTGAATCCTGGTGATATTGTGATGGCTGATGGTGATGGGGTTATAGTTGTACCGAGAGGTAAGGCTTTTGATGTAGCTAAATATGCACAAAGAGAACTTAAAAATGACAAAAAAGCCAGAAGAAATCTTTATGAAGAAATGGGCATGGAATTGGATGAAACTGTAAAATAATAAATAATGTAAATTTTTTTTAAACAAATACGGTTTCATTAAAAAACCAATGGTCAAAATGTAAAATAAGAAAAAGGGCATCGGCATAGAACCTCCAATATAATAAATAAAACATCATAATTTAATAAGGGGGTTTTGCCGATGTCTTATAACAATAATATATTAAAATGTCTAATTGAATATTAATATTTTTGAAATCAGGCTGGAAATCAGAAGCAGTAAAATGCAAAATAGAAATGCTTATAGTTCAAATGAAAACAACTATTTTAGGAGTAAGATTTATAAAACTTTACTGGAAACAAAAAATATTAACCAGTGATTTTAAATTAAATTATTGTTATAAAATAATTGTGGTAAGCATATGGAAGTTTTTTTAATGTAAATCAAAAAGGAGGGAGAAAAAATGAGAACGGGAAAAGGAAAGATAGAAGAAACGGTGATAGTTAGTTTAGATAAAGGCGAAGATGTACTGAAATCTTTAGAAAAAGCAATAGATAAATACGATGTTCAGCATGGGACAATATTATCCGGTTATGGAACTTTAGATAAAAGCACCTTACATATGGTTACTACAACGGGTTTCCCACCCGAAGAATATTTTGATAATAAAGAACAGGCATTAGAAGTCATTTCCCTTGATGGAATAATTGCAGATGGAGAATTACATGCTCATATAACCTTATCTGATACTGAACGAGCATATGGTGGGCATCTTGAGCCTGGATGCCGGACCCTTTATTTATGTGAAATTGTAATTGGTATATTTACAGAAACCAATTTAAAACGAGTAGATAACAAACAAGATATTCCTGAATTACATATAAATTAAAAAATGATTATGTGAGGTGATATTCAATGAAATATTTAGAAAATGTCCAGGACCAAGAGCCTGATATTGACCCTCGTTCAATACGGGATAGAGTTAAAAACCGAGATAAAGAAGTACTAAGAGACACCTATTATTTAATTGATCCAGAAGAATGTGATTCCAGCCGTTTAACAATGGGCTGTACTACTATCTATCCTACTGGTTCAACCACGGGTCATGCTCATGATGATATGGAAGAAGTCTACTTTGTAGTATCGGGTGAGGGAATTATGAAGGTAGGAGAAGATGAATTTCAAATTAAAGCTGGAGACTCATTTTATGTTCCACCTGGTGAATACCACATTACTTATCAGAGGGGGAATTTGCCTTTAACTGTTGTGTGGGTTACAGGAAAACTTGATTCTGAGGAACGATAAATCAATGGGGGAAAATATATGTTAAAAGAAAAGAAGATGTACATCGATGGTTCATGGACAGATTCGATAAAGGGAGAAAAAATAGAAATTATTAATCCCGCTACTGAAGAATTTTTTTCAACTGTACCGAAAGCAAAAAGAGAAGATGTGAAAAAAGCAATAAATGCTGCTGAAAAGGCTTTTTCAGGATGGTCCAGATTAACATCAATACAAAGAGGGAGGTATTTACGTCAGGCTAGTGAAAATGTAGCTAAAAAATCACGGGAAATTGCTGAATTAATGACAAAAGAAGAAGGCAAACCTCTTGATGAAGCTGAAGGAGAAGTAATGAAAGGAGCAGATATACTTCGCTATTATGCGGAAGAAGGTGAGAGGGTATATGGTAGGATAATAGAAAATGAAGAAAAAAACATTAAAAGCAAAGTGATTTATCAACCAATAGGAGTTGCAGGAGCAATTTCCCCATGGAATTATCCAGTAGAGCTTTTAGCCTGGAAAATAGCCGGCGCTTTAGCAGCTGGCTGTACGGTGGTTGCAAAACTTCCTTCTGAGACCCCTCTTTCTCCTCTTGCTTTTATAGGATGTATTGCTCAAACTGATTTGCCAGGCGGGGTGTTGAATGCTGTTACAGGTTCAGGTTCAGAGATAGGCCCTGTAATAACCGGAAGTCCTAAAGTCAAAAAGATTGCTTTTACCGGTTCCACAGCAGTAGGGAAACAGGTGCTGCGAAATTGTGTAGATTCGTTTAAGAAAGTTTCTTTAGAACTTGGTGGAAGTCTTCCTATGATAGTATGTGAAGATAGTCAGATGGATAAAGCAGTAGAGGGAGCCACTTACCGTTCATATAGAAATATGGGACAAATATGTATTGCTGTTAACAGAATATATGTTCACGAAAATATATATGAAGAGTTCCTGAAGAAATTTGCTCGAAAAGTCAAATCTTTGTCAATAGGAAATGGTTTAAAAGGAAAACCAGATTTAGGGCCTATGTGCACTGAAGATGGTTTAGAGAAGACTAAAGAACATATAAATGATGCATTAAATAAAGGAGCGCAGTTAGTTTATGGTGGAGAAAAACCAAAAGGGGAGGAATTCCAAAAAGGATATTTCTTCAAACCATCAATTCTTAGGGATGTAAATCATGATATGTTAGTTATGAATGAAGAGACCTTCGGACCTTTAGTTGGTGTTATGCCATTTAAGGACCTGGATGAGGCTATAGAACTGGCTAATGACACAAATTATGGGCTGGCAGCTATTGGTTATACGGAAAGTTTATGCAAATCCAAACGTCTAACAAAAGAGATACAGGCGGGAAATATTTCCTTAAACAATCCTTCTCCAGGTGTTATCAATGCCCCTTATGGTGGCTGGAAAGACAGTGGGTTCGGTCATGAACATGGACCTGAAGGTCTTGAAGAATATCTATTGACAAAACATGTGAGGGAGAAATATTTTGATTAAGAATAAATTACATTTATGAATTATACAAGAAAAGAGAACTGATTTATAAATAAATGATTATTTTTTGGGAGGGTGAACCTTGAACATTCTGGGGGTTGACATCGGGACATCAGGGTGCAAAACTATAATCATTGATGAAAAAGGAAGTATTTTGGGGACTAGCACCAGGGAATATCCTTTATATAATCCCAGACCGGGCTGGGTACAGCAAAACCCAGAAGACTGGTGGGAAGCCGTAAAAATAAGCATAAATGAAGTAATGAATGAAAATAACATTCCTTCTAATTCAATATCTGGAATTGGTTTATCTGGGCAAATGCATGGGCTGGTTGTTTTGGATGATAAAAAAGAAGTAATTCGGCCTGCTATTTTATGGAACGATCAGAGAAGTTCATCCCAGTGTGAAAAGATACATAGCCTTGTTGGTGGAGCTGAAAATCTTATAGAATACACAAACAATACTATGCTGGCAGGATATACTGGGAGTAAAATATTATGGTTAAAAGAGAACGAACCTGAAAATTATAAACAAACAGATTATATCCTTAATCCCAAAGATTATATTCGGTATAAATTAACCAATGATTTTGCTACTGATGTGTCCGATGCCTCAGGCACAGGTCTTTTTGATGTTAAAAACCGACATTGGAATAAAAAAATATTATCTTTACTTGATATTCCTTTAGATCTTTTACCCAATTGTTATGAGTCAATTGAGATAACCGGTGTAATTTCAGAGAAGGCTGTCCAAAACTTAAATTTAAAAAACAATATACCTGTAGTTGCCGGTGGAGGAGATGCTGTTATTCAGACAACTGGTACTGCTGGTTTAATTCATGAAGGGATACTGGGGACAGTGATAGGTTCTTCAGGTATTGTAGCTTTGGGGCTTGATGAGTTTCGTTTTAATACTGAAAAAAACCTTCAAATATTTTGTAACAATGCTCCAGACAAATGGCATGTAATGGGCGTAAATCTTTCTGCTGGAGCTTCTTATAAGTGGTATAGAGAAAATTTATGTAGACAATTAAATTATAACCGAAATGATGAAAAAGATTTTTATAAGCTTCTGGATGGTGAAGTGGAGAATTCAAAACCGGGCAGCAATGGTTTATTATTTTTACCATATTTAAATGGTGAACGTTGTCCTTATTCAGATGCTTCCGCACGTGGTGGATTTATTGGACTTGGTCTTCACCATAATCATTCGGATATGACACGGGCTGTACAGGAAGGTATTATTTTCAATCTTCGTCATGTATATGAGTTAATAAAAAATCTTGATAGAGAGTTAGAAGTATCTGAAATAAGAACTTCAGGAGGAGGTTCGAAAAGTAAAGTTTGGAGACAGATTCAAGCCGATATTTTCCAGCTTCCTGTAAAAACAGTACATGGCAGCAGTGAAGGAGGAGCATATGGTGCAGCATTAATAGCCGGGGCTGGTTGTGGAGTATGGTCTTCAGTTGAGGAAGCCGTTAAAAATTTGAAAATAGAATCTGTACAGCAGCCTAATCCAAAAAATGAGGATATATATAATGATTTCTTTAATGAGTATAAGAAGCTTTATAATAAATTAAAGTCAACTAATGAAAACCTTGTAAAAATCGAGGAAAACAAATATAATTAACTAAAATAAGAAAGGGATATAATATGACATATAAAGACAATTTAGCTGGAGTGTTTCCTCCGATGGTTACTCCTTTTGACAGTGATGAAATATTATTTTCAGATTTAGCAGAAAATGTTCGGAAATATAATAAAACAGGGTTAAGGGGTTATTTTGTGTTAGGTACTAATGGAGAATTTAAATCACTTTCTGTTAAAGAAAGATTGCAGGTGTTAAAAACAGTAGTAGAAAATTCCGCTGAAGATAAAATAGTAATGGCGGGAACTGCAGCAGAAAGCACTAAACAGTCGATTGATATAACTCTTGAAGCAGCCAAAATTGGAGTTGACCAGGTGAGCTTATTAATGCCTCATTTTTTCAAAAAATATATGACAGATGAAGTAATTACAGATTATATAACAGATGTGGCTGATAAATCACCAGTTCCTGTCGTTTTATATAATAATCCTTCTGTAGCTTCAGGAGTCCTTATTAGTGTTGAAGTGATTAAACGTGTTTCTTCTCATCCCAATGTAATTGGCATGAAAGATAGCTCCAAAAACAATTATCAAGATTATATAGCTGTAACTCAGAATGAAGATTTTCATCTTATTGCTGGTTCTGCAAGTTTCTTTTATGATGTTCTCAAAGCCGGAGGAGTTGGTGGAGTATTATCACTATCTAATGTGTTCCCCGAAGAATGTGTTAAATTGTATAATCTTTTTCAGGAAGGAAAAACTGAACAAGCTGAAATTCAGAACAACAAACTGGTATCATTAAATAAAAAGGTATCTGGTTTTAAAGGAGTAGCTGCGGTGAAAGGGGCCATGGAACTTGTTGGTTTTAAAGGAGGTACTCCCCGCCGACCTCTCAAGGGATTATCAAAAAAAGAAGAGAAAGAACTGAAAATAAATATTAGAGAAAAAGGTTTTTTGGGGGAAAACAAATAATGACATCAAAAAATATTACTGTATTGATTCCTCAGCCTATTAGAAAAGAAGCTGTGAATATACTTGAAAATAAAGGATATAATGTTATCCAGCCTGATGACGACAGCAGGAAAAACATTGCTTCCTTAATTGATAAATCCGAGGCTGTTATACTGAGATCCGGAATTAAAATGGATAAAGAGCTTATGGAAAATGCAGAAAATTTAATGACAATTTCCCGGACAGGAGCCGGGGTTGATAATATTGATCTTACTGAAGCGACCAGAAAAGGGGTAATAGTGACCTCAAGTTTGGGGGTTAATACCTCCAGTGTCGCCGAGCATTGCTTGGCTTTAATTTTAAATTTGTATAAACAAATTCCCCTGCTGGATAGAAATGTTCGGGAAAATAATTTTGCTATTAGATATGAAAATCATCCTCAGGATATAAAAAATAAAATATTAGGGGTAGTTGGTTTTGGTAGAATTGGTCGTAAGGTAGCTGATTTTTTCCAAAAAATTTCCCAGGAAAATACTTTGGTTTATGACCCATATCTTTCAGAAGCAGAAAAAGAAAACTATCAAGACAGATTTGATTTTCTGTCGCTAGAAAAAGTGCTAAGTAATTCTGATATTGTTTCACTACATGTACCCCTTACAGATGACACTTATCATCTCATCACCAAAAGACATTTTGAAATAATGAAAAGAGAAGCTTATATAGTTAATGTTTCACGCGGCGATGTTATTAAGGAAGATGATTTAATCTTGGCCCTAGAGGAGGATTTAATTGCAGGAGCTGGTTTAGATGTTTTTTCCAGTGAACCTCCGAAAGAAAATAATCCTTTATTAAATATGGAAAATGTAATTCTCACCCCCCATGCTGCTGCCCTGACAGAGGAATGTGTTGTTAATATGGCTACAGAAGCAGTCAAAAGGGCTATTGATGTATTAGAAGGGGAAAAACCAGCTAAAATTGCTAATCCAGAAGTTATTGAACAAAAAAGATGGAAAGATTTAAGGTAAAATAAAAAGAAACATAAGAACAGGAGGTGTTTAGACTTTGAATAAAAAATATCAGCCTGCTTATAGTTGTGATCTACACTGCCATACAGTACGTTCTGATGGTGCAGACACACCACAGGAGTTAATTGAAAATGCTGTTTCTATGGGTTTGAAAGCAGCTGCTATTACTGATCATGATACTCCTCCTCCTAAAGTCCTTGCTAATGGCTTATCTCCCAAAGAATATGCACAACAAAAAGGTTTATATCTGATTTTAGGATATGAATTTTCAACTGATACATTTGTGGACGATGTTCATATCATAGGTTATGAACTTGACTGGGAGAAACAAGAACTTCAAAATGAAGTAAAAAGAGCAAGAAAAAGTAAAACTGAAGCTTATCGTAAGTTGTGTGAAGTTTTGACAGAACATGGAATGCCAATTGATTATGAAAAAGAAATATTGAAGTATAAAGACCAAAAAGGTAACCAACAGGAAAGAAAACCGGATGAGGTAGAAAGAAAATTTGTTTTTGAAAAAATGGCAGATAAAGGGTATGCTCCTACCTGGGAAGATGCAAAAATTATGGTTAGAGATAATCCAAAATTGAATGTTCGCAGACGTAAAATAAATCCTTTGGATGCTATTAATTTAATACATGACTGCGGAGGAATAGCAGTTTTAGCTCATCCTTATTTAATTGATAAAGAGGTAGCACCAAAAGAGACCGGGGAAATGACCCGGGAACTATATATAGAGAGATTAATAGATAATAATCTTGATGGAATTGAAGCTCGTTATACTTATGATAAAACAAGTTATAAAGGGTCAAAGAGTGTTTGTGGAATAGAAAGAGAAATAAATGAAAAATATAAAGATAAACTATTAATCTCAGGTGGTTCAGATTATCATGCCGGGCATAAGAAAAATCGTGAAAATCCTCGCAAGTTAGGAGAAGCAGGTATTTCTTTTAAAGCATTTAAAAACAATTTTTTAGATATTTTATAAAGGTGAGTAGTTTAATATTATTTTTTATATTGAACATTAATATTAGGAGGGTTTTTAATGTCACTGGTTACTTCAAAAGGAATGCTTATAGATGCTAAAGAAAGAAATTATGCAGTTGGAGCATTTAATGCCAACAATATTGAGATGGCCCAGGGGATAATTAAAGCGGCAGAAGAAAAAAAATCTCCTGTTATTGTACAGGTTAGCCAGGGGGGAGCAAAATATGCAGGTATAGAAGAATTAGGGGCAGCAATTAAAAAAATGGCAGCTAAGTCAGAAGTTCCAGTTGCCCTTCATCTGGATCATGGAGTTGATTATAAATACAGTGTATTGGCCTTGAGGGCAGGATATACATCAATAATGTTTGATGGTTCTCTTTTGGATTTTGAAGAGAATGTTAAAATAACAAAAAAAATAGTTGAAATGGGTCATATCGCAGGTGTTCCTGTAGAAGCTGAACTGGGTGAAGTACCTAAAGATCCAGAAAAAATATCACTTGATGAACTTGATAAATATAAAACAAAGCCGGAAGAAGCCCAAAAATTTGCAGAAAGGACAAAAGTTGATTCTCTAGCGGTGGCTGTGGGAAGTATGCATAAAATGAAAGTACAGGAAGCTGAATTAGATATAGAGCAAATTAAAAAAATTAAAAAAAGAGTTTCTGTGCCACTAGTTCTACATGGTTCTTCAGGTGTAACTAATAAGTCAGTCATAGAAGCCATAAATGCTGGAATATGTAAAGTTAACGTTCATACTCATATTGCAAAAAGTTTCACTGAAAGAACAAGGGAAGTGCTAGAGAAAAATTCGAATATGGTAGATTTAAGAAAATATCTTAAAGAAGGAAGGGAAGCTTTATATGAGGAAGTAAAAAATAAAATACAGATTTTTGGTTCTGAAGGAATGGCTGCTAAGCTATAATTAATTTGCACTGATGTTAGAGTTTTTCCATTTAATAATAGTTGAATATGTAATATTTAAATCATAAGACTCCTCTTTTTATTTATAGTGTAAGAAACATTATCAAATGGGGGGGTCTTTTGTCTATGTTAATAGAAAACATCTTTTTATTAAAACTTGTCAAAATTAGCTTTATTGTATATAATAAAGATGTAAATATATTATACCTATATAGTTAAGATATGAACTATTAAAATATTCAATGATATGTAATGATATATATAATGATATACTAAAATAATTCACAAAATTAGTTTTATTTATTATTCCCTATCAATTCAGTTCAGTGATGTATTCAACATGCAAACAAATAAGTTCCGTTCTTTTTTCATTCGGTTTTTTGCAAAAAACAGTTTACCTGACAAAAAACTATTTAAAACAAGAAAGGGGTTGATCCAGAATATGTCTCAAAGCTCATCTCTTCCCATCAAATTATATTTCACACTTCGACATACCTATCATAATCTGAAAACAGAACTCAGAAAAAAACTGGAGGAAGAAGAGGATATAACCTGGTCCCAGTTTCACACCCTCTATCATCTTAACCAAAAGGGAGTACCCTTTAATCAGCTGGCCCGGAAAATCCACTGTAATGCAAGCAATGTAACCGGATTAATAGATAGAATGGAAGACAATGGCTGGGTATACCGGGAAAGATCCCAGGATGACAGAAGAGTATGGCTGGTTAAATTGACTGAATCGGGTGCTGAACTGCGCGGTGAGTTAATACCCGAACATAAAAATAATATTCGTGGAAAAATGAATTTACTGAGTGAAGAGGAGCAAAAAACTTTTAAGAGACTGCTGGACAAACTGAATTCCTGAAAAGTGTAAGAAATTTATTATCAGTTACAGAGTTTCGGAATTGGTTTAGCAAAACTAAAACAGGGAGTGTATAAACCAAGATGAGAGAGTTTATAAAATTTATCCTTTCATATTTTAGACCTCAAAAAAAAGATGAAAAGTTAGTTCCTTTTGATGATAATGAATTTGAATATTTTTTGACTTCTGAAGATCTGGAAAATAACCGGTATTATTTAATTAATAATTTTCTATGGGACGAGGAAAAGCTGCAGCATGTTTTAATTAGTGATCTTACCCGGGAAGGATTTTACCAGCAGCAGTGGGTGGTGCTGACTGATCAAAGGATTATATATGTGGGAGATATAGAAAATATTGAAAAAGACAGTTTCATTGAAGTGAATTTAGAAGAAATAGAAGCAATTGAAGTCAGAGAACTGGACGGCAATCAGATTGTAAATATTATACTTAAGGATCGGGCCGTGGAATTTATGCGGGCTTCTAAAAAAATAAAAATACCTCTGGACGATTTTCTGGAGGTGTTTGCAGATAGAGTAAAAGAAATAAAGGACTTACCATCAGAGGAGGATCTTATTGAAAACAGGCGGGCTGTGGTCCGGAAAAAGTCAAGGGTAAAAACCTGTAACCAGTGTGGGAAGAAGATATCTTCCAGCCGAAGAAAAGTCTGTGATGAATGTATGGAGCAAAAAGAAGTAATTTATAGGCTGCTGTCCTATGTTAAACCTTATTTGCTGCCCTTTATTTCTGGTTTTTTGTTACTGGGGGTAACCACATTGATCGGCCTTTTGCCTCCTCTTTTAAACAGGACCCTGATTGATGATGTCCTGGGTCCGGCTGTGGGTTATGAATATGAAGAGGCCAATATTATTTCCGAAATATTTTTAAATTTTGCGGCCCCTGGAACGGTTCGGCTTCTGGCTATAGTGGTTCTGACAATGCTGTCTTTTAATTTAATTCGCAGTGCTCTGTCAGCTGTAAGAACCTATATAATTAACTGGATGGGCCAGAAAGTTTTGCTGGATATGAGAAATCAGGTTTATGAACATCTGCAGAAATTATCCCTCAGTTTTTTCAACAAAAAATCCACGGGGCGAGTAATGACCAGGGTGACCTCTGATGTGAGCAGGATTGAATCTTTTTTAAGTTCACAGCTGCAGAGAGTGGGTCAGGATATATTGACCATTGTGATGATTGTGACTATTCTCTTTTTGTTAAACTGGCAGCTGGCCTTAATTGTTATGCTTCCGGCTCCGCTGCTGGTGTTCTTAACTTTTTATTTTAGGGATAAACTCCATCGGGTATACCGTATCCTGTGGCGCAGAAATGCCGGTCTAAATGGTATTCTTGCGGACACTATTCCCGGTATTGAAGTGGTTAAAGCCTTTAACCAGGAAAAAAGAGAGGTAAAAAGGTTTAACGATAAAAACGAGGAAGTCTTTAATGGTCATATTCAGTCTTTGAAGCTGAGGACCCTTTATTCACCCAGTATGCAGTTTTTAACCTTTATCGGAATGATATTAATCTGGTGGTTTGGAGGACTCCGGGTTATTGGTGGGACTTTGACTATAGGTACTTTAACTGCCTTTACCGGTTATATGATGCGTTTTTACCGCCCGGTTCAGGACCTCTGTCGAATCAACCACCGTTTTCAGAGGATATTAACCTCTGCCGATCGGGTGTTTGAGATTCTGGACACCAATCCGGAGATAAAAGATAGAGAAGAAGCAGAAGAATTAGAAGATTTTCAGGGTGAGATTGAGTTTAAAAATATTACCTTCAGTTATGATAAAGGTGTACCGGCTCTAAAAAATGTGAGTTTTAAGGTTGAGGCCGGTGAGATTATAGGTCTGGCCGGTGAAAGTGGAGCCGGGAAAACAACTCTTATTAATTTAATTTGCCGCTTTTATGATCCGGAAGATGGTGAAATATTGATAGATGGTAAAAGTCATGAGGATATAAAGGTGCGCAGCCTGCGAAAACACATTGGAATTGTTCTTCAGGATCCCTTTCTGTTCAGCGGTACTATTGCCAGCAATATAAAATACGGTAATCCCGCTGCTTCCCGGAAAGAAGTAATTGCCGCCGCCCGGGCGGCCAATGCCCATGACTTTATAATGGGTTTTTCTGATGGTTATGAAAGTGAAGTTGGTGAACGGGGAGTAAGGATTTCTACCGGTCAGCGTCAGAGAATATCCATAGCCCGGGCAATTTTAAAAGATCCCAAACTTTTAATTCTGGATGAGGCCACCTCATCAGTGGACACCAGGACAGAAGCTCAGATTCAGGAAGCACTGGAAAGACTGATTAAGGGCAGAACAACTTTTGCCATTGCCCACAGGCTCTCCACTTTAAGAAATGCTGACCGTCTGTTTATTCTAAAAGAAGGAGAGATAGTGGAGCAGGGCACCCATGATGAACTGCTGGATAAAGAGGGAGTATACGCCAAACTGCATGATATGCAGAGGCAGATGAAGGCAGTTTAAAAAAAGATTAAAAAATTAATTTTTATCTGGTAATCAGATATGAAAAGAGATGGATTGATAAAAAATTGAAGACAAACCAAAAATATATATGGAGGCAAAACCATGAGTGAATCTGAACTGGTAAAAGAATATTTACCTCTGCTGGACCCTGAGGAAATTAAAATTAGAAAAAATGAATATAATAAACTGGTGGTTACCCGGAATGGAGATAAATATAACAATGTAAAAGCACTCCGGGCTTTTCCTTTTTCCGCTAAAGAAAAGTATATCCTGCTAAAAAAAGACAAAGAGCAGCTGGATGAAGATGAAAAAGAAGAGCTGGGTATTATTGAACAGTTATCAGCTCTGGAAGAGGAATCCCGCCGGATTCTTCGGGAAGAGCTGGGCAAAAAATATTATATTCCGCAGATTAAAAAAGTAATTGATATAATAAAAAGAGATCGTGGTACAGTCTGGTATGTCAAAACAGATAAGGGCAGTATGAGCATAGAAATGACCAGGCGCAGTGAGACATCATTTACTTCTCCCAATCATCTGGTGCTTAAAGACGCAGAGGGCAACAAATATGAAGTACCGGACTGCCGAAAGCTGGATGAGAAGAGTTTTAAATTAATTGAGCGGGAAGTATAGAAAATCAAGCAGTTCTCTGTTATAATTAATTTTGAGTACACTGCTGCTGTGAAAAAAATATTTTTTGAGGAGGATCAGCAAAATGTCGGAAACTCTACTGCAGAGCCCTCTTAACCAAACCCATCGTAATTTAGGAGCTAAAATGGGTGAATTTGGGGGCTGGGAGATGCCTTTAGAATATAAAGGGGTGATTGAAGAACACCAAACAGTAAGAAACAGGGCCGGTCTTTTTGATATATCACACATGGGTCAGATCAAAGTAGAGGGTGAGAAAAGTTTTAATTTTTTACAGTATATGACCACCAATGATCTATCTAAAATTAATGATAACCAGATCCAGTATACTTTAATGTGTAACCCTGAGGGTGGAGTTGTGGATGATTTGCTGGTATACCGGCTGGGGCAAAACCAATATCAGCTGGTGGTAAATGCGGTTAACACAAAAAAGGATTACGGCTGGCTAAAAGACCATCTGGTTCAGGGCTGCCGGATTACCGATCAATCATCTCTGGTCGGAAAATTAGCCTTTCAGGGTCCCCTGTCTCAGGAGGTGCTGCAGAGTTTAACCGATTGCAACCTGGAAGATATAGGATTTTTTAGATTTGAGGATAAGGTAGATATTGCCGGAGAACCGGTTCTGGTCTCCAGAACCGGTTATACGGGTGAAGATGGATTTGAAATCTATTCAGAAGGCAGTATTAAAAGAATCTGGAATGCTATTTTAAAAAAAGGAAAAAACAAAGGAGTTCAGCCGGTTGGTCTGGGGGCTCGAAATACCCTGAGATTTGAAGCCTGTTTATCACTTTACGGTCATGAAATTGATGAAAACAGGAATCCTCTGGCAGCTGGCCTGGGCAGGTTTGTAGTACTAAAAAAACAGGATTTTATCGGAAAAGAGGCCCTGCAGGAGATCAATGATAGTGATTTATCAGAGGTACTGGTGGGACTGGAAATGAAGGACCGGGGTATTCCCCGCCGGGGTTATAAAATATTCAAAAATGATCAAAAGATAGGAGAGATAACCAGTGGTTCCTATGCCCCGACTCTGGATAAAAATCTGGGTCTGGGTTATGTGCAAAGTGAGTTTCGGGAAGTGGGTACTGTACTTGAAATCGAGATCAGAAAACGCAGATTACAGGCTGAGATTGTTAATACTCCATTCTATAACAGGGGGAATTAATTATGGAAGTAAAAGAAGATCTTTATTATTCTAGAAATCATGAGTGGGTAAAAACAGATGATGATCGGGCTTATATTGGAATTACCGATGAGGCCCAGGATCAGCTGGGAGATATTGTTTTTGTTGAACTGCCCCAGAAGGGTGATAGATTTAATCAGAGTGAAGAGATTGGAGTTGTGGAGTCTGTTAAAGCAGTCTCTGAGGTGTATACTCCGGTTAGTGGTACTGTAGTGGATATAAATGAAGAACTGCTGGATAGTCCGGAATTACTTAATGATCAGCCTTATGAAAGCTGGATTATTTCTCTGGAATTAACTGATGACAGTGAGCTGGATAATCTGTTGTCAGCAGCAGAGTATAAATCTTACTGTGAAGGAGCACAATAAAAATGATGCCCTATCTGCCGCATACTGAACAGGACAGAAACGATATTTTGGCTGAAATAGGTATAAATTCAGTCTCAGAGCTGTATTCTGATATCCCGGAGGAGATTCTGCTGGAGGATAAACTTAAGCTGAATGATTCTCTTTCGGAACTGGATATCAAAAAAAAGATGAAAGAGCTGAGTGACCAAAATCATGATTTAACGGAGTACATATCTTTTCTGGGGGCCGGTGTGTATGACCATTATATACCCTCTGTAGTTAACCACATAATTTCCCGGTCTGAATTTTATACGGCTTATACTCCCTATCAGGCTGAAATCAGCCAGGGTTATCTCCAGGCCATATTTGAATTTCAGACCATGATTAGTGAACTGACCGGTCTGCAGGTAGCCAATGCTTCTGTTTATGATGGTGCCAGTGCTGCTGCTGAAGCAGCCCTGATGTCTACCAGTATTAACCGGAACCGCAAACAGATTGTTGTTTCTCGAAGTGTTAATCCGGAAAGCAGAAAAGTTATTAAAACATACTGTCAGGCAGCTGACCTGGAGCTAGTTGAGGTGCCTCTCTGTGATGGAAAAACCAATAAACAGGAGCTTGCAGATGTGGTTGATGAAGGAACGGCTGGAGTTATAATCCAGAACCCCAACTTTTTTGGCCTGCTGGAAGATCTGTCGGAGCTATCCCGGCCTATTAAAAAGGCCGGTGCTGTTTTTATTACAGCTGCTGATCCTGTGGCCCTGGGCCTGCTGGAAGCCCCCGGAAACCTGGGAGCAGATATAGTTGTTGGAGAAGGTCAGAGTCTGGGTAATCCGCAAAATTTTGGAGGACCCCATTTTGGCTTTTTTGCCGTAGCCGAACAGTATATGCGCCGCCTTCCGGGCCGGGTAATTGGAGAAACCGAGGATAAATCTGGAAACAGAGGTTTTGTTATGACCTTACAGACCCGTGAGCAGCATATCAGAAGAGCCAGAGCTACATCCAATATCTGTTCCAACCAGGCTCTAAATGCTTTAGCGGCAACAGTTTATCTTAGTTTGCTGGGTAAAAAAGGTCTCCAGACGGTGGCTGAGCTATCGACTAAAAAGGCGCATTATACGGCTCAAAAAATAGAGAAGTTAACAGATTTTAAAATGACTTTTTCCGGTCCCTTTTTCAAAGAGTTTGCGGTTTCCACCAAAAAGGACAAAACAGAGCTCAATGACTATCTTCATGAAAACAATTATCTGGGTGGTTTTGATCTGCAAAAAGAATATCCTGAACTACAGAATAGTATACTGCTGGCGGTTACAGAAAAAAGGACCATAGAAGAAATTGAAAAACTGGTAAGTTTACTGGAGGCGGTAAAATGAGTAAAGAAAACCAGTTAATTTTTGAGAAAAGCAGGGAAGGGAAAAAGGGCTGTTCACTGCCGGAAGATGAGCTTTCCACAATGGAAATCGAAACCCTTATTCCGGAAAAACATCTGCGACAAAAAGAACCTGAGCTGCCTGAAGTTAGTGAGGTTGAGGTGGTCAGGCATTTTACTGCTCTATCCCATAAAAACTATGGTGTGGATTCAGGGTTTTATCCCCTGGGTTCCTGCACCATGAAGTACAATCCTAAAGTTAATGAAGATGCTGCTCAATATTCCGGGTTTAGTGAAACTCATCCCCACCAGCCGCAAAAGATGGTTCAGGGTAATCTGAAGCTGCTTTATGAACTGGAACAGAAGCTGGTTGAGATTACCGGCATGGGACGCTTTAGCCTGCAGCCGGCTGCCGGAGCCCAGGGGGAGCTTGCGGGTTTAATGATTATTAAAAAGGATCTGAAAAATAGAGGTGTCAGTGATCAAAAAACAGAAATAATTGTACCTGATTCAGCCCATGGTACCAACCCGGCCAGTGCCACCATGGTGGGATTTGAAGTCCGGGAGGTTGAGTCCAATGAGCGGGGTCTGGTTGATATAGGACAGCTGAAAGAATTAGTCGGTGAAAAAACGGCCGGTATTATGCTGACCAATCCCAATACTCTGGGACTGTTTGAAGAAGATATTTTAAAAATAGCAGAAATCATACACCAGGCAGGGGGCCTGCTGTATTATGATGGGGCCAATTTAAATCCCATCATGGGCAAAGTTCGTCCCGGGGATATGGGGTTTGATATTATTCATCTTAATCTGCACAAAACTTTCAGTACTCCCCATGGTGGTGGAGGACCGGGGTCCGGTCCGGTGGGAGTAACCGAAGAACTGGCCCGGTATCTGCCCCTACCACTGGTGGAAAAAAATGAGCAGAGATATGTTCTGGATAATGACCGTCCGGATAGTATCGGGAAAGTAAGATCATTTTACGGTAATTTCGGAATTCTTATCAGAGCTTATTCCTATTTACTGGCGGCAGGAGCCGAAGGTTTAGAACAGGCTGCTGAAGATGCTGTATTAAATGCTAATTACTTAAAAGAAAAATTAAAAACAGAGTATGATTTACCCTTTGACCGCATATGTAAACATGAATTTGTGCTCTCCGGCAGCCGCCAGAAAGAGCAGGGTGTTTCTACAGCTGATATAGCAAAGCGACTGCTGGATTTTCATATACACCCTCCGACCATGTATTTTCCCCTGATTGTTGATGAGGCAATTATGGTGGAGCCTACAGAAACGGAGAGCAAAGAGACTCTGGATCATTTTGTTGAGGTTATGAATCAGATTTCCCGGGAAGCACAGACCAATCCCCAGAAAGCTCAGAATGCACCTCACAATATGGTGGTTGGTCGGCTGGATGAAACAGAAGCTGCCCGCAGTCCTAAATTAAGGTGGCATCCGGAACAGTAAAAAATTACAGTGGAGTGAAAGCCCATCCGAAGGTAAAATAAAAGATACAGGATGGCAGCTGGAATGGTAAAAAATGATGTTGGGGGAGGAAAAATATGGCCGATATCAAATATGCTGAGCCGGGTGATCTGGACTTTTTTCTGGAACAGGACCAGCA
Organism: Halanaerobiaceae bacterium; assembly: GCA_003553225.1. Taxonomy (GTDB): domain Bacteria; phylum Bacillota; class Halanaerobiia; order Halanaerobiales; family Halarsenatibacteraceae; genus T1SED10-99. The sequence goes on from PWDW01000096.1 coordinate 39,333, forward strand.
TATTTCCGCAAACAAAAGAGAGTTGTTGGAGCAGAGGCTGGAACACAAACAGATCATTAAAGCTGTTGTTGATAATCAAATTATTGCCTGGCTGCGGTTTAGTTATTTGTGGGGTGATATCCCTTTTATGAATTTTATTTTTGTCAGAGAGGAATTTCGCGGGCAGGGTATCGGAGCCCGGATGCTTTCCTTCTGGAAAAAGGAGATGCAAAAAAAAGATTTTAAAACTTTGATGACGTCTTCTCTGGCCGATGAACAGGGACAATTTTTCCACCGTAAACACGGGTTTGAGGACTGCGGCTGTTTTATTTTAGATGATGAAGCCCTGGAAATAATCTTTAAGAAAAAAATATAACCAGCTGCAGTTGAAATCAAGTTGACCGTTTAGAACCCGGTCTTTTGGTAACCTGCTGTAATTGTATAATATCTTAAAAAAGCATTGTCTTTCCCTGAAATCAGAGGAAGGATGATGTTTTTTTGTATTAAATTGATATTTTAATATTCTCAATAAACACTTATTTTAGAGCATATTATCCTATAAATGAGTAAAAGTAAGATAATTTTTTTAGATAATATATTTGGCAAGTATATAAAGCATAGCAAAAAAGAGAATAGTTTGACATTAAACTGAATGTATATTAACATTTATAATGTATTGAAAAATCTGATATATCAGATTTCATATTTTTACATTATTTTTGATAGAACTTGTGAAAAAAATATTTATGAACATAATATTTTAATTAACAGGAACTTTTTTGAAAGTTTTTCGAATATTAGAAGGTGATAATTATGGGATAGAAACCCACAGTATTTCAGATCAAATATTTAAAATATTAAAAACTGAGATTCTGCATCAGAAGTTTGAACTGGGAGAAAAGATTGAGACCAGAAAATTATCTGATAAATATGAGGTCAGTGTAATGCCGGTTAGAGATGCTTTAAAAAAACTGGCCAAATGCGGTCTGGTGGAAAAAAAAGAAAGGGTTGGATTTTTTGTCAGGAGTTTTGAGCCCTATGAAATCAAGGAGATTGTTGATGTGAGAAAGATGTATGAAGCTTACTGTCTTCAGAAATATATAAATAATCTTAATAAAAATGAACTTGAAAATATATATAATGATATGCTGAACTATCAAAATCCACCCCGCAATGAATTTGATCGTCAGGACAAAAAATTTCATGAATTTATAATAAATAGTTCACAGAACGAATTTTTAATTAAAGAGTATTCAAAAATTGAAGATCTTATTGATTTAGTTCGACATCTGGATCGAGATAGAAAAAAAGAAGCACTTCAGGAACATAAAAAAATAATTGAATCAATTCTGGAGGAGGATATACAAACTGCGGTTAGTCTTTTGAAAAACCATATCAACAATGTTCGAGACTCAATTATAAAAGAGTACAGTAAAACTTTGGATTGAAAACAAATCCTGGAATTCCCAATCCAGATAAATTGCAGAAATTTAAAAAACAAAGGAGGGAGGGATCCAAAAGGATATAAAAGTTAGATGGGGCATAGGACAAAGGCGAAAAATAAAAGCAAAAACAAGGAGGGAAATTGACTAATGCTTAAAAAGTCTTTAATTTTTACTCTGCTTTTGGTATTTGTTTTTACTTTTAGCTTTTTCACTGCTGCCCAGGAGGCCTTAATTGAACTTCCCCGGGAAGAAACCTTTTATGTAAATGGTCTGCAGTGGGGTTCCCCATCCAACTGGAATCCCGTTTCGGGAGCTCCATCCTGGCCTCTGGATGCTGATGATGGTCGAGTACTGCTGTATGAGACCCTGTTTGCTTTTAATATGCTGACCGATGAGCTGGAACCTCTGCTGGCAACTGATTATGAATGGGAAGATGAACTGACATTGGCTGTCAATCTGGATGAAAAGGCATATTTTCAGGATGAAGAGCCGGTAACTGCAGATGATGTGGTCTACACTTTTGAATTTGCTGATAGATATCCCACCGGATACAGTGATGCCTGGGAATATCTGGATTCAGTGGAAGCAGTTGATGAAACTACTGTCCAGTTCAATTTAAATCCCGATAATCCAAACACCATGATGGTTGAACATTTTCTTGGTTTTACCTATATTTTACCCGAGCATATATTCTCAGATTTAGAAGAAGAAAAAGATCAGGATATAGGTGAGATTAGAAGCTGGGTTAATGAAGAACCTGTTGGTTCCGGTCCCTATCAGCTGAGAGACTATACTGATCAGATAATTGTGCTGGAGAAATATGATAATTACTGGGGTGTTGAAAACTGGGGTGAGCCGGTTCCTCAATATATAGCCCATCCTATTTATGAAAGTAATGAGGCCGGTAATCTGGCTTTTGAAGATGGACAAATTGATATGAGCCAGCAGTTTATTCCTCAGGTCTGGGAGATGACTTTAAATCCCGAATTAGAAACCTATACCTGGTTTGAGGAGACCCCTTATTATTATCCAATGGGAATTCCTACATTAATCATCAACACACAGGAATCTCCCATGGATGATCCGGCATTCCGGAGAGCACTGGCCCATGCTATTGATTATGAACGGATTGCTCAGCTGGCCATGACCAGATATTCGGAGACGGCAAATTCCTCCATGATTCTTCCGGAAGAAGAGCCCTATGATCAGGATAGAGTTGATGAACATGGCTGGGAGCATGATCCGGACAAAGCAGAAGAGATACTTCAGGAAGCCGGTTATACCAAAGGACATGATGGTATGTATATGACTCCGGATGGCGAACCCATTGGACCTCTGACAGCTGAGTGTCCCTATGGCTGGAGTGACTGGATGGTGGCTTTACAGATAGTCGCTGAAAATGCCCGGGATGTGGGAATAAATGTTGTAGCTGAATTCCCCGAAGCTCCAGTCTGGGAAGAAAGAATGCAGTATGGTGATTTTGATTTTGCTCTTGAACAGCCCTTTGGTGGAGCCAGCCCGGCCAAACCCTGGATTGAATTCAGAAATTCTATTTTTTCTGAAGGGGTACCTGAGCGCGGTGAAATGACCTTGAGAAACTGGGGTCGATATCGCAATGAAGAAGTTGATGAGCTAATAGCAGAGATTCCTGTAACAAGGGATCGAGAAAAGCAGCTGGAGCTTTATGCGGAACTGGATATTAAATTTATGGAAGAAGCACCGGCAATTCCCCTTATGTATCGCCCGGATGTTTTCCATACCTGGACTGAAAGATACTGGACTAATTTCCCCACTCAGGATAACCCTTATGCTCCTCCGCAAATTGCAACAGATGGAGCTGCAATACGAACTCTGTTTAATATTGAACCTGCAAATTAAAATAACTGGCAGGAAATTTCGCCCGGTTCTGTGACCCTGGTTAAACTGGTAAAAGTCAATTTAAATACCGGGAACAGTTACCAACAATTTCTGTTCCCGGTTTAATAATTTTATCTGTATAATTAAACATCTGGAAGGTGATAATTTGAGCCCTTTTTTAAAATACGCTTTCAGAAAAACCAGATGGTATCTGCTGACTCTTGTAGTTGGAGTTTTTCTTAATTTTTATTTACCTCGTCTGGTACCCGGGGACCCTATCAGTGCACTGGTTTCTCAGATGGCAGGTGGGGGAGGGTTCAGCAGTCAGTCTGCTCAGGAGATGTACCGCACATTTATGCAGGAGTTTGGACTGGACCAGCCTGTTTGGAGGCAGTTTATTGATTATGTTAGTCTGCTGCTCAGGGGCAGTATGGGTACCTCATTCAGTCAGTACCCACGTCCTGTACTTGATATTTTACGTAATGCACTGCCCTGGTCAATTGCCCTGCAGCTGCCGGCAATGCTGACCGGATGGATTCTGGGTAATGCTCTGGGAGCCATTGCAGCTTACAGAAAAGGAGTTTTTGACAGGGTATTATTTCCCATATCATTATTTTTTAATGCTATTCCCCATTATGCTCTGGGAATTGTAGTTTTGTATGTTTTTGCAGTTATTCTGGGCTGGTTTCCGGTGGGTGGTGGCTACCGTACCGGACTGTATCCTGCTTTAAATGTTTCCTTTGTCATTAGTGTGATCCGCCATTATATTTTGCCTTTTTCTACCATTGTACTGGTCACAATTGGTGGTCAGGCCATTGGTATGCGCGAGATGTCTATTTATGAATTAAATGAGGACTATGTTAATTATGCTCGGAGTTTAGGGATCAAAGAAAAATTTATAATTCGATATGTATTTAAAAATGCAATATTACCCCAGATTACCGGATTGGCTTTAACCCTGGGGCTGGTTGTTGGGGGTTCTCTGGTAACTGAAATTGTATTTAATTATCCCGGAATTGGCACCTATTTGTTCAGTGCAATCCGCCAGTCTGATTATCCTCTAATTCAGGGCTGTACTTTACTAATTGTCCTGGGAGTCCTTATGGCCAACTTTATTATGGATTTAACCTATGGTTTAATTGATCCCCGGGTGAAAACGGCACAGACAGAGGAGGTTGAGGGCTAAGATGAAAGAAGTACTGGCTCGTTTTTGGAAACCACACCGAACAAAAGTGGGGAGCATTATTTTAGTATCAGTTCTCTTATTTGGTTTTCTGGGACCTCATGTTTATGATGTAGATCCCTTCAGTATGGCCGGTTTTCTATATGAGTCTCCCTCCCGTGACCTTCCTTTAGGTACAGATAATTTTGGTAGAGACATGCTGGCCAGCTTAATTCACGGAACCAGAACTTCTGTAATTGTTGGTCTGGTAGCCGGTCTTATTGCCACCGGAATCGGGACTGGAATCGGCAGTATTGCCGGATATAAGGGGGGCAAAGTTGATGAACTGCTCAACTCCATAACCAATTTATTTATTGTTGTTCCTCCGTTTGTAATTTTAATATTGATTTCGGTTAGCTTAGAGCAGAGGAGTGCACTGCTGCTGGCAATGATTATTGGAATCACCAGCTGGCCCTGGACAGCAAGGGCAGTTCGCTCTCAGGTTACCAGTCTGCGGGTTAGAGAACATGTTAATATTGCCCGTCTGTCCGGTTTTAATACTCTGGAGATTTTGTTTAGAGAAATTCTGCCTTATATATTTTCATATATTTTCATGGCCTTTATTCTGCAGGTAGCTACAGCTATAATTAATGAAGCTACCCTGAGCATGCTGGGCCTGGGACCTTTTGAAACAATTTCTCTCGGTGGTTTAATGCACTGGGCTTTGACTTATGAAGCAGTAAGAACCGATGCCTGGTGGGCATTTTTACCGGCTGTTATTGCTATTGCTTTACTTACTTTTTCTCTGTATATAATAAATTCAGGTATGGATGAAATATTCAATCCAAAATTAAGAGAGTAAAGGGGTTATATAAATGAGCACAGTTCTGGAAGTAAATGATCTAAAAGGATACTACCGCCACCGATTTGAACCTGAGGTTAAAGCAGTTGATGGGGTTGATTTTTCTATGGCCGAAGGTGAAGTATTAGGTGTGGCCGGAGAGTCCGGCTGTGGTAAATCAACGCTGGCCAAATGCCTGATGAAAAGATTCAAAAAGCCGCTGGAATATGTTGATGGAGAAGTTATTTTAAATGGTGAAAATCTTTATGATAAAGAGGACAAAGATATAAAAGAAAATTATCTGGCCTGTGAAATTTCCTATGTTCCTCAGAGTGCCATGAATGCATTGAACCCGACTTTGAAGGTTAAAAGATTTATCTGGCATTTGATGAAATCCCATTATTCTGAATTAACAAATAATGAAATTATGGATAGGGCGATGTCCAGAGTAGAGGATTTAAATTTACCGGAAAGGGTTCTGGATAATTATGCCTGTGAGTTGAGTGGGGGTATGAAACAGAGAGTTATAATTATGATATCTACGATGCTCAATCCCACCCTGTTAATAGCTGATGAACCTACTTCTGCTCTGGATGTCAGCACTCAAAAAGTTCTGGTGAAAATGTTCAAGAAATTGATTGAAGAAGAGATTTTTAAAAGTTTGATTTTTATCACCCATGATTTAACCACCTTAAGGCATGCCTGTGATAGAATAGCCATTATGTATGCCGGACGTTTTGTTGAAATTGGAACTGTGGAGCAGATTGTTTTTGATCCGGTGCATCCTTATACAGAAGCATTGATTTCTTCCATTTTAGTACCTGAACCCGGAATTCGAGAGAAAGAACTGATAAATATTCCGGGAACACCTCCCAACTTAAAGGATCCACCTCCCGGCTGCCGATTTGCTCCTCGCTGTAATTATGCACTTGAGAAGTGTACTGTGGAAGAAAGCGAATGGGTTAATGTAAAAGGCAGACCGGTTAAATGTGATGTTGTTGCTAAAAAAAAGGGAGATGGTTCTGATGAATAATCAACAGGAAGAAATTCTGATAAAAGTTGATGATTTGACCAAAATATTCAGACATGAGGAAGATATAGTAGCTGTAGATAATATATCATTTAGTATAGCAAAAAATGAAATCATTTCTCTTGTTGGAGAGAGTGGTAGTGGGAAAACAACAGTAGCTAAAATGCTGTTAAATCTTCTAAAACCTACTTCCGGTAATATATATTTTAGAGGAGATAAGATTACAGAATTTAATCGTAAAGAAAGAAAAGAATACTGGCGTAATATTCAGGGAATATTTCAGGACCCCTATGCTTCTTTTAATCAGTTTTTCAATGTAGAGAAGATACTGCTTGACTGTTATAAACTGTTTGATAAAAAGATATCCCGTCAAGAAAAAGAAGAACAAATCAAAGAGGCTCTCCGTTCTGTTAAACTTGAGCCTGAGGAGATTCTGGGCAAATATCCTTTTGAAATGAGTGGTGGTCAGAGGCAGAGAATTATGATCGCCCGGGCTTTAATAATAGAACCGGAAATCTTGATTGCCGATGAACCTACATCTATGATTGATGCCTGCAGCCGGGCAAATATACTTGATGTATTATTGAAAATACAGGAAAAACAGGATATTGCTATTATGTTTATAACTCATGATATGGGTCTCTCCTATTATTCCAGTGATAAAATTTGTATCATGGAAAAAGGGAAGATAGTAGAAAGAGGTTCAGTTCATCAAGTTGTAGAAAATCCGGAACATCCTTATACCAAAAAGCTGTTGGGGGATGTACCGGTTTTGAAAGAAGAATGGATTTGATATATAAATAATAAAGCAAAAAGATGGAGATTTTGAATCCAAAACAAATAAATTTACTATCCCGGTTCTTTGACCGGGATTATTTTTTTACTTATATATCATAATAGACCAAAGAAAATAACCAACAAACAGCTGAGCCATGGAAACTAATTATAAATAGAAAGTATGAAAGTGTTAATTATTGTAAAGCAGTATAAATTTTCATTAAAAATGATCTATTAAATGAGATGTCTGCAATTTAATAAAGGAATAAAATGTTTGTTATTGAATATTATAAAAAAGGTATAAAAGTATATTTTCTGCGAGGAGTGATATAATGTCTACTGAAGATACTCTGGCTGTAATAAAAAAAAGAAAAAGTATCCGTAACTACATTGAAAAAAAAGTTCCGAAGGAGATTTTAGAAGATATAATTGACTGTGCCCGTCTGGCCCCCTCCGGCTATAATAAACAGGCCTGGAAATTTGCTGTTATAACTGATAACAAAATAAAAGAAAGGATTGCCGGCGAGGCTAAATATGGCCGTTTTATAAAAGAGGCCGGGGCCTGTGTGGCTGTTTTTTGTGATGAAAATGAGGCTCTGACTTCTCTGGAAGATGCCTCTGCAGCTACAGAGAATATTTTAATCGCGGCTGCGGCTTATGGACTGGGCACCTGCTGGGTAAATTCCTATAAAAAAGAGCACAGTAATGAAGTTGAAAATATATTAAACACACCGGATAATTATACTTTAATGACTCTGATTGCGGTTGGATATTATGAATCTGAAAAAGAGAATAAAGAGCGGAACAAAAAATCTCTGGATGAAGTTCTGGTCTGGAACAAATTTTAAACAGCCTAAGCGAAAGGGGGCAGTTAACCGCTAATAGAGCAAGATTCTCATATAAAAATTAACAAAAATCCAAAAGGGAGCAGGCGGTTAATAATGAGCTATTTTAAAAAAAAGAAAATATTTGATTATGGTTCCCGGAGGACTTTTCCCGGCACAGCCCGGGAGGCGGCTTTTCTTCTGGGGGGTATAGGCACTGGAAATGTTTCTGTGGGGTCCAGGGGCCAGCTAAAAGACTGGGAGCTTTTTAACAGTCCGGGTAAAGGTAACAAAATGCCCTACACTTTTTTCTCCATCTGGACTTCCCGGGGACAGGAGATTAAAACCAGGGTTTTAGAATCTAAAATTCAGCCTCCTTATGCAAAATCTCATGGATTTAACTCCGATGAGGTGGCTGGTCTGCCCCGGTTTGATTCTTCGAAAATGAAAGGGGAATATCCTTTTGTTGAGGTCGAATTTGTTGATAACAGTCTACCGGTAAAGGTTAGCCTGGAAGCTTTTACGCCTTTTATACCTTTAAATGCAGATGACTCCGGGGTTCCCGGAGCTTATATTAGATACACTGTAAAAAATATTTCCGATCAAGAAGTTAACGTCAGTATAGTGGGTTCTTTGTCCAATGTTATTGGTTTTAAAGGTTTTAATGACTTTGGAGATATTGAGCTTGACAGCAGGGGAAAGAATGAATTCAGACAAAAAGAAGAGTTCAGCGGTTTATATTACACAAATCCAGAGGTAGACTCCGGGGATCTGCACCACGGTAATATGGCTCTGGTTACTACCGGCCAGAATATAACCTATAAAACAGAATGGCTTACAGGAGGCTGGTGGGATGGTATACAGGATTTTTGGGATGATTTTCGCGAAGATGGTGATCTAGAAAAAGAATCCTTTCTTTCGGCAGAAGAATCCGAGGCTTCTCCCGGACGAAAGCTGGCAGTTGGTTCAATTGGCAGCAGGCAGACCCTGGCTTTAGGCCAAAAAAAGGAGTTTGAGTTTGTTCTGAGCTGGTATTTCCCCAACCGAATAAAAGGGTGGTCTGAAGAAAATTCCTGTGCTGGTGATTCTGATAATAGACAGCTAGTAAAAAATTATTACAGCACACTGTGGGACAGCTCCTGGGAGGTGGCTGAGTATCTAATAGATCATCGGACCCGTCTGGAAGAAAAATCACGAGATTTCCGGAGGGCTCTTTTTGGAAGCACATTGCCTTCCTATGTTATAGATGCTCTGGCCGCAAATATAACTGTACTCAGAAGCCCCACCTGTTTTAGAATAGAAGATGGTTCTTTTCTGGGCTGGGAGGGATGTTTTGATAGAAATGGCTGCTGTGAGGGCAGCTGCACCCATGTCTGGAACTATACACAGACTCTGGCTTTTCTTTTTCCAAAATTAGAGCAGAACATGAGAAAAATTCAATTTTTACTGGAAACAGATGAAAAAGGGAAAATGGCCTTTCGGGGCAGTAGAGTGTTTGATCGAGAATCCTGGGATATGATACCAGCTGCCGATGGTCAGCTGGGTTCTATCGTCAGGCTTTATCGGGACTGGAAACTAAGTGGAAATGATAAACTGCTAAGAGAAGTCTGGGATAAGGCCAGCAGTGCTCTGGATTTTGCTTTTGATTACTGGGATTCAGACGGAGATTTTGTTCTGGATGATAAGCAGCATAATACCTATGATATAGAATTTTATGGACCAAATTCCCTGGTCAATTCTATATTTTTTGCTGCCCTGAAAGCGGGCCGGGAAATGGCTGATTATCTTGAAGATAAAGAGCATGTGGAAAAATATCAACGGGCATTAAAAGAAGGAAGCAGTAAAATGGATGAACTGCTGTGGAATGGTGAATATTATATTCAGAATATAGATGATGTAGATAAATATCGTTATCAGTACGGTACAGGCTGTTTGTCAGATCAGCTGCTGGGCCAGCAGCTGGCCCATGTAGCCGGCTTAGGTTATATATTCCCCCAAAAACATGTTCAAAAAGCTGTCCATTCTATTTTTAAGTATAATTTCCGGGATGATTTTTCCGAACATCATAATGTGCAGCGGACATATGTTCTTAATGAGGAGGGTGGCCTGCTGCTCTGCTCCTGGCCCCGGGGGGGACGGCCCCGAATCCCCTTTGTTTATTCAGATGAAGTATGGACCGGTATAGAATATCAGGTGGCCTCTCATTTGATATATGAAGGGTATATTGAACAGGGATTATCAATTGTAAAAGCAGTTCGTGACAGACATGATGGCTATAAAAGGAATCCCTGGAATGAGGTGGAGTGTGGGCATCATTATGCACGTTCTATGTCCAGCTGGGCTCTGCTGATCGCCCTGAGTGGTTATGAATATGATCTGCCTGCAGGGAAAATTAGTTTTGATCCCTGTATCAAAAAAGATAACTTTTCTACTTTCTGGAGTAATGGTCAAGCCTGGGGAATATACCGCCAGCAGGGTGCAGATGAACGTGAAATTGAAGTACTTTATGGTGATCTTAATGGAGTAGAGCTGGAATAAACATGTGGATTAACAAGCTTAACATAAACCTGAATATAAGGGAAGGAAAGATTGTATATGGTTAAACATATTCATATAACCGGGGCTTCAGGTTCCGGAACCACAACTCTGGGTCAAAAAATAAGTGAGGAATACGGATTGGAGCATTTTGATTCAGATGATTATTTCTGGCAGCCCACAGATCCACCCTACCAAAAACGAAGACCCATAAAAAAAAGACAAAAACTACTATTTCGGGATATAAAAGAAGCTGACGGCTGGGTGATTAGTGGGTCTTTATGTACCTGGGGAGATATTTTCACCAAATATTTTGATCTGGTAATATTTCTGTGGGTACCGACAGAAATAAGAATAAAAAGGTTAAAAAGGAGAGAGAGAAAAAAATTTGGCAGTGATGTTTTACCCGGTGGGGACATGTTTGCCGGTCATCAGCAGTTTATTAACTGGGCCTCTAAATATGACCGGGGAGATCTAAAAATGAGGAGCAAACTAAAGCATGAGCTGTGGCTGAAAAAACTGGACTGCCCGGTTTTAAGGATAGAAGGAGAATATGAACTGGAGGAAAGCTTTTCTATGGTGGAAGAAAAAATTAAAGAATTAAGAGCATAAAGGAGCGGCTTATATGACCAAATTAATTGTGACCATGCTGGCCCTGATGTTAATTTCAACTCTGCTGCCCGGAATTACGGTGGAAGGTTTCTGGAGTGTTTTCTGGGCGGCCCTGGTACTGGGGCTGGTTAATATTCTTATAAAACCTTTATTTATAATTTTAACTCTTCCGATAACAATCTTAACTCTGGGTCTCTTTTTATTTGTGGTTAATGGAATTATGCTTTATCTGTCTTCTTATTTTGTCAGTGGTTTTTATGTTGCCAACCTGTTTTCAGCTGTAATTGGAGCTCTGTTTGTAAGTATTATTTCTGCTGTTCTAAAATAGTGAGCAGCATAAAGCCAGGGATCTATTGTTTTTTTGTTTTTGTCCTGGTAAAGTATAGAAAAGCTAACAGGTCTTTATTTGAATAGTAAAAAATAGGGGGCTAACAGTGGACAACTTTGATTATCTAAAAAAGAAAAAGCATAATTTAAAACCACGGCTGATTTTTTATTTATATTCAGGTTTTGTTCTTTTTTCCTTTTTGTTAACTTATTTAGTTGATGCTCATAATTTTTTAGGTCTAAGGGATTTTATGATTGATCATTTTGCCGTTCCTCTTTTCTGGTTTCACTGGTTTAGAACTCCGGTGGAAATACCTGTTCAGTGGTATACACTGGGAGCTGCAGTTTTGATTTTTATTATTAATGCCGGTATTGCTCTGGAAAGAAAGGACAAAGATATTTTTAGATTCTGGTTTCTGTTGAGTGCAGGAATTATTTTAATGTTTGTAGAAGATGCGGGTGATGTCAGGCATGCATATCGGGAGCATATTGAAACCATATTTGGTGAGGGTTTTTATGGTCTTTACAGTACTCTATATGAACTTTTGTATTTTATAATTTTGGGTGCTTTTATGCTGTATGTTATTATAAAATTCAGGGCAGTATATCGGGAATATGTGAACACAAGAAAGTATTTACTCAGAGGCTACATATTATATGGAGTTGCAGTAACAGGTTCCTGGCTGGGCAGTGGGTTTGAAGCAGTCACCGGTTTTTCTTTTTACAGCACAGTGGGGGAGTTCATTTTAAACCGGATTTTTATAATCGATGGCAGAAGTGAATTTGCCTATAGAGTGGCCCAGCAGAACTATATTTTTATAAACAGAAACTTAATGGACCGGGCCTTTGAAGAATCCCTTGAGCTGCTGGCGGCAGCCTCCCTGTTAACAGCAGCACTTTATTTTTTCTCTCATTACAGGGATAAAACAGAAAAAAATGAGCATAGTTAGAAATTATGGTCTGCTTTTTAGATTCGATTATTGAGGTTAGTTAAGTGAAGAATAAGTTTATTCAACATTTGTTTAATTTGAAACTTCCATTTCCGCTGGTGAATAGTACAAGTATTTAATGCTATTATTTTAATAAAAAGAATAATCTCCACTTCCTTTGGTGAAAAATATTGGTATATGCTGCTATTGCTTCATTCACGAAAAGGACTTATCCCCATCTTTTCTTTTGGTCAAAAAGTAATAAAATTTAACTCACTTCAAATAGTAATAAAGAAATTAAAAATAATTCAGCTGGAGGTAGTATATTAATGCAGTCCAGGGAAAAATCTCCTGATCATTACTCAAAAAGATGGATATATGTTGTTCTGGGAATATTAATAAATCTCTGTCTGGGCACCATTTATTCATGGAGTGTTTTTCGCCGTCCTATTGAAGAAGTGCTTGATCTTACCGCCACCCAAAGTGGTCTGCCCTACATGTTTTTTCTTTTCTTTTATGCGGTTACAATGCCCCTGGCCGGCAAATATATAGATAAATACAGCCCCCGCTGGATAGCGGCAGCAGGGGGGATAATGGTCTCGGCGGGCTGGTTTTTTGCCGGTCTGGCCGGAAACATTTATACTTTGACCCTTACTTATGGAATAATCGGCGGCATGGGGGTGGGGGTGGTATATGGAGTTCCCATTTCGGTGGCCGGCCGCTGGTATCCCGATCAAAAGGGGACAGTAATGGGTCTGACTCTGCTGGGTTTTGGTCTGTCTCCCTTTTTAACCGCCCCTGCAGCCCGCAGTTTAATTGAAAATGTGGGTGTCATGATGACCTTTAGATATTTGGGTCTGGCCTTTCTTTTTATTATTATTCTGCTGTCTCTGCCGCTGAAAAATCCCCGGCTGGCCCGGGCCGCCAGAGGGGATCAGGATATAAAAAACAGATCGGGAGCTAAAACCTGGGTTGATATCTTAAAATCAGTCCGATTTTTTTCTCTCTGGTTCTGTTATTTAATTGGTACTTTTGCCGGCCTGATGGCGATAGGGATAACAAGTCCTGTGGGTGAAGAAATGATAAATCTTCCGGGAGAGACGGCGGCTCTGACTCTTTCTTTGTTTGCCGTGTTCAATGGAGTGGGACGGCCCCTGTATGGCTGGATTACCGACCGTTTTTCACCCCACCGGGCAGCGATCCTTTCCTATATTTTAATACTAATCGCCTCTATCCTGATGCTGGGGGCAGAAGAAGGCAGTATCATATTGTTTATTATTTCCTTTTCCCTGCTGTGGCTTAACTTAGGTGGCTGGCTGGCCATAGCCCCGGCTGCCACGGGCAGTATTTTTGGTTCAGACAATTACAGCCGGAACTATGGTCTTGTTTTTACTGCCTATGGGGTCGGAGCACTGCTGGGTACCGCGGTGTCGGGCAGTATCCGTGATTTAATGGGAAGTTATATAAATTCCTTTTATGTACTTATTATTCTCTCACTGCTGGGAATTGCAGCTGCCTGGTTATTCTTAAAAGAAAGGAGCATAGAGTAAAGTATTGTTCAATAGAATAATTTTTTCAAAAATACCGGGGGGGGGAAATACCCGGAAAATCAAAAGTGTGACCTTTGTCTTCCTCTATATTTTTCAATATTTGACTCCCAAAATTGGATTATTGGTAGATTAGTGCAGCATTGCAGCCAGGACAAAGGGCCAAGAGTAGATTAATAAATAATCAAAGGCTATTTTTAAATATAGTGTTGTTACTCTTAATCTTCGAAATAACAATAATTATTAGCAGTTATTTGTAACAAATGCTCTGCAAAAAATACAGGAAGAACTTTTTAGGAAAAATCCAGTGAGCTTGGATGCAGTGTTATTTGAGAGGATTCGAGTTATTTCTAGACCACAAAAAAAGCACAGAAATTAAAATGAGCTAAATTAAAAGAAGGGTGGCCAGAAATCATGAAAAGGAAAATTAATATACTGGACTTTGAAGCCCGGCACTGTGTGACCAGAAGGATTTCTTCAAAAACTACAGAAATCAGCTTTGAAGATGAAAAGAGCTCCTTTATGCTCAGGGGCAAACCGGGCCGGGTAGGTGATATTAACTGGTCCCGCAGCCAATATATTTATTTTGATATCAAGAATTTATGTGATCACTCGCTGGCTGTAATTTTCAATTTCTGGGAGACTGGCAGCCCGGAACAAAAACCGGATATGAGCATTAAAATGGGGGTTATGCCCGATCTTAAAACAAGAGTTTCCTGCCCCCTGGAGGCCCTGAAGGCTGAAAACTTATTTTTGGACCGGACTCCGGGAAAATTAAAAACAGTGGTCCAGGGGGACAAAGTGGAGATCAAAAAAATTGATCGTTTTTCACTAACCGTTTCTGATTTTCTGGAGGAACAGAGTATTATTATCTCTGATATATATTTCAGTGAAATGGAACCGGAATATCCACTCCCCGAAAAAACAATTGTGGATGAGCTCGGTCAGTGGGAAGAAAAAGAATGGCCCGGTAAAACTGACAGTGAAGAAAAATTGAAGAATTATCTTAAACAGCAGACTGAAGTAAAGAAGACTGATAAACAGGATTTTGCTGACCCAAAACAGGATACTGACCAAAAACTGGATACTGAACAGAAACAGGATACTGAACAAAAACAGGATCTTTCCCCACCGGAGCAGACAACTAAATATGGCTCACTTTTGAATAAAGAATTTACGGGTACGGGATTTTTCCGGACCGAGTTTGCCGAAGACAGATGG
Organism: Halanaerobiaceae bacterium; assembly: GCA_003553225.1. Lineage (GTDB taxonomy): Bacteria > Bacillota > Halanaerobiia > Halanaerobiales > Halarsenatibacteraceae > T1SED10-99. The sequence continues at coordinate 54,419 of PWDW01000096.1, forward strand.
TTTCTGGTTGATCCTGAGGGATATGCTTTTTTCAGTATAGGCCTGGACTGTATAAATCCGGGAGCTGGGGCCCGGGTGGATGGTCTGAGGCCTCTGTTTGCCTGGCTGCCGGGAAAAGAGGGTAAGTTTGCAGCAGCCTGGAGTAAGCGGCAGAACAGTTCTGAGTTCTTTGATTTTCATAAGGCCAATTTAATCCGTACTTTTGGGGAAAAATGGTGGCAGAGATGGGCCGAAATGACTGAAAAGAGGCTTTTGAACTGGGGGTTTAACACTATTGGCAACTGGTCTTCAGTTGAGTTCTGCCGGCAATCGAATATACCCTATGTACTCCCCCTGCAGGATTTTCCCACTACAGAAAAGAAAATCTTTCGGGATTTCCCCGATGTTTTCAGTCCGGAGTATAAAAAAGAAGCAGATAATTATGCCGCCCAGCTTGAGGATTTCAAGGATGATTCTCAACTTATTGGTTATTTTCTCAGAAATGAACCCAACTGGGCTTTTGTTCGGAATCTGAATATAGCAGAAAAGCTTTTGGCTTCAGAAAAAGATCTGGTTTCAAAAGAGAAAATGATAGAGTTTTTAAAAGAAAGATATGGAGCCCTGGAGCAGTTCAATGAAAAATGGAGTTTAAATTTATCCTCCTGGGGACAGCTTAAAAAAGGTATCACAGAAGCCGGTGAACTATCGGCAGCTGCCTTTCAGGATCTTCAGGATTTTTCCCGGAAAATGATTGCTGAATATACAGCTGTTCCCTCGGCTGCCTGCCGTAAGGTGGACCCCAATCATTTGAATCTGGGTATGCGGTATGCCTATATATGGAGTGATATTCTTTATGCCGGCTGTGAAAATTTTGATGTTTTTTCTTTTAACTGCTATAAATTTGACCCCACTGAGGAGATAAAAAAGATTGGCAAAAAAACTGATCTACCAGTTATGATCGGAGAATTTCACTTTGGTGCCCTGGATCGGGGCCTGCCCTCTACAGGACTAAAAGGAGCAGCCAGTCAGGAAGAGAGGGGCCGGGCCTATCGCTATTATGTTGAAAATTGTGCCCTCACAAAGTATGCCGTGGGTGCTCATTATTTTACTCTAAATGACCAGCCGGTCCTGGGCCGGTTTGATGGGGAAAATTATCAGATCGGTCTGGTGGATGTATGTCATAAACCCTACCGGGAATTTGTGAATGAAGTCCAAAAAACAAATAAAACTCTCTATGAAGTGGTAACCGGAAAAAGGGCTCCCACAGAGCAGAAGGCGGAGTCTGTTCCACCTGTTGCTTTTTAAGTTTTTTTAAAATAGCTAAAAAGAGCAAATAAGATTTATGCCTTTATGTGGCAGACGTCTGAGACACACAGGAGCAATAATAGAAAGTGTGAGAATATCTAATGGGGAGTGATATCATGAATAAACCGGAGGCCGTACTCTTTGATATGGGAGATACACTGCTCAGCTATGATGATTTTCAGGCTCAGAGGGGGACCAAAAAAATGATGGAACACCTGGATAACCCCCACAATATCCCGGTTTCGAGAGTACAGGAGATGGCCGATGAAATGATAACAGTTTTTGATGATATAAAACAGGATAAAAATATTGAAATAAGTGTCCAGAGCCTCTACCGGCTGCTAATTGAACTGCACGGAATGGAGCTGGAAAAACCGCTTGTACAGCTGGAGCTGATATTTAAATTTGCGGCCTGGAATTTAGAACTAAAAGAGGGGATCACCGAGCTTCTGAATTATTTGGAGGAAACGGGGATCCGAACCGCGGTGCTCAGCAATTCCGGTTTCTCGGGTGAGGCTCTTGAACGTGAGCTTGCTCATTTTGGAATCAGAGACAGTTTTGAATTTGTTATCTCCACTGCGGAATACTGTCTGCGCAAACCTGATAGACGTATATTCGAGGTTGCTCTGGCTAAATTTAATTTAGCATCAGATGAGGTGTGGTATGTGGGTAATAGTTTTTATCATGATGTCCGGGGAGCTTATAATGCCGGGCTGCAGCCGATCTGGTATAATGAAGATTTGCGGTCACCGGAGGCCGGGATTCCCCATTTTGCAGCAGAAGACCATTTTGCTATTTTAGAAAAATTAAAAAAATTGAGCTGAAGAAAACTCCCTCCTGCCGAAAAATTGCAGAAGGGAGTAAGGAGGTTTCTTAGAATAAAATTGTCATTGAGTATTAATAGATCCGGGTTTGCTTACTGATCAAACATATCATCAATCTGGGCCTGAATGGCCGGAGCTGCTGCATCCATAGCTGGTCCCGGATCTTCACCACCCCACAGGATACCTCCCATGGCCTGGCCAAAGGGATTGGCATCATCCCACCAGTCACCTAAAACACCCTGTAAGACAAAGGCTTCTCCAGCCCATTCTTCTTCAGCCCGGGCCATTACTTCATAGGTGAGCTGGTCAGGTGAGTTTTCCAGTCTATAATCTTCACGCTGTTCGTCCTGATATTCTGAAGCAGGATAAAGGAAATTGTGCAGGGCGATCATACCTTCTGGATAATCTGCATTAGCCGGTACATAAAAACCGTCCAGATTGTTGGCAAAAAAGACATGCTCATCGGCATGTGGTCCCCGGGGCATGGGTAGTGCTCCCCAGTCATCTTCAAGTTCCTGCATGGTTTCCTCAAACTGCCAGATTTCGTGTATTTCCATGGCGATGTAACCATCACGGAATTCCTGTCTTTCCCAGCTGGCGCCAAAATAACCTTCTTCATCCCAGCCTTTTAGTCTGTTGAGGGCATATAAAGCTTCTTCGGAGTCATAATTGAAATATCTATACCCATCTTCATCTACTGCAGTGGGGAAGACATCATTTGATGAAATCCAGCTTAAAGCATCAAAATCTCCCAGACCCCACTGGTCAATTTCTCCATCTCCAGTGGTATCCCGGGTGGCCTGGCCGGCAATATTTTCAATCTCATCCCAGGTTAAATTTCCTTCCCGGTATAGTTCATCTAAAGGAGTGAGGCCCTCCCGGTCAAAGATATCTTTATTCCACAGCAGATAAACAATAGTCATATAGTGGTCTTCACCAAGACCCGTGTGATATATTTCTCCGTCATAGGAAAGAGTTTCTGTTATCCCCCTGACATCGGACGGCATATTAGCAAAATATTCTTCCGGCAGGATTTCATTAATCGGATAAAAAGCACCCTGGGTGATCAAAGGCCACACATCCCTGTGGGGCAGCATCCACATGTCATAATTGGATTCTCCAGAAAGCAGGCGGCTCATCATGAGATCCTGAGTGTCTCCCCAGGCGACATGCAGATATTCAATATCACCAATATTAAACTTTTCTTTGGCCTCTTCCAGCCTGCCTGCATATTCTCCCCCTTCTTTAAATTCTTCAAAATGGTCATAAAACATTACATAACTTACAGTTTCACCTTCAAAATCAATATCTCCAAATTCTGCCTCATAATCAAGCAGCATGGCTCCGGCAGGTAAACTTATTAATACCATCAAAGCTAAAATCAGGACCATGATTCGTTTCATTTTGATTAACCCCCATTAATGATTTTTTGGATAAAAGAAAAGTGCAGAATTAAAATAAGACCATAAACAGCAGAATAAACAGGTAAGCTGAATATCTTATTTTTTTATGATTCACCTCCCTTGATAATAGTTTTAACAAATTGATGCAGTAGACTGCATGATTTATAGATCAGCAAAACTTGAGAAAATAAAATATTTAACAGTTTTGTTTTAGGACATCTGTCCTCCCCTGATCGAATATACATTTTTCATATCAAGACCTGCTTATCTTGAGGGTACCGGTCCTGTGGAACCTCTTATTTTGAGTTTCATTTCAAATTTAAAACTCCAGTCTTTTTCCTTTTTTTGTTTTTTGTTTTCCCGGGAATTTTCGATTATGTCCATTAAGATACTGATTCCTTTTTGACCCATTTTTTCCCGGGGCTGTTCTAGAGTGGTGAGTGGAGGACTGAGCAGAGAAACATAATCCAGATCATCACAGCCCAGTATTGATATATCTTCCGGAATTTTAATATTTGCTTCTTTGAAGGCTTCCATCCCCCCCACTGCCATTCGGTCATTGGTAAAAAAGACCGCAGTGGACCGGGGACGAGTTTTTATTATTTTCCGGGCCGCCTTATAGCCGCTCTCACGATCAAATTGACCCTGGAAAATGTACTTCTGGGGGTTAAAGTGTGGATTTTTTTCAGTCACCGCGGTCCGGTATCCTCTTATTCTTTCCTGTACTGAATAAAGATCCCCTGGCCCCTGTACACAGGATATTTTTTCATGTCCCAGCTTAATTAAATGTTTTAGGCCGGTATATGCCCCGTGGAAATTATCAGGATTAACGGTGGGTATTTTTGTGTTCGGAAGCAGGCGGTCAATTACTACAATCGGTAAATTTTTGTTTTCCAGCTGATTGATATAGGAGCGGGAGATGCTGCTGCCGCTGACCAGAAGGAGCCCATCCATCCTGTTATTGTGGAGAATATCAATTCTATCCTGTTCAGCTTTGACATCCCAGTAGCTGCTGATCATCAATAAATTATAGTTATTGCTGCGGCAGATTTCTTCTGCCCCTTTGGTGAATTTTGCAAAAAAACAGTCCCCCAGGTCAGGCAGGATTAAACCTATATTTCTGGTTTTTTTGGTGACCAGACTGCGGGCTGAATTGCTGGGCTGGAAGTCAAGTTCATCTATTACCTGAAGTATTTTCTGGCGGGTTTTTTCATTGACATTTTTTTTGTTATTAATGACTCTGGAAACAGTACTCTTGGAGACTCCTGCTTTTTTGGCTACATCAAAAATAGTAATATTATCCATGATATTTTGGCTGATCCTTTCATTATGAAATTATCGTGGGAGCGCTCCCACAACTCCTATTATTATTATATGAAAAAGATTAACTATTGTCAAAAAATAATTTATTATTTTTTCGCTGGAGATATTATTGATGCTTGGATATTATTGATGCTTTATTATTACTTATGATAAAATAAAAAACACATATTTTGTTATCTGCTTATTAATCTGAATATTGGACTGACAAATGTTATTTTAAAAATGATCAGGCTGTAAAGTAATAAATTTAGTTTATTTTCATATTCATATCTTTCACCAACGAAAGTGGAGGAGATCCAAAAAATTTAATACAAAAATCAGAAAGGGTGAAAAGATGGCTGAAAACAAAATAAAACAGAAGATATTGAGGGGACGAAAGCTTCTGAAAGCCAGTCAGTGGGGCCGTTCTTTAGAAACTGATCAGAAGCTGGGTAAACCAGCCCCTCAGGTTCAGAAGGATTATCCGGAAAAAGCACAGCTGGTGGATTTGGTTCCTTCCGGTGAGATGTCAATTGAAGGTGATTTGTTGTCAGTTCTTCAGAACAGGAGAAGCAGGAGAAGTTTTAGTGAGGAAAGTTTCTCACGGGAAGAATTTTCTTTTCTCATCTGGGCGGTTCAGGGTTTAAACTCTTCCCGGGAGTATTTCCGCACCTCCCCTTCGGCAGGAGCCCGACACCCCTTTGAAACTTATGTAATAATCAATAAGGTTGAAGGTATTGAGCAAGGGCTGTACCGTTATCTGCCCCTGGAACATAAGCTGCTGCCGCTTGAATCCAATAAGGACCTAACAGATGAATTTGCCGGGGCCTGTCTGGACCAGGAATTTACCAGACAGAGTGCGGTGGATTTCATCTGGACAGCCCTGCCCTATAGAACTGAATGGCGCTACAGTATATTGAGCCATAAGGTTATTGCCATTGATGCCGGTCATGTATGTCAGAATCTTTACCTGGCCAGTGAAGCTATTGGGGGTGGTACCTGTGCGATTGGAGCTTACAGTCAGGAAAAAATGGACAATCTGCTGGTTGTTGATGGTGAGGATGAATTTGCAGTATATGCTGCGGTAACCGGTAAGGTTAAGTAAACTTCTCTACCTAAATCAAAGTAAAGATTTAGAGGGAGCTTAAAAAAAGCCTGGCAGCCGCTGCTACTAAAGTCCTGTTTTTATCTATATAACTTTACTTATGTGTTTCTGGTGTGCTGGCACACGTAAAACTCCCTGATGATATGCAATACTTAAGATACAAAATATCAGGGAGGTGTGAACGATGAAAAAGAGTTTATTAATTATATCTATGGTGCTGATAACGGGTCTGCTGTTAACCGGATGTGAAGGATTATTGACCGGAGAAGATGGTACCGGTGAACTGGCTTTGTTTATTGCTGATGCTCC
>PWDW01000011.1 GCA_003553225.1 Halanaerobiaceae bacterium
CAGTCAACTCCTAGATAATCTGCTGCTGAGCTTAAGGCCAGACCTTTGGTAGCTCTTAAATCACCAAATTCCAGATAGTGCTTTTTGGACTCGGTTATTTTTAATTCTGAGCCAAATTGTTTTTGATAATACTGCAGCAGCCGAACAAATCTATCCCGATCTCTTTCAATAACCAGTAATTTGGTTGGGGGCCGGTCCAGAAAATCCAGAAGAGAACCAACCGCCCGGGCCTGAGTTCCGGTATCCTTCTCATATCCCCGGCTTTCCGGAGTGTGTTCTTTAACAAAAAGTCGATCATCAAGATATAAATTCAAATGAAGCCCTTTTTGTTGTGTATCCCTGATAATTGAGCGAGCCTGTTTCAGTGATACGGGATGGTGGGCCATTATTTTATCGGCAGAAACATCCTTAATCAGAGCTCCATTATAGGTGATTATTGGAGCTTTAAGTTTTAGCTTTTCATAATAGGGCAGGGCTGAAACCAGCATCCGGCCGGTTGCTATAAGCAAAATTATACCCGCTTCCCGGGCTCTCTGAAGGGCACATAAATTGTTTTCCGTAATTTCCCCTCTTTCATCAAGCAGGGTCCCGTCCAGATCTAGAGCAACTATCTTATAGGGTTTTTCCATCTCAGACAAACCTGCCGGAAAGATCATAAACTTTTTCTTTGATATTTTCTAGATATTCATCTCTCTCTATATTATTGACAACTTCATTAATATATCCGGCAATTTCTTTCATCTCTTCTTCCTGCATCCCCCTGGTTGTTACCGCAGGAGTTCCTATCCGAATTCCACTGGTTACAAATGGACTGCGTTCTTCAAAGGGAATAGTATTTTTATTTACCGTAATACCCACCCGGTCCAGTGCTTCTTCCAGGTCTTTACCGGTAACCCCCTTGCTGTTTAAATCAACCAGTATCAGATGGGTATCAGTACCTCCGGCTACCAGCCGAAAATCATGTTCCTGAAGAGCCTCGGCCATAACCCGGGCATTTTTTAAGATCTGCTCCTGGTATGATTGAAAACTATCAGCTAAAGCCTCTTTTAAGGTGACCGCCTTGGCAGCAATAATATGCATCAGTGGACCACCCTGCAGACCGGGAAAGATAGCCCTGTCGATATCCCGGGCGTGTTCTTCTTTGCACAGTATCATACCACCTCTGGTACCCCGGAGTGTTTTGTGGGTGGTGGTGGTTACAAAATCAGCATAAGGTACCGGGTCCGGATGAAGTCCTACCGCTATAAGTCCCGCAATATGGGCCATATCGACCATGAAATACGCATCATTTTCATCCGCAATCTCTCTGAACCGGGCAAAATCAATTTCCCGGGGATAAGCACTGGCTCCGGCAACAATTAGATCCGGATTATGTTCTTGAGCCAGACTTTCTACCTGATTAAAATCAATTCTTTCATCTTCTTCAGAAACACCATAATGAACTACATTAAAATACTTGCCGGATATATTAACCGGACTCCCATGTGATAGGTGCCCTCCATGACTGAGATCCATGGCCAGAATGGTACCCGTTTTTTGAGGTACAAAAGCATAATATACTGCCTGATTGGCCTGAGAACCGGAATGGGGCTGAACATTGGCGTGTTCGGCACCAAACAGCTGTTCTGCCCGCTCCCGGGCCAGACTTTCAGCTCTATCCACTACTTCACAGCCCCCATAATACCTTTTACCGGGATAACCTTCAGCATATTTATTGGTTAAACAGGAACCGGCAGCTTCCATAACTGCCTCACTGACAAAATTTTCTGAGGCAATTAATTCAATATTTCGCTGCTGTCTTTTTTCTTCATCGGAGATTATCCCGGCTATTTCGGGATCAGTTTTCTTAAGATTGCTCACCTGTAATCACTCCCTGTTGTGTTATTTTAATAATTAACAAACAAAGCTATTATCTGGATATAAATAAGAACTTATTGTTTTTCTCATTTTATTATAAAATTGCAGAAAAGTAAACTCAATAACCCTGTTAAAAGATAAAAAACCGGAGTAAAAACTCCGGTATAGAAAAATTATTTAGTTAATATTCATTTTTTAGGCTGGACTTATAACATCAACAGGACAAACCTCAACACAGGCCGCACAATCTATACAGGTGTCGGGATCTATCTCATATTTCCCATCCCCCTCACTGATAGCATCAACAGGACACTCGGGTTCACAGGCACCACAGGAGATACATCCCTCTGCGATTTCATAGGCCATTATATTAAATTCACCCCCATTTTATTATATTTACTGGTAACCGGTAATAACCGCTTTTTCTTTCAGTTTTTACCGGTTTTAAAAAATTAAATTACATCTACTGGCAAAAATATTATATCTTTCATTACATTAAATGTCAATATACCCGGGTATTTTCTCTGAGATAATCAAAAATTTTCCGGCCCAGACCGGAGCTGATTCCATCTACCTGCTTGAGATCGCTAATACTGGCATTTTTAATCTTTTCCAGTGAACCGAAGTGCTGCAGCAGAGCCTTTCTTTTCTCCGGACCAATACCAGTAATATCATCAAGCATACTGTGGGTCAACCGGCGGCTGCGCAGCTTACGATGATAGCTGACAGCAAAGCGGTGAGCTTCATCCCGAACATGCTGGAGCAGCTGCAGAGCACCGGAATTATAATCCAGTTTTACCGGCTCTCTCTTTTCAGGTACAAACACCTCTTCCTTCTGTTTGGCCAGACCAATAACCGGCTGTGATTTTAGTTCCAGCTGATTTAAGGTTTCTTTGACCACTCCCAGCTGTCCTTTACCACCATCAATTAATATAAAATCCGGCAGTTCACGATCTTCTTTTAGCAGCCGAGAATAGCGTCTTTCTGTAACCTCAGCCATCATGGCATAGTCATCGGCACCTTCAACTGTTTTTATTTTGAATCTGCGGTATTCTTTTTTGGAGGGTACTCCTGCCCTGAAGACAACCACTGAAGCAACGGGATCTGTACCCTGAATATTGGAAATATCAATCCCCTCTATATATTCTGGTGAACCGGAAAGAGCCAGTTTATCCTGAAATTCCTGCAGGGCCCGCCCACTCCGTTTACGGGCATACTTTTCTTTAATATTGTTTTTCTTTAAATTCTGCCGGGCATTTTTTTCAGCCATCTCCACCAGTCTTTTTTTATTTCCCCGTTCTGGATATACAATCCTGACTTTTTTCCCTTTTTTTTGGTTAAGATGATCCTGCAGAAGTGCTTCCCCACTAAATCTGGAATTAAGAATAATTTCATCCGGTATCTGGGGGGCCTGTTCATAATACTGCTGGAGAAAAGAACCCATTATCTCAGAAGTCTCTTCCTTATCTAAACCTTCCATCATAAAGTGTTCCTGGCCAATTAAACGTCCTTTCCTTAAAATTAGCAGCTGAACACAGGCCCTGTGATCCTGATCCTGAACCAGAGTAATTACATCCTGATCTCTGTTTTTATCGGACATTACTTTCTGCTGTTTGGAAATTTCAATAAAAGCTTCCCGGGCATCCCTAAACCGGGCCGCCTTTTCAAATTTTTTTTCCTCAGCTGCCTGATTCATTTTTTCTTCCACGCGGGCGATAAGTTCTTCCTGACGCCCAGATAGAAACAGACAGGCCTGGTCAATTAGTTCACCGTACTCTTCAGGGCTAACTTCACCAATACAGGGACCCAGACATTTATCTATATGATAATTTAAACAGGGTCTTTCTTCAGGCTGGCCGGCGATTATTTCTTTTTTGCAGCGGCGCAGTGAAAAAAGATCTTTTATGGTATCCAGTGTTTTGTAAATAGCATCAACATTGGCAAAGGGACCAAAATAACGGCCACCATCTTTTTTAACCAGCCTTGTTTTAATTATCCGGGGAAAATCTTCAAAGCTGGTTACCTTAATATAGGGATAGGTCTTATCATCTTTAAGACGTATATTAAATCTGGGGCGATATTTTTTTATCAGGCTGGCTTCCAAAATATAAGCTTCTACCTCGGTGTCGGTAACAATGTAATCAAAATCCACAGCATTTTCAACCATTATTCGTGTCTTATAACTGTGGGTGCCTTCCCGAAAATAAGAGCGTACCCGTTTCCGCAGTGACTTGGCCTTACCCACATAAATAATCGTGTCAGTCCGGTCTTTCATCTGGTAAACACCCGGCTGGTCAGGCAGCTGTGAGATCTGCTCTTCTATCTGCTCCCGAATATCACTGGAATTATCAGGCTCCTGTTGATTACTATTCTGGTTTTCTGATGTATCCTGTATTATATTTTCACTATTTTCTTTTTTGTTCTCCTTCATCTGGTTTCACTCCCGATAAAACCTGCAGCAGTAAGTGCTGCAGTCAGATAATTACCACTTCAGACTACAGAACATCACGCAGACACTGACCGGTATATGAAGACTCGGTCTCAGCTATCTCCTCAGGAGTCCCGGTAGCAATAACCCTTCCTCCCCGGTGACCTCCTTCCGGACCCAGGTCAATTATATAATCAGCTGATTTGATAACATCTAAATTGTGTTCAATCACAATCACCGTATTTCCGCCTTCTCGGAGGCGGTGCAGCACCTGCAGCAGCTTTTTAATATCATCAAAGTGCAGTCCGGTTGTCGGTTCATCGAGAATATAAAGTGTACTCCCGGTACTGCGTTTTCCCAGTTCCTCGG
>PWDW01000259.1 GCA_003553225.1 Halanaerobiaceae bacterium
CTCCACTCTCCTTTGGCACCATATAGTGATGTGAGCAGAGCCGTCGTTCTCTGTTGTCCATCCAAAATGTATTTGAAGTCTGATTCTCTATCTGAATCATCGATTTCATGTCCTCCGATCTTTCTATGTTTTTGCAGTTTAACATCAGTCTTCCATACAAGTATACTTCCGATAGGATAGAACTTATAGATACTATCCCATAACTTTTTGACGTTATTTTTTTCCCACACAATCTCTCTCTGGAAGGTTGGTATCTGATATTTTTTATTCTTTAGATTTTCAAGATATGTGCCTATTGAATCATGAGTTGGCTTTATACGATCTGCATGTTCCATAATCACAACTCCGTTTAATTTTCTGCAAATACAGATGATATCTACTTAATAAAATTAATCTAGAAATCATAAGAAATGTTCTACTTTATTATCCAAAGAGAAAGGGTTTTTGGTACGAACAGCGTGTGTTAGCAGACGAAGTTCGTGTACGAATCACATGACGCTGTTCGTAATGTATAGGGTGAACACATACGATAATCATAAACATAAAAAGGATGACTAAAATCAGTTTGAGGGATATCTGGAATAAAGAAGAGCTGACGGTGTTCGTAAGACGATCAACGTCAGGTGGAGGGAAACTCTAACTCCTCCTTATGTTCCTTATAACAATCGTAACACGTAGGCTTCTTCTTCGTAGATTCCATCTCCTTTCCACAGATGTGACAGTGATCTTCCTCGTACTCTTCATTCTGGTATTGATTCCAGCTCTGATAGCAATCATCACAGTAAGGTCTCTTTGGATCCAATTCTATCTGTTTTCCACATCGTATGCAATTACCTTTTTGTTCTTCCTTGGTTTGCTCCTCATCTTCAGATCCTTTCTTGGTCTCTGGGAAATCTAACTCATCCTTGTACTCTTTATAGCAGTCATAACAGACCGGCTTGTTCCGAGTAGATTCCATCTCTTTACCACAGATATGGCAGTGCTTTTCCTCATAATCTCCATTTTTGTACTTGTTCCAGGTGCTGAAGCAATCGCTGCAGTAGGGCCGGGTAGGATCCAATTCGATATCTTCTTTACACCGGATACAGAAGCCTTCATCTGAAGCTTCATCTGTTTCTTCTTCATCGCCATGAGAGACCTTTTTTATGTCGATCTCCGTTCTATCGCTATTTCTTTGAACTCTCATAACTTCATCATATATCTGAGAATACAGTTCACTATCTTCATCTCTTTCAACTAAAATACCCATCTCTACATTGTTTTTCTGAGAAAAGTCATAAAGATTCATCGAAGTGATTATGGCTTTATTCTCATTCAGATAACATTTAGCATGAAGATATTCATTATAGTAAAGTCTCATGTTAGAAAGATCCTCTATCCAATTCAGTTCATCGCTACTCAATTCAGCCTTACCGTAGATCAGTCTGATGTCTAATTCAAACTTATCTTTGTCGATCAATTCTTCTTTGATCCTCCTATTCACCTGCAGATAGGGACTCATCAAGTAAATCTTGTCAGTTGAATTTTTGATTATCTGTTTGATATGATATGTGATGCCTTCAGTATCTAGGAATTTCGCCATGCTTTTTCACCTTGTGAAACCTCATAATATTAAGCTTATATAGATAATTTGGTGTCCTAACAAACATTTTTGAGATAATAAGAGTATGTGGCAAAATATATTAATGCTTTTTCATTTATGTTTTCATGGCCAAAATAATTGGTCGTCCTGCAAGTGAAAAAGAAATACTCAAAAGATGCTCAGAAGATCTTCAAAGTTTTGAAGAAATAGGAAAGAATTATCGCACTTACAATAATCAGCTTGAAGACAAAAGAGGGGAGTTTTATGATAGATTACCCGAAAAGATAGAGAATGAGAAAGAAAAATTAAATGAAATTGAGAATCGTAAGGAAATGAAAATAAAGGAATATGAAAACAAAATAAGAGAGATTAGAAATAAAGTTACAAAAAATAAGGAAAACAAAAAGTGGTTTTCAGTAATTTCAAATCACTTTCAAATTTTCTTTAAGAAGTACATTTCAAAACCCTGGAATGTAAGAAAAATAAAAAAGGAAATAGGCAAACAAAAAGAAAAGTTAAACCAATTGAAAGAAAATCCAGAAAAAATTTTTGAGCAACAAAATGATGATATGATAAGTCGAATTAATCATTTGGAGAAAATCATGAACGATCCCCTGTATGCAGGTGCTCAGGGAGAAATAAAAGTTCTGAACAAACTTTCAAAACTAAATGATAACTATAGAGTACTATGTGGTCTAGAGATTGAATTAGATGACTACATAAGTTATGAGGGGAAAAAGAATCTTAAATCAGCTCAAATGGATTTTGTGGTAGTGTCCCATAAAGGTGTATTTTTGATAGAAGTCAAGAACTGGGGCAATCGGTATACTAGTAAAAATACTGGTTTTAGTCCTCATGAACAATTAGATCGAGCAGGAAGAGTTTTGTACGTATTTCTTGAATCACGATTAGGTGATGTTATACCTCTATTACAGGAAAAAATACAATTTGATGGAAAAAGACTAACTAAGGTATTGATTCCAATTCAGAACAACATCACATATGATCGAAATTACAAATATGTTTTAATATCTAGTGTTTCAGAGTTAAATAATTTCATTCAAGATAGGGAAGATGTTTATGATCAAAAAGAGGTTAAAAAAATTACTGAGACCTTAAAACGATTTGTTACTGAAAGAGATAAGAGTATCGAAGAATTTTTGGATGAATTATTTTAATCATGTTTAAATAGTTTTTATTTTTTAGATTTTAATTTGGTATTTTTAAGATATGAGTTTAGTTATTTCTTTTTCAATTCAATAACTCCCTCTCCCTCAGGTTCTTTCCCGAAAGCTTCTCTAAAGGCCTCTTCAAAGCATTCATTCACAACTTCGATCAACTCTTCATTCTCACAGAATTCTTCGCAAGCTCTTTCTAGATTTTTCAGATAGGAGTTGTACAGATTCTTCTCATCCAATTCATATCTCTTTTCAATCAGGGCACCAGCAGATCCAAGAGAGAACTCCGTACCTTCAACATTTTTTAGTGATCTCTTGACCGCTTCTTTATTTGCTACGAGTTTTTCGCAAAGCAGATCATTAAAACACTTTTCTGAATTGAATGAATTTATATGGAGTATCCTTCCTGTTGGAAGTCTTAGACGAAAGCTCAGTTCTTTTTCACGTAATTGATCAGTTGTAGGGTAGTGTCGAAAGAAAATTTTCATAGTATTATCACTTTCTTCTAAAGGTTCCCTGAACCAATGCTGTGGAAGAATATTTTCATATTTTGGTCTAGACGGAATTGTTAACCAATCAGAACCAGAGAAGTCGTAGATCTGGTCCAATCTATCTTCCCAGGTTTCATGTATATGTTGTGATAATTCATCAAAATCTTGTTGGAACTGTCTATTCGCTTCTTCTACCTTCTCGATAAGCTCCTTTTGACCAAAATATAGTTTTAAACGCTTCTCAATAAGCTCTAATTCTTTTTCTTTAGATTCATCTCCCATATTTTCCACTTCCTTCAAAGATCGCAAAAAGTCCAAAAATTGAACTACACTTCTATGAGGATAATCGAATACACCCTTCTCGATTTTATTCTCAAAAACCCTAACAAGATCAGCCCATGATATAGATTCGAACAAATCGCTTTTAGCTTCTTTTTCTCTTTCTTTTCTGATATAAACGTACTCGCATTCTTCCAAGTTGTTTATACTCAAAGTGTTATTACCGAACCAGTTGAAGTTCCAGGATTCAGCACTCGCATATCTTTCCGTTTGTTCTTCTCCCTCAGATGCTCCAGCTTTTAACTCGATGAAGATAGCCCACTCTGGATGTTCTCTTGAGGATGGACCTCCAGCTATGATGAGATCGATCCTTCCATACTCGTCCTCTTCACCTTTGATATTGACCTCTGTATTGATCTCGATATGATCATTTTTGACTCTTGAGGAATAGGTTTCAAGAGGATCGCCACTTTTTTCCTCTATCAATTGTAGAAAGGCTTTCAAGATCGCATCTTTGAATCCATGAGGCTGTGCAGGATCTAAAAAGTAAGCAAGTGCAGACTGATACTTTCCCTCTCTAGAACCTCTCAGTATGGAGAAGATATTCTTGGGACGCTCTGTCTTTTTTTCTAACCTAGTGTATTCCTCGATAAAGTGTTCTAGTGAATCGATGTTCTCTTCGAGTTCTTTCAATCTTTCATCTGAACCCATCTTGACTCATCTTTTTATAGCATCATGGAGATAAGTAATTTTTGTGAGTATAGGAAAGATCGACCTGCCGCTTTTCGCGTGCCGAGGAATAAAATTCCTCTTATCCTCACTCTCGTTGCGGATGCGAAACTCGGCAGCTATCTGCTATCTTTCGCGTGCAATTTATCGGAAACGTAGTTTCCGAAAGATATCAGGAACGAGTTCCTGAAATATCTACCTGCCGGATTTTGCAAAAAATCTGATCAAAACTGCCGAGTTTTGCAGAAAAATTTCGAAGAGCCGTGTGATCATGCTTTTTGAACATAATAATTAGGTTTTTGATCTCTGGATGATTTCTATCTGCTACCTTTCGCGTGCAAAAGACGGTTAGTATATGCTATCCTTTGCGAAAATTAAGTTTGTC
>PWDW01000163.1 GCA_003553225.1 Halanaerobiaceae bacterium
AATGTTGAGGGCAGAGGAGGCAATGCAGGTGAGATTATTGACTCCATATCTCTGGAAAGTGATGAGTATGAAAATGTTGACTATGATGTCATAAAAGATGAAGGAATGGCAGAATTAACAGGTAGAGTAACAGATGCATCTGATGAAGATATGAAAGGTGAAGACTTATATACTGAGGATGATTTTGAGGATTATGATTCCCTGAAGGAACCATGGTCTGATACAATCTGGGATTTCTCAGATAACAATTATCCAAAGCTACAATGGGAGAATAATGGAAACAGATAGCTGAGAAATCAGCACAGGAGGTGGTTATACATAAGCATGAAAACCAACAGGTTAAAGTTCATGGAAGTATTTGCCCTAGTGCTGATATTATCAATAACCATTACAGGCTGTGATTTATTCTTAGATAATGATGATAATGAAGAAACTGTAAGGAATGTTCCCTATGACTTACGGATAGAAGAAATAGCTGGTGAAGAACACCTAGTCTGGGACTGGGATGGTAGTGATGAGGCACAGTTTGTAATTATCAGGTCAGCAACTGATGATCCAGATGATGGTTATGTAATAACTGATGAGGCCCTGGAGGATACTCAGTACCCACTATCAGAACTGGATACAGACTATTACTACTGGATTAGAGCTTATGTTGGCGGTTATTCAAGTGGATTGGATGATCCACTGTATTTAGAATAAACTGATGAGGATAGGCAATATTAAAGAAGTAAATCTTACACAATACCATTATCTCAAAAAGGAAGGTGGGATAAAAAAGAGGACAGGGGAATGTATAAAGCAAAGTTTTATCTTCAAGAAGATTAATCTTTTATAAACTCAATCACATAACAAAATTTTTAAAGGGGGAAATTAGTAATGAGGTCAAGTAGATTAAAGTTGTTTGGCATTCTGGCTCTATTAGTCGCTTTCATGTTCACAATGGCTGCCTGTGATATGTTTGATACAGGTGTAGAGGATCCAGAAGAGGATGCTCATGGTGTTAATGTTACTGTTGATTTATCAGATGATCTGGTAAAAGCCCAAGGAGATGTCAGTGTATTAACTCTTGAGGATAATCTTGAAATTGATAGAATTGAAATTACTCTTGGTGAGGAAACAAAGGAATTTGGAGATCAAGATGTAGATAATGGAGATATTGAATTTGGAGGAGAATATACAGTAACATTTTCTGATGTTGAACCAGGTGAATATAATGTTAAGGCTGAGTTGTTTGGTGATTATGATGATAAGGGAGCCGGAAAATTATATGAAAGTGAAGAAAAGAATATTAATGTTAGTGCTGATGAACTTGTTGAAGTAGACTTGAAAGTGATGCCTTTAGAGTGGGAAAGTTTAGATGTAACTTTAAATGATGTTTCTGACCAAGAAGCTATAGTAACAAGAATAGAAAGTATTACCCTCAAGCATCCTGCTATTGAAGGCAATGAAGAGACCAAAGATAATGGTTGGGAACACGAAGATGTTGTTAATTTTGATGCAGATGGATTAGATGCAATTCCTGCCAGATGGCATCTGATACTTGAATTTGATAGTGAAAATATTGCTAACCCCGATGCGATAGAAGTATTATTGCTTCCCACTGAAGAAAAAGAAATAGAACTAGATATTGATTACACTAAAGGCCATGTAGAAGTTACTGTAGATGTTCATGAGTCACCTGACGCTCCTAATAATGTGCAATTTGATTATGAAAAAAATGAATTAAAATGGGATTATGATAATACAGATGATTTTACATTCACCATCTTAAAATCAGAAGATGAAACAATAAATGATGGTGACTTTTATGAAGTGGTAGCAGAGGATGAAGAATCAGGCTTTGACATGTTAGACCAAGAAGAAGAATATTATTACTGGGTAAGAGCCTATGACGAGGATGGTTATTCCAGTGATGCAGTTGCTACAGAGACAAAATATGGTGAGGAAATAGTAGAAAATGAAGAAGAATTAACAGCCGCACTAGGTTATGAAAATATAAGTACTATTATCGTAGCAGAAGGGAATTATGACATTGATGAAGTTGAAAGTGATAGATTAGAAGTTGAGTATTCCCAGACTATTTTAGGGCCAAATGAAGGAGTGGCTGGTGATGGTGAAAGAGAAGATGAAGCTACTTTAGAAGGTCAGGTTGTTATAAGTGCTGATGATGTTGTGTTTGATGGTTTAGAAGTTTCCCCACCTGATGCTACAGAAGATCAGAAAGCGGAGGCCATAAGAGTTAGCAATACACCTAATAACGTTAAAGTAAGAAATAATATTGTAACTGACTTTGGAGAAGACGGCTTAGATGAATGGGACGGCGTTGATGGAATAAATGTTTTTGGCGGCGTTGAAGATGATGCAATTGAAAATGTAAGAATAAAAGGAAATAAGGTAGAAAATATTGAAGGTAGAGATACAAATGGTGGAGCTGCTGGTATAAGCATTCAGGGCAATGTTGATGGAGCAATTGTCGAAGATAATATTGTAACAAATGTTGGGCTGGAAAGTACTGCCTGGGCGTTTGGAATTGTTGTTAGAGGCACAGGAAACCATGATGAAGATCCAGTCGATGTTGAAATAGAAGACAATGTAGTAAATGATATTTTGTCTGACTCAGACACTGACACAGTTGGTGTGGGGATTGGTACTGAAGCAGGTAGTGTAAGGAGTATAGATGGAAATGATGTAAATTTAACTGGAGATTATGAATGGCATTTTGAAGATAAAACTGAAGACCTAGACCTAAATGATGTCCTTGAAAATAATAACTTCCCAGATGAGGCAGAAGTTGTAGGTAATACCATCCAGGACATTGAAGAGAACAATGCCTACAATCTGGATAGTGGTTTTGTAGATGAGTCAATTCAGGCTGTCATTGATGATGCAGATACTGAGGAAGGAGATACTATCCTAGTTGGCTCAGGTGAATATGTAGTAGATGAAATAATTGAAGTAGATGTTGAGGGGCTTACTCTCAAATCTGCAGAAGAGCATCAGGCTGTAATTAAAACTAAAGATGATAATAATATTGGTGGTGGAGGAGTAAATTTCAATGTAACTGCTGATGATGTTACTATTGAAGATTTCAAAATAAATCCAGAGGCAAGTGGAATACATTTTAACGCAATAAACTTAAACGGTGAAAGTGGAATTGCCAGAAATAATTATGTTTTCTTCACATCTGAGAAAGGAACTCCATTGATTGGTGGTGAAGGTCATTCAGTAACTATAGAAGATAATGTATTAGAAAATGGACCTGTTGCATATTGGGGTTCTGGTGATGCCACTATAAAAGGCAATGATGTTGAAGGTGAAGTCTCAGATGAAGCGCTATGGTCAACCACCTCTGGAGAGCTGACAGTTGAGGACAATGTGTTCACTGATGTTGAACATGGTGAGGGAACAGTGAAGTTTACTGAAGATGATGTTACAGTGAACGGTGAAACAGATGGTGAAGGTATAGCTGATTCTGTATTTGATGTGAATGAAGGTGTTGACAGTGTTGAGATTGATGGGACAGCGTATCAAAAATAAAATCATCACTCACAACTCCACAAAATAACCAAGCACCAAAGGCCCCCCATCACCTGGAGCGAGCAGGTGGTGGGGATTGCCTCCAAAACTCACCATGACACTTACACAGCCAAAAAGACATGCAGTCACCCCCCTTCTCACGCCTGAGGGGGTGGGGAGGGCTGCTTGTCTCAGGGCAGAGTTGGTGTCAGGTTAGAACACTAATACAAGCAGTCAATTTAACCACAAATTTGCTATATCGATGCCATTTACAGCTGAATAAAAACCACAGGAGAACCTGCCAGGATGTTCAATTAACCTGGTGGGTTCTTTTTTGTTATATGGTACCGAAAATCTACAAATAGGAGATAATAGGTGAAGGGCATCAGGAATAGGTGTTATATGGTACCTATGAGAATGAAATTAGGCATTAATCCACAAAAGGGGGTTTATTCCATGCCAAACTCAAAAAGGCTGCCAGATGTGTTGACTGAGTCCGAGCAGGAGAGCTTACTGTCTCAGCCCAACTCCAGATATCCCACGGGGCAGAGAAACTATACTCTGCTCAGGACCATGCTGGATACAGCTCTCCGTTCATTTGAAGCAGTCAGTCTCAAATGGGAGCATGTAGATCTCATGTCAGGCAAGCTCATGGTTAAAGAGGAAAAGGGCGCTAAGGACAGAAACCTCTGGCTTGACGCTGATAACATTGATTTGTTTTGCTACGAATCTTTACAGGAAGACAAATAAAATTAGACTGGTTAAGAAGGCATTAGGCTACTCAGACCTCTCAACCACCATGATTTACACCCGCATAATTGAAGAGGACCGGGAGATTTCTGAAGACTTTTTTGAGAATTATATTGTGAAGAAGTTGTTTTTGGAATTATCAATAAGTATATATTAAGAATTAGCTCAAAAAAATTACTGTAAATTAAAGGAGTACAATGATAATTATAGAAATACAATAATAGAACATAAAAGCGGTGCTTATTACGGGCACCGGAAGCCGGGGAAGTCATAATTGAACTACAGGAAGTAGAAATAACTCCCCGTGTGAAATAGTGAGAAAGCACTGGATTTAAGTTAGTCAAGTATAAGCCATTAAAAATATAGTTTAT
>PWDW01000182.1 GCA_003553225.1 Halanaerobiaceae bacterium
AAAAAGCTGTGAGCAATTTCATCCAGCTCTCCCCGGTAGGTAACCGAAGCGGCCAGCAGGGGATTTTTCAAAAAAAGCAAACAAGAAGTTAACAGTAAAATAAGGAAAATAATGATTAAGGCTACCCTATGTCTTTCTAATATGATAATCACCTCATTATATAACCTGAATTATATAACCTGAATTGTTTAAACCTGGGCCGTATCTCTTTTTAACCCACTGCGTATCTTCTGGATTAGAATTAATGCCATAACCACAGCGGCTGTCAGGGCGGCATAGGTGGCATAATTCCAGCCGGGCTGATCACCAGCACGGGCCGAGAAAATGCCGATCAAAGCCCACAGAATAACCAGGCCATAAGCCGTATCCCGTTTTTTTAACACCACTACGGCCGCCACAGCCAAAACTAACAGCAGCAGAACAGTAAACCAGAATTCGGCTGAAAGCCCCCACCGCCCCCAGTCAACGGAAACCGAAAACACGGCAATATTGGCCACAGTCGCCACAGTTATCCAGCCCAGATAAACACTGATCGGCAGCAGATAAAAACCCGGAGCAAAGGAGAGATTTCTGAGATTGAGATACAGTTTGATTAGAGAGGCTAACAGACCGAGCATCAGAATTAAGGAAATGCCGATCCGGTCATAATGCCAGGCAAAAAGCCAGCTTCCATTGAACAGAGAGGAGACAATAAAACACCACCTCATTTTTAAAACTGCCTGAACCGCCTGCTGGTTATTGTCTTTTAGCCCTTTGATCAAATAAATTACCAGTATCGTCAGCAGCAGATAAATAACACCCCAGATAATGAAGGTGAAACCAGCCGGAGTGAAAATATTATAGTACATATCGGAAATTTCTTCTGTTGGTGTATTATTAAGCGGCAGGTAATTGGCCAGAAAGTTAACAATTACCATAAATAGAAAAGCTGCGGTGTTTGCGGACATTAACAGTACTGCTTTTTTTCGTTGGCTTTTTTCCATTTTTTAGTCCCCCTGCAGGGTTAGTTTGTATTTTTATTCCTTTATCTCTTATATTTTATATAAGTTTAAAAATTCCTGCTTGATAGAAATAATAATTATTATTTATTTTATATTCATTTTCGTTTTTGGAAAATCTTATAGGAGAGAATATTTAAAATAAACCCATAGCTCCAGCCGGCCAGTACATAGGTACTGTAGCTTAAAAACATTGTTTTTTCACTTCTTATTAAGGTGCTGAGCATTTTGGCCGGGAAAAAGCCGGGGGCCAGGGCAAAAAAGAGTTCTTTAAAATCTGTGAAAAACAGGGCAATGATCGGAAAAAAGATCAGGGCCCCAAAACCTTTCATTACGGCAAACCCCTCGATTTTGTTTTTGGCAAAGGCATTGATAAACAGCCCGGTCATCGGTGCCGATAGTGAGGCCAGGGCTGAAAGGTGTACTATGGCCGTAAGTTTCAGCTGTACGATATCGGCAAATAGAATAACGAACAGGCAGGCCAGAAAAGAACAGAGATAGATCATAATTAGCCGGAAAGAAAAGAATTTGGTCAGACCTAAAGGAGTGACCGCCACCGCATCCAGGACATCATCATCCCGGTCATCAAGTATGGAAAAGGCGATTAAGGCTCCAAAGATCATGGGCATCATCAAAACCAGGCTGGCGGTAATGATGTCCGCATAAGGTGCAATCATAAAAGCGGTGTTTTCTTCCACATAGGGTAAAAGGTAACGCCCTATAGCTCCAAAAAGCAAAGGGTAGAAGATAATGATTCTGGTTAAAGGTTCCCGAAGCCATTTTTTAAACTCACTGATAATAAAGGTTAGATACATTTTAGACACCACTCTCCCGGGCTGCAAATATTTTAAACTTTCTGCGCACAAAATAACCCAGTATTAGGGAACCAATGATCAGGTAGAACACCGAGAGCATCAGTTCCCGGGTCTGGGCCTGACCGATGACCCCTTCCATCAGCACGGCCGAGGCTTTGGTGGGCAAAAGATAAAGCAGATTGGTGGCCAGAGTCCCCAGGACACCCATAAATTCGAGAATGATGGGGATGGTAAAGATCAGAAAGTAGGCGGCCATATTGACCAAAAGTTCAGTAAAATCCCGGCAGTAATAAATAATCAGGAAACCAACCAGGGAATGAAAAAGCCCGATCAACAGGATTGCTCCCAGCAGCCCGGCTAAATTAATATTTATATTTTGAAATAGCAGAGTATAAAAATAAACAATCAGGATCGTAATCAGGTTCTGCAGCAGGTTGCCAGTGGTTTTGGCAAAAATAAATTCATCTTTGCTGATCGGAGAGACAAAGATACTCTGAAGCACACCCTCCTGTTTTTCAAAAAAGATAGTTACCCCCACCATGACGATGGACATGGAGACTACATCAAAGAAAACAATCAGAGAAAAGAAATAGCTAATGTCTCCTGTCTCCAGCAGGTGCAGGGCCCCGATCCAGAAAAAGGCGACCAGGACACTGGCGGTCAGGATGTGATATTTCAGCATTCTCTGCAGTTCACCGGCCAATAAAGTTCGGAAATTATACATGGTCTTTCACCCCTGTGACTTCAATAAAGATGTTGTCCATGGTCATTTCCTGGGTATGCATGGTGATAATCTTTTTATTATTGATAAGCTCCAGGAATTCCTGATTTTGACCTAAATTTTCCAGGCCAAATTCTTTCAGGCTGGTGCTGTCCTGGTTACTGTATTCCACCTGCAGTTTCCGCTGACCATGGGCCAGTTTCAGGTTTTTAGGGGTATTAATTTCGACAATCCTGCCCTCCACCATAAAAGCCACCCGATCACAGAGTTCCTCCACATCATTCATCAGATGGGTGGTCAGCAGGATAGTTCCTCCCCTGTCTTTGAACTCCTGGATCATATCCTTGATAATGCGCGAATTTTTAGGATCAAGCCCGGCGGTCGGTTCATCTAAAAAGAGCATTTCCGGTTTGTTCAGCAGGGCGCGGACAAAATTCAGCCGGACTTTCATACCTCTGGAATATTCCCCCACCTTTTTGTGGCGGTCCTGATACAGCCCCAGTCTTTTTAGCAGCTGATCTGTATCGGCAGTGGTGGTATACAGTTTTTTGAAGAACTTAAGGTTTTCGTCAGCTGTTAATTTTCCAAAGTGGACCGGGCGTTCAAAACCAACCCCTATTTCCTGGTAATATTCGGAACCATAATCATTCAGGGGTCGGTCCCGATAAGTTATTTCCCCCCGGTAATCATCCAGCAGTTTGATCAGTATGTTCTGGGTTGTGCTTTTCCCGACTCCACTGGGACCCAAAAGACCTAAGATCTCTCCCGGCTGGATTTTGAAATTTAAACCATTGAGGGTGTCGGTTTTATTTGTCGGGTAACGATAGGTTAAGTTTTTAATTGTGAACATAATTTCCCCTTCTTTCACCAGGTTTTAATTATTCGCTATTTTAAAAAAGAGCTGTTATTCTTCTTTACTTTTAATTCCGGTTTCCAGGATATACATCATTTCTTCCACCAAAGACAGGTACTGGTTCATATTGGCCAGGGGTTTTTCACCCCCATAATGATCGACATAGTAGTTCATCAGGTAGACATTAAGCTGGAAGAGAAATCCGCTGGTAACCTCCAGGTCCAGACTGCCGTCAATTTCGTCTCTTGCCCACCCCCTCTGGATAAGTTTACGGTAAAACTGCAGTGATAAATCCTGATATTTGTCATAAACTTTATTTTTCAGCTGTTTATCTTCCTTCAAAAAATTATTACCCACAGCAGCAAATTGAGGGTTGTTCTGCATAAATTCTATACCCAGCTGATACAGTTTTTTTAGCAAATCCATGGTGTGCAGTTCTGTGTAGTCTGCCATCCGCTGATTGAAGTATTCCACTTTTTTTTCCGCTATCTGTTTAATGATAAACCGGTAGGCATCCTCCAGGTCAGAAAAGTACTGATAAAAGCTGCCCCTCGGAATTTCGGCCCGGTCAATGATCCCGGACACACTTGCCTCAGCAAAGGAATAATCGGAGAATTCCTCCAGCAAAGCCTGGATAATGGTCTCCTGTTTGTCTTCCGGTAAGTTGTAGAAAGTTTCTTTGGGCATGGTGAGGCTCCTTTTAAAGATTGATTATGACACGGGTGTCATTATAAATTGATTATATGACAATGATGTCATATTGTCAAGTTGTCAAGCACAGATGGATAATTAAGTTTAGTATTCAGGGGAAAATTTGAAGCTGGCAGCAACTCTGGCCCAAAGAGTGGTTCTGGGGGCAGCCAGGGTCAGTGGAAGTTATCATGAATTTTTAAAATCAAATATGCAAATTATATAGACCGGTAAAGACAGCTGTTTTAGTCCAGAGGGCTGTTTTTTTCTGTTTTTGTGTTTTGGTGGGATTTTACTGTATAGGTTTCGATGTTTAAAGGAAGATGATCAAGGTCATTAAATATATATAAATTTAAAAGGGGTATTGTTTTTAAAGCAGGATAAGGAATGTTTATATGGAAAATATAATATATGAGGAAAATTTCATAGAATTGTATATTAATTAACAGCACATTAATTTTCAAAAAATTAAATTCTAAAAATGTGATGACTGTGTTCCAAAACGAAGTGATAAACGTAACTATCTTCGGGAAGG
>PWDW01000030.1 GCA_003553225.1 Halanaerobiaceae bacterium
GCACAACCCGCTGCAGAATTTCTTTAGTGGGTACTGCTTTTTTAAAAAAAGCAGCAAACATATTTACGATCTCCTTAACTTTAATCCGATCAATAAAATTATTTTCCTGGAGCAGGACTCCAATCTGTTCTTTTTCTTTTTTTCCAATCTTTTCACACTTCTGGCCGAAAAAGAAAAGTTCACCGGCATCAGCCTCTTTTAGACCCTCCAGGATTTCAACAATGGTTGTTTTCCCGGCCCCATTGGGCCCCAGCAGGGTAAAAACCTGTCCCTCTTTAACATAAAAAGAAACACCATCTACCGCCTTTATGCTGCCATAATACTTTTTTAGACCCTGGACTTCCAGGGCTCTGGCAGTCTGGTTTTCAGCCTGTACACCCACCTGCTTATTTCCATTTTTGGATTCCATATTACCTCTCCTTATTTATCTGCAATCCTGCAGTTTAGATCTGCCGTTGACAGTTTCTTTAGCTGTTTTTTGCTGTTTGTAACTATTTCTTATCCAAAAT
Organism: Halanaerobiaceae bacterium; assembly: GCA_003553225.1. GTDB lineage: Bacteria > Bacillota > Halanaerobiia > Halanaerobiales > Halarsenatibacteraceae > T1SED10-99. The sequence continues at coordinate 510 of PWDW01000030.1, forward strand.
TATTTAATATTTCTTGCTGATATATTATCTTGCTGTCATTTTTCTAATTTTGCCCCTTATCTGCCCTGGTTCTGTGCAAAGCACACTTTCCTCATCTTTTGGTTCCTGTAAGCAATATCCTCATTTTTCCCTTTCCTGCCCCAGACAGCTAACCCAAATGATTTATTTATATGTCTAAGAATATAATATGTTCTAAATTCTGTCAATACATTTTTATTTTTTTTGGGCTGAAGTTGAATTTCTGCTGCTGACAGTATAATATAATTATAACAGTTGTAAAAACATATATTAAATTCAGGGAGGATTTTGTAATGAAAAATGATAGTTTCAAAATGGGAATAATCGGAACCGTTTCTATTGCCCCCACTCATGCAGAACACTTTGGCCAGATTTCTGGAGTCAAAATAACGGCTGCGGTTGATAAGCGTGAACAGCGGGTGAAAGATTTTTGTGACAGGTATGATATTCCTCAGGCCTTTACAGATTACCGGGAACTGCTGAAGCTGGATGAACTGGATGCGGTGGTTATCTGTCTGCCCAATCACCTGCACTCTACGGTCTCTATTGCGGCCATGAAGGCGGGCAAACATGTCCTGACGGAAAAACCAATGGCCATTGATGGCCGGGAAGCTGAAAAAATGGTCCAGGTACAGAAAGAAACCGGACAGACCCTTATGGTTACCCTCCAGTCCCGTTATCAGCCTGAAATACAGTATGCCCGCAAATTTGCCCAAAAAAACTTTGGTGAAATTTACTATGGTAGATGTGGATATCTGCGCAGAAGCGGAATCCCCGGCTGGGGCAGCTGGTTTACCCAAAAAGACAAAGCCGGAGGTGGACCCTGTGCTGACATAGGAGTTCATGTTCTTGACAGATGTCTTTTTGTAATGGGTTATCCCGAACCAGAGACCGTTACCGCAGCAACCTATGATAAATTTGGGTCCGAAGGAAAAGGTAAAGGAGGCTGGGGTTTTAGAGATGACAGTGGATTTTTCGATGTCGAAGACCTGGCCACAGCACACATAAGGTTCTCCAGTGGGGCCACAGTCGTTCTTGAAGCCAGCTGGGCCCTTAACAGACCCAACCAGGAGTGGATAAATGTTATGGGTACCCGGGGTGGATTTGTACAGGAAGGGGACACCAAAATATATATGCAGGATCAGGATAAAATTGACCTGGACCTCAGGGCAGAAGGAGAAAGCGGCAGCATGAAAATGAGCCGCCACTTTTTAGAATGCTGTCGAACCGGAAAAGAACCGGATACCAGTCCTCAAAAAGGCATGATTTTGAATAAAATTTTTGATGCTATCTATGAATCCGGTGCCCGGAATGGAGAACAGGTGAAGGTTAAGATATAAAAACAGAAAACATTAATAATAATTAACAAAAACATATCAAATCCTGAATCATCCCTTGAGATTGATTCAGGATTTTATATTATATAATATCTGGCAGCACATCAGTCAAAATCCCCTGCCGGGAAAGATTATACCCCAGCCAGCTGCCTGCCGGACCGGCTCCGATGATAATTACACAGGAATCCACTGATTTTCCCCTCCTTAGATGATATATAACTGCAGGAATCTAAACCCCCTGATTCAGGGGAAAATCCATTACCCATCTTCAAAAACAAGTTTATGTTCACCCCTTTAACATACCCTGAACAATAACTTCGGTAGCTTCCTCTTCGTTTAAACCCCGTGACATCAGGGACTGAAGTTTGGCATCATCCACACTTCCTATAGCGGCTTCATGGGTTATTTTAGCCTCCGGATGTTCCACATTTACTATGGGAACAGCCCGGGCGGTGGCCTCATCCTTGATTACCTCTGTACAGTCAACATGGCCCTGAGCACCCGGAGCACAGGCAGTCAATTCATTCAAAATCTCACCTGAAGCTTTATCCTGCAGGGCAATTTTAGAATCCAGAATACCCCGGGCCCCGGCACCCCGCAGCACACCGGCCTCTCTAATTGTAATTTCATCTTCACTATTACCCCTGATCCGGGCCAGCATCTCCAGGGTCGAGTGCTCAGCCAGGTCGGCCTGATAATCAAAACTAATTTTACCGGCCCGCCCCTTTAGAAGTGAAAAAACAGAATAAAAATAGCTGCCGGGTTCGGCCTTAATTTCGGCTTCAGCCTGAACTTCTACTCCTCCCCCTTCACCGTGATAGTGATTTTCTCTGTAGGTATATTTGCTGTTTTCCGCTAAATTTATTTCAGCTTCCATAATGTGCTTTACCTCACTGGCATTGGGAAAAATGCAGTCAGCCATTACTTCAATTTCTGCCCCCTGACCTACATTAACCTCCATATCTATTACCTGCAGGCCCTTTTCCGGAAGAACCCCAAAACACATATGAACGGGATTTTTAATAACCTTCCCTGATTTTACATCAATCTCAACCTGGACCCGGCCTTTTTCTCTTTTTTTAATATTAACCTCAAGGCCTTCTACTTCATGGGAGCCCAGCACATTGTCTCTTTCCAGAACAACATGAGCAACTTCACTGTCAGAAAAAACATCTTCTCCCCCGGCCTCTTTATAGGCTTTTACCATCATTTGATAATCATCCAATATCTTTCACCCCGCCCTTCATCTTCTGCCGTTTTTCTCGATGTGAATCATAATCATCAACTTCACAGTCCCGGCATTCCTGTTGATAGAACACACTGATCTCCTTGGGATCACCTTTTTTTAGAATTTCTCCATGGCACAAAAGAACTGCCTTGTCAGCATACTTCAGCATTTCTTCGGAGTGAGTTATCATTAAAATACCCGTATTTTTTTCCTTAAGTTTGTTAATAACTGTACCAATATTGTTCAAAGCTACTATATCCACACCGGAATCTGGTTCATCCAATATTACCAGTTCTGGCTCCATAATTAAAATAGAAGCCAGTTCAATTCTTTTTCTCTCTCCCCCACTTAGAGTATCATCGATATCTCGGTCCAGATATATACGGGGACTCATACCCACCTCTTTTAAAACCGACTCCAGCTGCTGTTCTGTCACTTCTTTTTTTTGACTTTCCAGTCCCAGGGCCAGAAACTTTCGGACACTTACCCCTTCCAGCCGGGGGGGTTCCTGCCAGGCCAGAGTTATTCCTTTTCGGGCTCTTTCATCAATACTGTATTTATTTATATTTTCATTTTTATATAAGATACTGCCCTGTTCAGGTAGATATTCTTTAAGCCCCATGATACTGTAAGCCAGAGATGTTTTCCCACATCCATTGGGCCCGATAACAGCCGTTACTTCTCCGGAACTAATGGTAAATGAAACATCGGTGAACACCTTCTTGGAGCCCAGATTTAAACCCAGATTTTCTATTTCCAAAATATTTTCCATAAAACTTCCTCCCTGACAGATTACGTATTGTCAAAAAATTCAGCTTCCAGAACTGTCTTACTTATTTTCCCTTTCATATAACCCACTTAAAAGTTTGTCGGCCAGTTCCTCCATATGCCGGGGAGGATTTTCTTTGACCTTCCGGGCTATATTAACGGCTTCTTCCATTTCTGAGGCCGTTACTTCCAGCTCATTGAGTTTGCGAAAATGATACTTAAAACAGGGCAGACAGTTAGCCGCCACACTGGCACCCAGAGCAACAAGCTCCCGGGTTCTTTCCTCAAGCACTTCGGCTGTCTGTTGTTCAGTTTCTTTTTCTTGTTCTGCCATTGATTTTACCCCCTGGCTTTTTCTTGTTAATTATTTCACCAAAAAGAACATACATTCTCCTGTTATTTAGATTCAGAGCCTCCGGGTGAACACAGCATTTTCATCCTGGATTTCTTATTTTTATATTTCTATCTTACATATTATTATATCCAGCTGGCCCTGTCAATAACTAAAATCCTATAAAAACAGGCCCCCCAATCGGGATACTAAACCACCCAGAAAAAAGGAAGTGAAAACTGTAATAAAAAGCACCATACCGGTTACCTTCAGGTTGAATTCACTATTCAAAACGGCAAATACAGCAATACAGGGTACATAAAACAGGCCTACCAGAGCGGCCACAAAAAGCTGAAGAGAGGTTAAATTCATCTCCAGCAGGGTCAGTACGGTCAGCTCACGGCGGACAATTCCCA
>PWDW01000035.1 GCA_003553225.1 Halanaerobiaceae bacterium
AGGCTTAATCTTGATAATATTAAAGAGTTCAGTGACAAAGCTCTTGCCAATAAAAGGGAAATTCCATTAATTGCGTCGAGGTGTGCCGTATTTGCCAAAACAGACCTTATTCACGTTCAGCAGGAAGGGTATTCACTGGAAGCGATATGTGACGGACTGTGCTACGGATTGGCAAAAAATATTGCCGATACGGTTTTTTTTGATTCGGATAAAGACTCCGTTGTTGCTGCAGGAGGAGTGGCATTAAACAAAGCCGTTACCAATCACCTGGAAAAACTGACCGGAATCCCCATACACGTGAATAAATATGCAAATGTGTATGGAGCTATTGGAGCCGCATTAAACAGTAAAGATGCAGGTTCCATTCAGGATATACAAATCACGGATGCTTATCAAATAATAGAGCAGGGGAAAAAAGAAAAAAAATTGTATTATCCTCCCTTGAAATTAAAACTTTCTGACTATCCTGATTTTGACTCGCTGAAAAGCTACGAGTTTCGCTCAACTCATTTTCCTGCAATGAAACCCGTGGAAGTAGATTTGTATGCTAACCCGGGCAAGGATAACATATCTGTATTTTTGGGTATAGATATTGGTTCTACAAGCACTAAGGCTGTCCTACTCGATGAACAAAAAACTGCAATTGCCGGACTATATACACGTACATCGGGGCAACCCTTGCGAGCCGTACAGGTTATTTTGGAGTCCATACGAGATATCGAGGAAAACGTACCGACCAAATTCCATGTTATTGGTGCCGGAACTACCGGGTCAGGGCGAAAATTCGTAGGAAAAATTCTGGGAGAAGATATTATGCTTGATGAGATTACTTCTCATGCCAGTGCTGCATATGAATTGAATCCTGAAACTGACACTATTATTGAAATTGGTGGCCAGGATTCGAAGTTTACCCTCATGAATGATGGTATGGTAACTTTTTCGGTCATGAACAATATCTGCGCTGCAGGAACGGGTAATTTTATTGAGGAACAGGCAAAAAGACTTGAATGCCCGTTAAGTGAATACTCGCAACGTGCGGAAAACTCTAAGGCTCCCCTTGCAAGTGATCGCTGCACCGTATTTATGGAACGTGACCTGAATTATTACCAAAATGAAGGCTATGAAGCAGAGGAAATAATGGCATCTGTGCTGCATTCTATAAGAGACAACTATCTTACAAAAGTGGCTGTGGAAGCTCAAATTGGCAGTAATATAACTTTCCAGGGGGCTACTGCAAAAAACAAGTCTCTTTTGGCAGCTTTCGAGCAAAAACTGCAAAAACCCATCAAAGTTTCCAAATTTTGCCATTTAACAGGCGCTATGGGTACAGCCCTTGAATTATATAAAGAAAATGTGGGCTTAACAAAATTCAGAGGGCTGGATATTTATAAAAAAGATATTCCTGTTTCCAGCGAAATATGCAAATTATGCAACAACAATTGCAAACTTAAAGTAGCAAAAATTGGCAACGAAATAGAAGCCTATGGTTTTTTATGCGGAAGGGAATATAATGAGAAGAAATTTGTTAAACATCCTTCACTGTCATTTCACTTGATGTCAAAAAGAAAAGAATTATTCAGTTTCCCGCCCGGCGCAAATGAAGGTTCAATGACCATGGGTATACCGGCCGGCCTGCATCTTTATGAGGAAATACCTTTTTGGCGGAAATTTTTTGACCTGTTATCTATTCAAGCAATCACCAGCGAAACCTGCACTTCTCCAGTTAAAGATGGGAAGAACATTGCCGGGGCTGAGTTTTGCGCTCCAATAACTGCAATGTACGGCCATGTCGATTACCTGATACAAAAAGCTGATTATATATTCCTGCCGGTATATTTTGAAGAAAAACCAGGAACAAAATTGGATAAAAAGTATTGTTATTATACACAGTTTTTACCCTCGATAGTTTCTTCTTCTGATCATTTTGCTTCAAGGGATAAAATATTGTCACCTACCTTAAAGTCAGCACAAGGCGATATTTTTGTACAATTCGAGCTATATAAGATGTTAAAAGCTATTGGTATGGATATTGGCTTTTTCAAGGTGGCCAATGCTTATGATAAGGCAAAAAAATATACGCAATCGATGTTTGAAAAATGGCAAGAACTGTATTCTACCGAAACAAAGGATGCTGATGATATCCATATAATGTTGCTGGGCCGGCCTTATACGGTTTTATCGCAAACCATGAACAATAATATTCCCGATTTAATTGAAAAAAACGGCATCAAAACCTTTTTTATGGACATGTTGCCTTTTAAAAGCCGGCAGGTATCTAAATCCGCGGAATTACTAAATGCGATAACATGGAAGTTTGCCTCTAAAATACTTTATTCTGCTGAGGTAGTTGCCAAAACCGAAAATAGCTATCCCGTATTGGTAACCTCTTTTAAATGTTCTCCTGATTCGTTTGTAATGGAATATTTCAAGGAGATTATGAATTCTTATAAAAAGCCTTATTTGATACTTCAACTTGACGAACAAGATTCGGCTGTGGGTTATGAAACACGCATAGAAGCTGGAATAAGGGCTTTTAGGAATCATTTTAATAAAGTAGGGTTGACAAATAATATAATTACTTCAGAGGCAAATAAGAAAAAGGATCATCTTGATAAAGAAAAAACTTATTCTAAACATAATTCCTGGCAGGAATCTATAAGAACAATGATGAAGGATGTTTCTGAAATTCTTAGCACACATGGTATTGATTTTAATAAGTTTGGCAATTTGGTTCAAAAGTCCAATTTGCCGGAACCTGATTTTTCTGAAACTTTTATTAGTGATTCAAGTAAACTTAAGAATAAGACTGTATTACTGCCTTCATGGGATTCATGTGTAGGACCATTGTTGGAAGCGGTGCTTAGAAACAGCGGTATAGATGCCCGGTTGGTTAACAGTACCCGGGAGTCTATCCAACGAAGTTTGAGCACCAATACCGGTCAATGTCTTCCTTTAAATATTATTGTACAGGATGCAATTGAATATATAGAGACAAATAATCTGGATCCGTCAGAAACTGTTTTATGGCAGTTGAAATCTGATATGTCCTGCAATATAAGCATGTTTCCCCATTTTGTCAAAAAATTGTTAGACCACCATGGAAATGGATTAGAAAACACCTCTGTTTACCTTGGAGATATGGTTTTCTATAAATTAACCCTAAAGACAGCAATTAATGCATATCTTGCCTATATGTTTGGAGGTTATCTTCGTAAGATTAGCTGTAAAATAAGGCCTTATGAAAAAAATACCGGCGAGACTAATGCAGTCATGAATAATGCTTTACAAACTCTCTATGATGTATTCAGATATGGTAAGCCTAAATATGAAGTTTTGGAGCAAATCATAAGTGATTTTGAAGCTATTGAAACGGAAAATACTAATAAACCAAAGGTTGCTATATTCGGTGATTTATATGTGAGAGACAATGATTTAATGAATCAGGATTTGATAAAAACAGTGGAGGAGAATGGGGGAGAGGTTATAACAACCCCATTTAGCGAATATATTAAAATAATTGCCGATACCATAACGGGGAGAAAATTTAAAACGGGTCAGTACAGCGAATATGTAAAATTTAAGTTTCTCACTTCTTTGATTCCACTGGTAGAAGATAAATTTAATCCTTTGTTCAACAGGATACTTGGTAAACCAAATAAAGGGGAAAACGGCAATATTAAACACTGGTTAGATCAATTTGGACTTAATATTCTGCACTCAGGGGAATCTTTGGATAATATCCTTAAAATTCATTCATTAATTCAAAAATATCCTGATATATCTTTATTCGTACAGACCAATCCATCATATTGTTGTCCATCCTTAGTTACCGAGGCAATGGCTTCGCGAATTGAAGAAATAACAGATATCCCGGTAGTTAGTATCGAATATGACGGTACTACGGGAGATAAAAATGAAGATCTGATTCCTTATTTAAAGTTTCGTAGAGGTAAGTAATCAAATACCAGGTCAACCATTGCGGTATTACACCTCAAAGTTATGGGACAAAAAACGACGCATATCAACAAAAGCACGCATAATTTTAACATTAACCTCAACAGCTTTCTTACTTCTTAAAATTCCTGAAAGCATTGCTACGCCTTGTTCGGTGAAGGTAAGCAGAGTCAGCTGTGATAATATGGTAGAAATTAATCAATACACGTAATCCCAAAAGCCGCCTCAGCCGTGATAATATGGCAGAAACAATACACGCATCTCCAAAAGCCGCGCTAGCGGCGAAAATATGGTAGAAACCAGGCAATGCACATCCCAAAAGCCGCGTCAGCGGCGACAGTAATTTTTTATAAACTATTATATTCAGGAGTTTTTTATATTTACAAAACAATTGAAAACTATTTTATTAACCCAAAAACCTTAAACTATGGCAAATACATATACACAACTCAACGTACATACGGTATTTTCAGTAACATAACTTTTTAAGTTAACAGTTGAGGCCAAAATTGTTCAGTTACATCGGTGGCATAGCAAAAAGCATTGATATTTATCCTCTTGCAATTAATGGTTGGAAAGACCATGTTCATATGTTTTTTGAACTACCGCCCAA
>PWDW01000020.1 GCA_003553225.1 Halanaerobiaceae bacterium
CGAGGATGCTGACAGTGAAGGAGTGGAAGGCAAATATTACGTCTGGACTACCCAGGAAGTAAGAAAAATACTTGCCGGCCCGAAGGCAGAAGAGTTGGACAGCGGAAGAACTGCTGACCAGGAGAAAACCGGTCCAGGATAGGGTCCGGCCCTCGGGTAATTCGATAGCCCTGTGGAATTTAACCCGGCTGTTTCACATTACCGGGGAGATGAAATACCGCAAAAAAGGTGAAATGCTGATTGAAGCTTTTTCTGCCCGGGTCAAAAGTGCTCCGAACAGCCACCTGCAGTTTTTAAATACCCGATCCGATTTTGCAGATTCATTTTTCAGTATTGTCCTCGTTGGCCGCAGGGAGTCAGAAAAAATAAAGCAGACCAAAGAATTTTTTCGGAAAAATTATATGCCCAACAGGATATTGATTTTTAAACCGGGGCCGGGCAGTAAATCCGAAAAAAGAGAAGAGGCAGAAATTGTGAAGGTTTGTAACTATATAGATGATTTTACGATGAAAGAAGAAGAAACCACGATTTATGTCTGCAGCAATCTCAACTGTGAGCTGCCAACTACTGATATTGAAGAAATGAAGGAGATGCTTCCTTAGCCTTATTGGTTGGTGAGTGTGTGATTAATCTGGGAGAAAAAGAACATTCAGTATACAAACAGTATACAAATTTATAGGGGTTTACTGTTTTAAAAACCAGACATTTAAAATCAATTAAAAGAAAAAACACCTTGATAATTAAGTTAAAAATCAAGGTGTTTAAATAGATTCAGTATTCTCCTTTAGCCATTCTGTGAGTTCTTGTTTTGAAATTTCCCCAGAGGATAGTGCGATGATTATTTTATAAGTTTCTTTTTCGGAAGCAGTTATCTCATGTCCATTTTTTTGGAGAAAAGTGTCCATAGCGACGAGCGAAATTCGTTTGTTTCCATCTACAAAAGGGTGGTTTTTACAAATATGAAATCCATAAGCTGCTGCCATTTCAAATATTGATTCGTGTAAAAAAGAGCCTGCAAAAGATGACCTGGGTTGTTCAAGAGCAGAATCTAATAATTGTTCATCTCTTATTCCTGTAGTTCCATCATAAAGTTCAATAAGTTGCTCATGGAAATGTAAGATAACCTGTTTGGGAATAAAATTTATATTTTTCATTCTGATAATGCTTTTAGAGTGTTTTTGTATTTTTTATTTGTTTTTTCGAATTTATCAGACCATGCTTTAAATTCGGGGTCATAGGGGGTTAGAGTGAATCCATCTTTTTCCTCAATAACATGAAGTTCTTCGCCTTCATTCAAATGATACTTTTCCATGAGCTCTTTAGGAATGGTAAATCCATAACTATTTCCTACTTTACGTATTTTTATAGTTCTCACAATTGTCACCTCACTCGATAATATTATAACATTTATATTACATAATATGCAAAGGTAGTTTGAAAGTTAATTTAATATTAAAAAGTAGAATGAGCAAAACGTCATATAAATGATTTTATAAGACATAGTGTGGCTAGTTAAGTTATTGTTAATCAATTTAAATCTTTTTTGTATAAATCAAGAAGGTGAACTATGGAAATATTTAAAAAAATATATCATAATAAGAATTTAGATTTGGATGGTAAAATAATAACTCGTGAAGCTGTAAGAGGAATTATATTAAAGAAAAACAAAATACTAATGATTTTTTCAACTAAAAACGGTGATTACAAGTTTCCAGGTGGAGGAATAGAAGCTGAAGAAACTGCCATTGGAGCACTTAAGAGGGAGATAAAGGAAGCATGTGGGGGCTTGGTTACAAAAATAAAAGGTAATATAGGCAAAATAATAGAATTTAAAAAACCAATAGAAAAATAATATGATGTATTTAAAATGACATCATATTATTACATATGTGAAATAGATGAAAATTATTTTGATTTATGTTTAGATGAATATGAAAAAGAATTGGGATTTAGCCCTGAATGGATTAATATTGATCTTGCAATTAAAAAAAATAAGATTATATTAAACTCAAATTCCCAAAAAGCACCAAGGTGGACAAAGAGAGATACATATGTAATGAAACAATTAAAAAAATATATAAAATAATCTTTAAGAAAGTTAGTTTAATTAATAGGAACCTGTAGTATGCAGTGAAAACTCAGGTTGAATTATTTATCTGTTTAAAATAAAATAAAGTTAGAAGATAAAATATATTTTTTCACCTTCTATTTTTAAAAATAAAATGAAACAGAACAGGAGAAAGAGAATTTTTCTAACCTTAAATCATGATCGTTAGAAAAGTAAGAAAATTAAAACATGAAAGGAGGTGCTTGTAGTGAGTAAGCTTAAGATTTGGGCTCCGGTGCTGATGGTACTGTTCGTTCTGCTGGCTGTTTCTGGCTGTGGTCTTATATTTCCTGAAGAGTATGAAGTGAAATTTGAGGTTCTTGATGAGCAGGAAAACGAACTTGAGCAGGCCCAGGTTGAACTAAACGGTCTAAAGGAAAAAACCGACACAGAGGGTGTGGCTCACTTTTCCAGTGTGGAAGAGGGCACCTATTCCTATGAAGTTTCCCGGGATGGGTATCTGAGGGAAACGGGAGAATTGGTAGTAGACGGGGATATTTACGATTATGAGGTAAAATTAAGTCAAGCAGAGGTGTTTTTTCTGGTCAAAAATTTAAATATAGAACCTGAAGAAGTAGATGCCGGGGAAGAAGTAACTGGTGAGGCTGACATTGAAAATCTTGGCTTTCAAGAAGGAACTCAGGAGATTCAACTTTATACTGCTCCAGAAGGAGAAAAACTTGATTTGCTGGACAAAGAAGACCTTACTCTGGCGGCAGGGGAAGAAGATAGTATAAGTTTCAGCCGGAAAGTTCCCGAAGAAATTGAGAAGGGAAACCATTTGATGGAAATTCGCAGTGAAGATGATGCCGAGGCTGAAATGTTCATCATATTCGGCGAGGGAAATTTTGAAGTCAGCAATTTGGATATTGTTCCTGAAGAAGTGGAAATAAATGAGGAAGTTACGGTTTCGGCTGATATTAGAAACACGGGAGAAGAACTGGCCCGCCAGGATATTGAGCTATATGCTGTTCCTGAAGGTGGAGAGCCTATAGCCCCGATAATGGTGGAAGAAAATTTTGGCCTGGAAGTTGGTGAACAGGGCCAGGTGTCATTTACCGAGAAAGTAACTGAAGATGAAGTGGAACCGGGAATTTATGACGTGATAGTAAGCAGCGATGATGATCAGGCTGAGGGTCAGGTTAAAGTTTCAAGTTCCCTGGTAACCGAAGATCCTGAACCCATCGAAGATAATACTCAAAAACTAATTTTCACCCTGGATATTGTTGGAGTGGATTTAGAAGCATTTAAAGAATGGGAATTGGAAGTGGGCTATTTTGATGAATTGGAAGAGTTACATGATAAAGAGAACTTCAGCGAAGAGGATTTTTCTGTCAAGATTGAAGATAATCAGGGTGGGGCAGAAGCTGATATTTTAAGTTACCGTGATAAGAAATACGTAATAGGTATAGTAGAAATTGGAGAGGATGCAATAAATGCCGGAGGACATGTAGAAGTAACGCTGGATCCTCACGATGAAAATAATCAATGGCAGAAAAGCGATTCTGTGGGTTTGGAAGTTGAAAGGCTTGATAATAACCACACCGATGAATTTGAGGTAACAGTTGACCTTGATTGATCAGGAAAAAAATTAGACAATATTTCAATTTCCGGCAGGTTATGGGGCAATGACATTACTTTACTGCTTCTGATAAACCCGGGTTAAAAATAACAAACAGGATGGTATTGTGAATTTAACCTCGTTCCTTTCATCAGGAGCGGGGTTTTTTTGTTTTTCACAAACTCAAGTGGAATGATAAAGGTGAAAAAAACTTGCTGGCCGAACTGGAGCCCCTGTATGCCTTTGATGGTCAGAAGATTAATGAAATAAATGTAGATTTCACTGAGCAAAAAACTTAAATTACTACCATTGATTGTAAAACCAGGAACCTTTCGCCGGGAGTACTGACCATAAACAATTAGTCAGGCCTATTAGCAGTTGCCGGAATATTGGGTTGAATTTTTTTTGAAATCGCTAATGAAGAACTTGAGGGAAGTATATTAATTTAAAAGCTTGATTGTCAGAGCAGCTGACTTTATTTTGATTTATATAACCTTCCCCAATTAAATGCTGTTCAACTGTTGCATTATTTTAAGAGAGGGAGGAATAATTTGGTTTGTGTTTAATTATAGTTATTAGAGTGTTATGCAAAATGGACGGATATTTTTTTTGTAATGCAGAACGGGTGGCAGAAGCCATTTATGATGCTAACAGTTTTTCTGTGGGTCTTTGAGAAAGGAACTGCTTTGGTTTTTATGGCTGGGGGATATTCGATTTAATATAGTTAAAGCGGGGTATGAGATAATGCTGTTAAATCAAAATGGAATTAAAATAAATGAAAAAGAGCAGGAGGAGTTTATATGGAATGGGCAAAATTAACTGCACCAGAATTAAAAAAAGCTGCTAAAAACACAGGAGTGTGTCTGCTGGCCATGGGAGTAGTAGAAAAGCATGGAG
>PWDW01000137.1 GCA_003553225.1 Halanaerobiaceae bacterium
AAAAATCAGGAATTTGAAAAGGCTGCTGAATTAAGAGATAAAGAAAAAGAATTAAATCAAAAATTAGAAGAGATCAAAGATAACTGGCAGCAAGAAAAAGGAAGAAATGATTCGGTGGTTGATGTAGATGATATTGCTCATATTGTTTCCAGCTGGACCGGTATTCCGGTAACAAAACTGGAAGAGGCGGAAACTGAAAAACTGCTCAACCTTGAAGACAAGCTTCATGAACGGGTTGTGGGTCAGGATGAGGCCATAAAAGCAGTTTCAGAAGCAGTCCGCCGGGCCCGGGCTGGATTAAAAGATCCGGATCGGCCGATTGGTTCCTTTATATTTTTGGGTCCAACCGGAGTTGGTAAAACCGAGCTGGCTCGAACTCTGGCTGAAGCCATGTTTGATGATGAGGATGCAATGATCAGGATAGACATGTCCGAATATATGGAAAAACATTCTGTCTCAAGGTTGGTTGGTTCTCCTCCCGGATATGTGGGCCATGAAGAGGGTGGCCAGCTCACTGAACCTGTGCGCCGCCGCCCCTACTCAGTTGTACTTTTTGATGAGATTGAAAAAGCCCACCCGGAGGTATTTAATATCCTGCTGCAGATTCTGGAAGATGGCTCACTAACTGATACTCATGGACGCAAAGTGGACTTTAAGAATACGGTTGTCATCATGACCTCAAATGTTGGAGCCAATTTTATTGAAAATAGATCACAGCTGGGTTTTGCCGCCTCAGATGGGGAACAGGAACAGTATGAGACCATGAAAGATAATGTCTTAAATGATCTCCGGAAAACTTTCCGCCCCGAATTTTTAAATCGGCTGGATGAAACCATTGTATTCCATGCCCTGAATAGAGATCATATTAAAAAAATTGTCGATCTGATGCTTGATGAACTAAGAGAGAAACTGGATGAAAAGGAATTAGATATAGAAATAACAGAAGAAGGCAAAGAAAAACTTGTAGATAAGGGTTTTGATGCTGAATATGGGGCTCGACCTTTAAGAAGGGCTATTCAGAGATTAATTGAAAACAGGCTTTCAGAAAAAATTCTGGATAAAAGTATTCAATCAGGAGATAGCATACAAATAGATGTTGAAGATGATGAATTTACTTTTAACCGGATAACAGATCAAAAGAAGACAGACCAGAGAAAAACAGAAGAGGAAGCAGAAGCAAGGAGCTAAAAAATGGGATAGAAAATTAAGTGGGATAAAGTCAATTTATAAACCAAAAAAGGAAAAGACAGATAATGCAAATGGGGCTTCGGAGGATATAATATTACCAGCCGGAGTCCCTTTTTATGTCTTGTAAAATAGTGAAAAAAATGTTATAATTATTTAAAATATACAGGAGTTTTTTATATGGCTCAGCAGAAAAATAAATTTAAATGCAGGGAATGTGGTTTTGTCAGCCCCAACTGGATGGGACGCTGTTCTAACTGCGGCAGCTGGAATTCTATGGAGGAGATTGCCGCTGGAAGTAAGGAAGAGAATAATCCTGGAAAAAACAAAGAATTTGCCGATATAAAACCAACTCCCATTAGTGAGCTTAATTCGTCATCCAGTCCCCGGCAGCGGTGTGGAATAGGAGAACTGGACAGGGTGCTGGGTGGAGGAGTAGTTTCTGGATCTATGATATTACTGGGTGGAGCTCCTGGTATAGGTAAATCCACCCTTGTACTTCAGGCTGCATATAGATTTAGCCAGAAAAACGGTAAAGTATTATATGTATCTGCTGAAGAATCAGCACAGCAGATTGAACTTAGGGCTCGACGCCTGGAGGCTATAAGTGAAGACCTCCTTGTTCTGGGGGAAACAAATTATGAGAAGGTAGAAGGTTTAATAAGTAATAATAATTATTCTCTGGTGATTATTGATTCTATCCAGACTATATATGATTCCCGGAGTGATACTTCTCCGGGGAGTATCTCTCAGATAAAGACAGTTACCAATAGCCTCCTGAAAATTGCTAAAAAAAAGGAGGTTCCTGTATTTTTAATAGGTCATGTTACCAAAAAAGGAGAACTGGCCGGACCCCGGGTTCTGGAACATCTGGTGGATGTTGTCCTGCAGCTGGAAGGAGATAGAAATTACCGCTATCGGATTCTTCGGGCAGTAAAAAACAGATATGGTTCCACAAATGAAATTGGAGTTTTCAGTATGCAGAGTGATGGAATTGAGGAAGTCAAAAACCCCTCACAATTATTTCTCCAGGAAAGACCGGATAGTGTTTCCGGTTCTGTTGTGGCCCCTGTTTTGGAGGGGACCAGAATAATACTGGTTGAGGTACAGGCTCTGGTTTCTGCGGCAGCATTTTCCTCTCCCCAGAGAGTTACCACCGGGCTGGACAGCAAAAGAGTTTCTATACTGCTGGCCGTCCTCGAGAAAAAAGCCGGATTTTCCTTTCAAAGTCAGGATGTACATCTTAATGTAACCGGTGGGTTAAAAGTTTCTGAACCTGCCCTTGATTTACCGATTATTACTTCTATTATTTCCAGTGAACGAGATTTTTCACTGCCTCCCAAACTTGCTGTTATTGGTGAAATTGGTCTTTCGGGAGAAATTCGAGCTGTTAATCGCATAAAAAACAGAATACAGGAAGCAGCTAAACTTGATTTTGAAGAACTTATAATTCCGGAGGGTAATTTGAAAAATTTAAAGTATGAGGGTGATCTAAAATTAACGGGAGCAGGTAATATTAATGAAATAATGGATCTGCTTTTTGCTTAATCTTTTGATTTTAAATATTACTGGGATTTTATTTTTATTTAATTTGCCGCCTCATTTTTCTAGCAGCTTATTAGCAATTTTATTGGTGTGAATAATATATATTACATAATATTCATGACTGCAGTCATATGATTTATATAAATCAATTCACATTTTAGTAACACATTAATTTAAAAAAACATTTTACTACATATTTTAAATAAATAACACAAAACACAGATACCAGTACAGATACTTTTTCAACTTTATATTTTTATTATTATTTTTATTTTGTTTAGTACATTTATATATATTAGCCTATTTATATATATGCTATATTTGAATAATAAAATTGAATAATAAATATGAACTATCAAAAATTCCTTTCCTGTCGGGAATAATCATCTGAAATAACTATAAATATAAAAAATAACTATAAAAACTGTTAACAGATATCATGTGCTTGACATCAATAAAGTTATTGTCTGTAAAATTAATTTAATATATATAAAATGAATGAGGGGAGTGATGTTAGTGGTCGAACACGGTGACTGGCTGGTGGAAATTCTTGAGTTGATTGCCCCGGGTACCACCTTTCGAGATGGTCTGGAGAATATCTTAAGAGCTAAAACCGGTGCTCTTATGGTGATCAGTGATTCTGAAGAAGTACTGGGTATTGTTGATGGAGGTTTTAATATTAATGCTCAGATGACACCGGCCCGGCTTTATGAACTGGCAAAAATGGATGGAGCTATGATTTTAAGTGAAGATGCTCAGAGAATACTGGTTGCAAATGCCCAGCTAATACCCGATCCTTCTATCCCCTCGTCAGAAACGGGTACCAGACACCGTACAGCAGAAAGGGTGGCCCGCCAGACAGACAAACTGGTTATAGCAATTTCACAGAGAAGAGATATTATCTCCCTTTATAAAGAAGATAACAAACATGTTCTGCAGGATGTAAGAGTTGTTATTGCCGAAGCCAATCAGGCAGTCCAGACTCTGGATAAATATCGATCTGTTCTTGATCAGGCATTGATAAATTTAAGTGCACTTGAATTTGAAGATCTGGTTACAATTGCTGATGTGGTAACTGTTCTGCAGCGCTGTGAACGGGTACTGAAAATTCAAAAGGAGATTGAAAGGTATATAACTGAGCTGGGAAATGAAGGACGTTTAATCCAGATGCAGCTGGAAGAACTGGTTACAGATGTTGAAGAGGAGGCTCAGTTATTAATTAAAGATTATATAGATGAGGATAAAGAGACTGAGCCCCATGAACTGCTCGATGAAATAATCGAATGGTCTTCTGAAGAAATGCTGGGAATGAACACAATCAGCAAGGCTCTTGGCTATGGGGGTAAGGTTAATTCTCTTGATATTTCAATTACTCCTCGCGGTTTCCGGGTACTGAGGAAGATACCCCGGCTCCCGATGCCGGTTATCGAAAATTTAGTTGAGAGATTTGGAAATTTAACCGATATTATAAATTCTTCCCAGGAAGAGCTTGATGAAGTAGACGGGGTTGGGGAAGTTAGGGCTCAGGCTATAAAAGATGGTCTGCGCCGTCTGCGGGATCAGGTGCTTTTAGACCGGCATATATAGCTTAATATAATTATTCTTGATTTAATTTTTTCGGGGCACAGACCAAATTTATCAGAATTGCTAAAAATTGACATACAATTTTGTAAGTGGTATAATTACTCTGTGAATTACTATGTATTACTATGTATTACTATATATTACTATGTATATTATACGTTTATTAAAGGAGTGGCGATAATATGTTTGAAGTAGGAGATAAAATTGTATATCCCAATCATGGAGCAGGAACTATAGTCG
>PWDW01000069.1 GCA_003553225.1 Halanaerobiaceae bacterium
CTGGGTCATAAAAGGCTGGAATTGTCCAGCTCCAGGTCACAAAACCCCCGGGAATATGCTGATGATTATGGGCTGCAGGAAGATCCCCTGATTGATGGGCTGGCTTCTGTTTCGGGGGATAATAAAGTGCAGATACTGCTTTTCTGCCATCATGATGACTGGACCAGAGAGGGTAATTATGAAATTAATTTAGAAGTTAAAAATCTGCCATTTAAAAAAGAAAAAGCAAAATTAACTCATTATCGTCTGGATGCCGATCACAGCAATGCCTACCGGGAATGGCTGAGACAGGATGCTCCTGATTATCCTTCCCGGGCCCAAAAAGAAGCAATCAAAAGAAGAGAAGGCCTGGAGCTTCTGGAGCCTGAAACAAAAGTGAAGCTTCTGGACGGTAAATTTAAAAAAACCATCACTCTCCCGGTCCATGGTATTTCAATGCTGATCATTGAGTGATATAATGCAAATAAAAGTTCGGCTGTGATAGCCAGCTGCTTTCTTTAAAGTTAGAGCACAGGTAATTTTTGTTTGTTTTAAAACCAGTTAAAAAGTTTTTTTAACCACTTGAGACGGCCTTTATCATAGGGGGGATATCTCAGCTTGAGATCAAAGCGGTCAGTTTTTTCCACGACTGGCCGGGTATGGCTGAAAAGATCAAAACCCGATTCCCCGTGGTATTTGCCCATACCACTGCTGTCCCTTCCTCCAAAGGGGAGGCGGGGAGAAGAAACATGAATCATGGTATCATTAATACAGGCTCCTCCAAATTTTAGTTCCCGGAGGAGCTTTTCTTTGTGTTTTTTATATTCGATAAAAACAGGTTAAAGCCTCTTTCGAAATAGCAGGAGAGGATTAAATCATTTTTAAAATTGCCAGCAGAGGGGCAGGATTTATGTTATCCATATTGAATTTTTATAATACACACGAAAAAGGATCCGGCGCAGTTATCCAAAGAAAAACTAGAAAAACAGGTCACAGTTCAAATTAGTATTATTTTTTCTTTGGCTGTCAGCAAGCCCTTCTCTACAGCATAGTTGATCTACTTTTGGAAAGCAAAAAATAATCTCTGGAGGGAAAAAGATGGAAAGAAAAATTGAGGGAATAACTCTGGAACTGGTTCAGGGTGATATAGCAGCTCAGGAAGATATGGAAGCAGTGGTTAATGCAGCCAATGCTGAGTTGAAAATCGGAGGAGGAGTGGCCGGAGCTATTCACAGGGGTGCCGGTCCGGAGCTGGAAACAGCCTGTCGCCCTCTGGCCCCCATAGAACCGGGGGAGGCTGTAATTACAAAAGGTTTTAAGCTGCCTAATGATTATGTGATTCATACTCTGGGGCCGGTTTATGGTCGGGATAAACCCGGGAGTGAGCTTCTGGCTGACTGTTATCGGAATTCACTGCTCTTGGCCGATGGAGAAAGTATAGAGTCAATTGCTTTTCCGGCCATTTCTACCGGAGCTTTTGGTTATCCCAAACAGGAGGCCGCTGAAATAGCTTTCCGTAGTATTGGGGAGATTGCTGGGGAGCTGAACAATGTCTCTAAAGTGAGATTTGTGCTGTATGGAGAGCATGATTATCAGGTGCACAGCAATGTACTGGAAAGGATACTCCAGGATAGCTGAGTTAAAAAAGCCGTAAGCAGGTAATAATATTTTAGGAGGGTGTGACCATGAGTATGCGGCAAAAAGGTTATTTGCTGATTGTTCTGCTGGTGGGTATCTCACTGCTTTTGATTTATGTTTGGGATCCTGCCCTTCAGGGCCAGAATGAAGAGGAGCTAACTGAACTGCCCGCAGTTGAGGTCGAGGAGGGTCTGGGTGAATTAATTTATAACCGCCGTTCTGTGCGGAGTTTTACTGATGAGCCTCTCTCTTCTGAGGATATAGCCTCACTTCTCTGGTCAGGAGAGGGGATTACCGTTGATGGAGTTTCCGGCCCCACGCGTTCTTCTCCCTCGGCAGGAGCCACTGATCCTCTGGAGATATACCTTGTGGCCGGGGAGGTGGAAGGTCTGCCGGCAGGTATATATCATTACGACCCGGTAGATCATGAACTGTCACTAACAAAAGAAGGTGATCACAGAGAGCAGATTGCCGGTGCAGCCCTGGGTCAGGCCGCTTTGCGGAAGGCCCCGGTGGTGGTGATTGTAACAGCTGATTATGACCGGACTACAGCTGCTTATGGAGCCCGGGGAGAGCGTTATGTGCATATTGAAGCCGGTCATGCCGGGCAAAATATTAACCTGATGGCTGAACAAAGAGGACTGGGTGGTGTTTTAATTGGTGCCTTTGATGATAATGCCCTGCAGGATATTTTATATTCAGAACCGGCCGAACCTCTGCTTTTAATCCCCGTGGGCCATCCAGAGTAAAGAAAGTTATAATATTATAATTTCAGGAGGATAAGATTGCCGCTATTATCTATAATTAAATTTGGAATAATTAATTTATGTACCAACACAGTTCAGGCAATTACCGGATTTGGTGGTGGAGTCCTGGCCATGCCTTTTGCTGCTTTTTTGTTTGGAGTTAGAACTTTAATCCCCACATTTATCACTTTAGGATTTTTAATTAATATTTATTTGTTAATAATATCGTATCAGCACATTGATTTTGAGAAATACAAACAGATGGTTACCTATATGGGGCTGGGAATTCCGTTTGGTATTTTTATTTTTGCCTACTTTCCCGAAGAAATATTGGAAACAATTATTGCTGTTTTTATAATTATAATTGCAGTAAGGGAATTGTATAATAATAAAACAAATAGTAAGAAAAAAATAAGCAGTAGATTATTAAAGGTTATATTATTTTTGGGTGGATGTGTACAGGGAGCTTTTGGGATTGGAGGGCCCCTGGTTGTTGTATATGCCGGTCAGGTTCTTAAAGATAAAAAGAATTTCAGAGCAACACTGGCCTTACTGTGGGTAACCTTAAATGGATTTTTAGTTATTAGAGGATTTGTTAATAATATAATGACCATACAGGTTAAAAGATTAGTTTTATTTACAATTCCTTTTTTGGTTATTGGAGCACTTTTAGGAAATAAGATACATTATAAAGTTAATAACAGAATATTTCAGCAGGGGGTGTACCTGGTTTTATTAATATCAGGAATTTTAATGTATTTTAAATAGCTCTCTTCCATCAGGTGAAGATAGTGGTTCTAAATAAATCATTTTTTCTTGATTAAACACATTACATATGTTAATATATAGTACAGTGGTGGTGGACAAAAGGTCAGCTTCCTTTTGTTTTAGTGTTCTACTGCTTAAGGTTTTACTGTTTTTTGTGTGATTTATTTTATATTAATTCTTTTTGCTATATCTAGCTATATCAAAATTCATTTTTGATAACAATATGCGCCCGTAGCTCAATTGGATAGAGCATCTGACTTCGGATCAGAGGGCTGGGGATTCGAGTTCTCCCGGGCGCGCCATTTTATATAATAAAGGAAAGAAGGGAGCCCCTGTTAGGGGCTGTTTTTTTTGCCTGTTTTGCGGGTCAGATGTTTCTTGCCTGTATCTTGCCTGTGAGACTTTTAAATTTATAATATATGGTCCATTTTTTCTGCTGCATTTTTTTTGGTTTTTTCTGGTATATGAGAGTATATATCTGTAGCCCCAATATCTCACCTCTTCGCATTCCTGTTCTGGCCGCAAATTCAAAAATTCTTTGATAATATTTTTGATCTACGTATTTTAATAATTTATTTAGCTGATCTGAGTTAAGGTATTTTGCTTCTTTTTTCTTCTATTTTGTTTTCAACAGTTGCTCTTTTGTTATAGCTGTGCCAGACTTTTTTGGGTCCATCAAATTCAGCTTTCTTTTTAAGGAGCATATTGTTTAAATCTTTAAGCTGTTTAATATTTTCAGGTTTGACTTTATCTAAAACTTTACAGTTAATTTTTCATTTTTAGTTTAAATTGAGTTTAAGTCTTGACTTTCAGATATATTTTGCAGTATCTTATTAGTAGAGAGTTTCTTTCCTTTTGGTTTTAGTTGACTACTAATATGATACCAAAAAGGGACTCTCTTTTCTATATTTATGGAAGAATTCCTTCCGGGATTTTTAAAATTATTTCTGTTATATCAAAGATAAGGGCAATTTATTTTATTTACTTTCCGAATACAGGTTTAACTATTCTTTATAAATGTTTGTTAATTTGATATAATTCAACTGTAAATATCTTACTGATAGAAAGGAAGAAATCAGAATGCTTTCCGAAAAAGAATTAGAAGAATATCGTTCCGGCTGGAAAAAAAGACAACGAAAAAAAGAAAAAAATTGGAACAAAAAAAAGAACAGGGACGACAAAAGGCAAAGGAGATTGCCCGGCTGCTTAAAGAAAAATATGGAGCAAAACAGTTGACCTCCTCCCCGCCCTTATTCAAGGACGAGGCTGGCTCAATTAGAATTCGGTAATTAATAAAGAACTTTTTCATCAAATGGAAGAATATCTACGTTTCCGACATTTAATACATAATATATATGGATTTCAACTTAAATATAATCGATTTAGTCATCTGGTAGAAAAATTAC
>PWDW01000269.1 GCA_003553225.1 Halanaerobiaceae bacterium
TAGGCGGAGAAGGTAACTTCGCCCTGATATCTTCCGGCAGGAGCACCAGTAACGGGAATTCTAAACTGCATGTTAACATGAACATTCTGGCCGGCAGGATACTGGCCAACTTCTACTCCATCTTCATCCAGTACATAGTCGCCAGCCCAGCCATGAGCTTCCATTAAAGCAACACCATTTTCATGGTCCGTATCATTGTCCCAATCATTGTCATGACCATTGTAGGGAGGCAGATCAGATTCACGGCTCACAATGCCGGCACCCAGTCTTTCCAGATATCTCATCTCAATTAAGAGAGGATCGGCCAGACCGGCGAAATCGCCCATTCCGGCAGAGCTAACAGCAAATCCAAAGGGCACATTAGCCCAGACATCTGCTGTCCACAGGTCACAGGCATGGATATAAATATCTTCAGCCATACCGGCAGCATAATCAACAGCATCAACTGCTATGAAATTCCAGTCTCCATCAACAACACCACCAAATCTGGTGTCAAAAAGCATGAAATGAGCACCGGCACGGGGCACTCCATCATCATTAAGGCCTTTGTTAACAAAAACTTCACTGCCGGTACCAATGCTGATACCTTCTGCCCAGCCGCTGTTTCCGAAAACATTCATTTTCAGAACACAGGGAATTTCGGCAAAAGCAACCACTGTATAATCGATTCTCTGATCAAAGGCATCTTCTATCTGTCCACCTTTACCAATACGGCCAAATCCAGGATAATCCCATTCCAGGTCAATATCCTCGACAGTAACCCCAATACCTACAACTTCACTTGTACCCTGAGCTTTAAAATCAAGGGTCTCAAAGTTGGAATCAGACCAGCCTTCCAGAGTACCGGCATCCCGGAGCCAGCCTTCACCGGTTGCAGGATCAAAACCGGCATTGTCAGTCCAGAGAGGGCCGTTGGCCAGAACACCAAAACTAAAAGCAAACATAAAAGCAAAAGCCAGGACTAAAATTGATAATCTTTTCATTTGAAATTCACTCCTCATACGATTTTTTTTACTTCCAGTAAAGCTTTACCTCCAGCTGCATGACCTGCCTTTACCACCTGTTAATACCTGTACAGATAATGCTGCTTTACTCAAACTCCATTTTCCAGGACTTCAGTCTGCCGGGTTCACCTCCTTTATTAAATTAGAAATTCAGTATACCACTTTTTTACCTCCGAGTAGTCATTTGCTGATTTGATTCTGGTTAGTTTTCAATTTGATTTCAGTCACATTTCACTGTAATTTTAAAAACACCATTATTTTCCATAATTGAGCAAAAAAAAAGAGACCCTCCCGGGCCTCACAGCTGCATATAAAAAGCTATTAAATTCTTTATCTGCTATTTTTAAAAAATCTCCTCTAACTCCAGCTCAAAGCTGTAGGTTCCTTCTTCCAGCACAACCTGTTCAGTACCGGCAAAATAATCACCCGGTTCCAGGCTTCCGGTATTCCGCACATCAATCCAGGCCATTATTTCATATTCTCCGGCCGGAACCTCCCGCAGGGTGAAGTTTTCACCATCCAGAGGGACTGTGGTCTCCCGGACAGAATTAAAACTGTCTCCATCCCGGGAGCCGACCATTATTCTGATCTCACTTACCCCCTGGGTGCCCCAGTAGGTATTGATCATACCGTGTCCGAATTTATCATCAACACCGGCAGCTCCCAGATCAAAAGCAGTCTCTTTCATTATCTCCGGCACCCGGTGAGAGGCTACACCTTCTGCGATTAACAGTCCGGCCAGACCGGCCACCTGAGGGGCGGCCATAGAAGTTCCGGACATACTGGAAATATAGTTTCCGGTTATCGTACTCCAGATTCCGGTACCCGGGGCCGAAAGTTCAACTTCCGGACCATAGCTGGAATAGGAGGCCAGAGAGGGGGGACCATTCTGCTCATAGGTCAGAGCACTTACGGCAATAACCTCCTCAAAGGCGGCCGGCCAGCCCACATCATCAGCCTGCCCGGAATTACCGGCAGCGGCCACCATGATTACACCCTCCCGATCCGCTCTCTGCACTGCATCCTGGAGCAGCTGGGGTGGACTGTCACTGTGCAGACCCAGACTCAGGTTGATCACATCGGCTCTGGGAATTGGATTATCCTCAAGCAGTCCGGCCGCATACAGAATACCCTGGGCCACACTCCACTCACTGCCACTGCCCGAATCATTCAGTACTTTAACCGGGATTAATTCCGAATCCCACATAACTCCGACCACACCCCGGCTGTTGTTGGCTTTGGCACTGATAATTCCGGCCACATGGGTTCCATGGTTGTGCCCATCCATCCAGCGGTCATTATCATCTATAAAATTATATCCGGAATCGGCATCAATAAAATCGGTCAGCTCCAGATTATTATCGGCAATACCCGTGTCAATAACCGCCATTCTGGTCCGGGAGGAGCCATCAGCATCCCGCCAGGTCTGGGGCAGACGCATTACCGGTGGGGCCCACTGTTTATAATAATACTCATCATTGGGCTCCTTATAATTGAATATCTCCACCACTTTGTTGGCCTCAACCGACTGAACTTCCGGTACTGCGCTCAGCTCTGCCCGGGCTGTCTGCAGGGGGGCGGCCTCGGGTAGCTCCACCAGCACGGCCTGCAGCTCTTCCAGATAATCAAGTATTTGATAACCTTTGTTCTCCACTCTTTCTTTCATTTCCTCTCTGCTGAGAGGCTGCCCAAAACGGACAATCAGCTCCCGGTCCCGTTCCTCCTGAAAACTCTGGATACCTACCTCATCAGGACTCCAGAGCTCATCCTCATCAAAGGAAACATCCTCAGGCTGGACGGCAGAGGAGGGAAAACTGTGTATAAGATCCAGACTACCCGTAACCGTAATCTCGCCCGGTTCGGGATCAGGATCATCACTGTCTTCCTGTTTAACATTGACCTTTAAATAAATCGGATCTCCATAATCAAAACTGACCTTGATCTGTACTACATCCCCGGGCCGGGGATCCTCGGCCAGGATTAAATCCTGGTTGATCCTTAAGGTGTCATCAGCAAGAGCCTCAAAACTGCTGGATTGAACATCATAGCCCTCTTCAGAGACCTCAAGCCTGATATCCGTAATCTCAGAAGCATTGTTCCAGGTGATCTCACTGGTTATATCAGCCGGATCATCTAAGTAAAAATCAAATTCAGTGGGCTCCAGCTTTGGTTCAGCGGTCACCTCTTCTGATATTATATCCACCGTAAACAGCAGATCACTGCCCTGGTCAAACTGCAGAAAGAAATAAAGTACATCCTCATTTTCGGCCAGCCGGCTGAGATAATCCTCCTTAATTACCAGTGTATTGCTGCCGGTCAGCCTGAAGATTTCCATCTCAGACTGGCCTTCTATGTCCTCCCGGTTATATACCCGGTAGTCATTCTCATCCAGCAGGCGGTAGATGGCCTCCAGTTCTTCGGCCTGCTGCCAGTCAATTTCAGTTTCCACATCATCCGGATCCAGTTTATTGAAAACCGCTTCCCGGGGGTCCAAAACAGCACTGCCCTGGGCATACATATAAGTGCTGAAGGTCTCCCTTTTTTCCTGAAGCTGGATGGTCTCCCTGAAACCCTCATAACCCGAACCGGCCACCGACAGTTCATAGGTTCCGGTCTCCAGATTATTAAACACGGCTTTACCGTTCTCATCAGTACTGGCACTATAATCACCAAGCTTTACGGTCAGGTCAGCCAGGGGGATAAAACCATCCGAGCCACTGGATATAACTTCCTGAACACTGGGTTCCAGAACCTGAACTTCAAAACTTTCCACAAGATCGGGATCGGTCTCAGTCACCGACTGCGAACAGCCGCCCAGAAAGATAACAGCCGACATCAAGACTACCAGCAAAAAAGATCTGAACATAGTACTCCTTTTCAAAAAAATCTCCTCCTGTATGTAAGGTTTATTTATTATGAGATAAAGAATTAGTTAATATAATATGCTAAATTATTTTTTGCATAAAAAAGGATGAATTTACTCCGGCTTCCATATTTTAAATTTTTTGAATTTTTATAATTTACCAACTCCTTCCATTTATAAATATTATGTAACCCGAAAATCCGTTGATTTTTTAACCTGTTTTATATTAACATAAATCCTGCTGAATGTATATAGTGCTTTTTTCCCAAATCCCCGGTAATAATCGGCAGCTCTGCAAGTTTATTCTTTTTTTTAAAAGGCGGCCTCCATTTGTTAACCTGCCGGCAGTAAAAAATCCTGCCCGAAGGCAGGATTAACAGAGCAGCTTCCTTATTTTTTTGTTAAATTAATTTAAGAATTATAAATAAGGGCTGAAACTAAAATCAATATACATTAAGAACCAGAGGGTTAAAAAATAAAAAAGAAGACCCACATTTATAACCAGATTCAATCTGTAGAACCAGCTTTTTCTTTCGCTGTGGTTTATATGAATATTGTTCTCATAATCTGGACTGATTTTTAAACCATTTTTGACACTTTTCTTTTTTTGTTTAATTTTATATTTATAGATAAATATTTCAAGTACAAAAATCAGCA
>PWDW01000212.1 GCA_003553225.1 Halanaerobiaceae bacterium
AAAAAAAACATCATTATTTTAATTGCAGTAACTGCTCTTTTGATGGTCCCGGTAACCGGTCTGGCTGAAACAGACACAGGTGTTTCGGCCGACATTTATCCTGAAAGCTGGTTTGAAGATATAATGACTGCTTCAGAATGGGGGATTACTGATTTTAATCAATCTCCCTTTCTTGATGATCTGGTAGCTGCTGGTGATCTGCCGGGGGTTGAAGCCCGTTTGCCAGATGACCCGATGGTTGTTGAGCCCTATGAAGAAATCGGAGAATATGGTGGAGCAGCAGTGACCTTTACCAATAGTGAAGCTGACCGGCAGGAGTCGTTAATATTGAACACTCCTGAAGGCTGGGTTCAGCCTGATCCCCTTGCATCAGAATTGCGGTCTTCCTATGCCAAAGATTGGTATTATAATGAAGATGGAACCGAATTGACTATTGAGTTCAGAGAGGGCATGAAGTGGTCAGATGGTGAGCCTGTGACCACCGATGATGTTATCTGGTGGTATGAAAATGCCGGTCTTAATGAAGATATTAACACTATTCCTCTGGATCAGACTGAACCTATTGCCTTGATTGATGTAGTGGCTGAAGATGATTATACTGTAACTTTTGTTTTTGACTCTCCCAATCCTCTGCAGATTTATGACTTTGGTCATCACTCAATTCTAGGTGAATTAGAAGATGGGACCTGGATTGTTCCCAGGCACCATATGGAAAATTATCATGAGGATTTCCTTAGTGAAGAGGAGCTGGAAGCCAGACTTGATGAACATGATTTTGATGACTGGACCCAGCTCTGGGAACTGGGTTTAAACCCCTATGATCCCGATGTAGCCCGGCCAACTCTGGCGGCATTTAAAATAGCAGAAAGAGATCCCGAACTTCTGCAGTGGGAAAGAAACCCCTATTATCCTAAAGTAGATACTGCCGGAAATCAGCTGCCTTATATTGATGAGATCCAACTTCATGTAGTTGCTGATATGGAAATGATGAATGCTCAGGCAGTAACTGGAGCCGCCACCATTGCTGGTATGCAGACCAAAACCCTGGATATTCCCATGTATATAGCCAATGAAGATCGTGGAGGTTATGAAACTTATCTCTGGAGCAGAATTCAGGGTTCAGATGTCGGTATTTTCTCCAATATGACCCATCAGGAAGAGGAACTGAGAGAAATATTCCAGGATGAAAGATGGAGAAAAGCTCTGTCTCTGGCTATTGACCGTGAAGAGATCAATAATACTATTTATATGGGTCAGGCCACTCCACGTCAGGCTACGGTACTTCCAAGCAGCAGCTATTTTGAGCCGGAATTTGCTGATGCTTATGCCGAATATGATCCCGATAGAGCAGAAGAAATGCTGGATGAAATGGGTATTCAGGATTATAATGGAGATGGTCAGCGTCAGCGACCTGATGGTAGTGATTTGAATATTACTCTGGAATGGACTCCCATGGAGACCCCAAAACTGGAGATCATGGAACTGGTTACTGCTCACTGGCGCGATATAGGTATTGATATTGCTCTTGATCAGCTTGATGGGGGACTGCTGCAGGAAAGAGTATCGGCCAATGAAACGGATATGACCCTGTGGCATATTGACCGCTGTTCTGACATTCTTTTCCCCAGAGAGCCCATGTGGTTTTCTCCCATAACTGAACCATGGTGGGAACATAATCTGTGGCGTGAATGGGAAACCTGGTATGTAACTGGTGGAGATTCAGGAGAAGAACCTCCCGCTCATATGAAGGAGCTGCAGGATCATTATGAGACCATGCTCTATACCACAGATGAAGAGGAAAGAATTACCGCTGGTAAAGCAATTCTTGAATCTCAGGCTGAAAACATTTGGACTATAGGTACCGTTGGCCTGGCTCCTCAACCTCTGCTGGTTGATGAAAATCTCAAGAATGTTCCTGAAGAAGGATTATGGGGCTGGGATAATAGATGGGCTTTCCCCTATCATTCCGAAACCTGGTATCTGGACCAGTAGTGGATATAAACTGTAAAGTGCTTTAAATCTGTAGTTAACAGCGCGGGGAATTTCCCCGCGCTTCATTCAACTACTCTGGACAAGGAGGTAATGAAGTGGCTAACTATATTTTACGCCGTGTGGTGGGTATGATCCCCACAGTAATTATAATATCTATTATTGCTTTTGTACTGATTCAGCTGCCTCCAGGTGATATATTGACTGCCCGTATTGCCCAGCTGGAATCACAAACTTCTCAGATAACTGAAGAACAGGTTCAGCAGCTTTATCAAAGATATGGGCTGGATCGGCCGATATATGAACAGTACTGGATGTGGATAACCAGTTTTGTTCAGGGAGATATGGGCTATTCTTTATCTCGCTCGCGTCCGGTCAGAGATTTGATTTTTGAAAGACTGCCCCTTACTTTAATTGTAGCTCTAAGTTCTATGTTATTTACCTGGGTAATGTCAGTTCCCATTGGTATATACTCAGCAGTTAAAAAATATACAGTATTTGATTATATATTTACATTTGTTGGTTTTTTGGGTTTATCGGTTCCCAATTTTATGCTGGCTTTAATTTTAATGTTTGTAGCTGTTGAAATGGGCTGGCCGGCCGGAGGACTCTTTTCACCGGAATATGTAGCAGCAGACTGGAGCTGGGATAAATTTATTAATTTATTACAGCATCTGTGGGTTCCGATGATTGTAATAGGTACAGCAGGAACAGCTCGTATGATAAGGATTATTCGTGCTAACCTGCTTGATGAACTGGAAAAACCTTATGTAACAACTGCTAAAGCCAAAGGAGTTAAGAGAAATAAAATGCTGATTAAATATCCGGTGAGGATTGCAATAAATCCCCTGGTAAGTACTATAGGCTGGATGCTGCCCATGCTGTTTTCGGGTGAGGTTATTGCTTCAGTTGTTTTAAGTTTACCCACTATTGGGGTCCTGCTGCTGCAGTCCCTGATGACTCAGGATATGTTTTTAGCTGGAGGTATTGTTTTAATGCTGAGTATGCTAACTGTTATTGGTACATTAATTTCCGATCTGCTTCTGGCAGTACTTGATCCCAGAATTAGGTATGAGTGAGGAGGTGCAATATTTTAAATGAAATCTGATGAAATAGATGCTCAAAAAAAGAAAGCAGAAGACTCGAGCCCAATTGAAGACTCAAGCCAAACTGATGAAATACCTGAAGAACAATTATATGTCGCTTCCCAGTGGCAGCTTATGAAATGGAGATTTAAAAAACATAAACTGGCTGTAGGAGCTCTGGTGGTGCTGGCTTTCTTCTATCTTATTGCTATTATACCCCAGAGTATGGCCCCCTATCATTATCAGGAACGTAATCAGGAAAGGATATTAACACCACCTCAGAGGGTCCACTTTTTTGATGAAGAAGGTAATTTTCATTTAAGGCCTTTTGTATATGGACTAACAGAAGAAATTGATATGGAAACATGGACCCGGGAGTATGTAGTGGATACGGACAAGAAAAATTTTATATACTTTTTTGTTGAAGGAACTCCCTATAGGCTTTGGGGACAGTTTCCCAGCAATATTAGATTATTTGGGGTGGAGGAACGAAATGCTTATCTATTTGGTACAGATCAGCTGGGACGTGATCTGTTCAGCCGGGTTCTATATGGAGCTCGAATATCGCTTTCCATTGGTTTTATAGGCGTCATTTTAAGTCTGGTAATGGGCATTACAATGGGCGGGATAGCCGGTTATTATGGAGGTGTGCTGGATAATATTATTCAGCGAGTAATTGAAATATTGCGCAGTATACCTCAGATTCCGATGTGGATGGCGCTCAGTGCAGCTCTGCCCCCGGGCTGGTCTCCGGTTATGGTCTATTTTGCAATTACTATAATATTATCATTTATTGGCTGGACCGATCTGGCAAGAGAAGTTAGAGGTAAGTTTTTGTCTCTAAGAGATGAAGATTTTGTTATTGCGGCCAAACTTTCCGGATCCAGTGAGAGAAAAATTATATTTAAACATATGCTGCCCAGTTTTATGAGCCATATTATTACTGCGGCTACACTTTCAATTCCCTGGATGATTCTCGGAGAGACACAGCTCAGTTTCCTGGGTATTGGTTTAAGACCTCCGGTTATAAGCTGGGGTGTACTGCTGGAAACAGCTCAAAATTTCCGTACTGTAATGATGTCTCCCTGGTTGATGATTCCCGGTATTTTTGTGATAATCATAGTCTTGGCCTTTAATTTTGTAGGAGATGGTCTGCGGGATGCTGCCGACCCCTATTCGGAATAAAAGCAGGGCAAAAAGACAAGGACATTTATCCCCGGCAAAATTCAATGTTTTCTGAGGATAAATGTCCATCTGTTTTTAATTGTCCTTATCTTTTTTTTCTTCATTGTTGCGGGCTTTTTGTTCAAATTTTCTTTTTGCAAAATCACTGACCCCTTCAGCTGCTTTTGCTGCTTTATCCCATTCCCCTCGTTTTTCATGATAGTGCATTTCTCTATATTCAGGTGGATCAT
>PWDW01000154.1 GCA_003553225.1 Halanaerobiaceae bacterium
GAGAAGGGCAAGATAATCCTTCGTGAGCACGAAGGGTTCTGCTGTTTTTGTGGAACTGTAACGGATGAAGTGTTTATGAGGAGGTATGTTTGCAGACCTTGCAGAAATGAAATAGGACAGAGGAGGTAAAGCACATGTTTACCATCATGGGAGTAGACCCTGGTGGCACTACAGGTATTTGCATTTGCCGACTGGGGGAGCAGGAAATAGTAGTGGTGTACCACGGACAGTGGAAGTTGCAAGACCTGATAACAGGCAACTGGTCTGCGGGCAACCAGCTGTGCGGGCTTATGAGCACAGTGGATATAACAGCCATGGAAAGTGTGGTTGCTTCGGGTATGCTTACTGCGGGAAAAATAGACCAGATAAAGGCGGAAGACCGTATTTTTGTGGAGTCGTCTTTAAGGAATATCGAAGTAGCGTATATAACACCGGAGGAAAGAAAGAGAGTTAAGCAGGTGCCGAAGGAAGTAAAAGGGGATCATGCCAGAGACGCCTATAGGGTAGCTGTGGCTTACCTCTGGAAGGTAAGACTGTATGAAGCCAACCCTATCCCTGAGTAGAACCAAGGAAGGTAAGCCTTACCGGTTGGTCTTAACGTGCAACTATGAGGACAAGGACCTTGCAAAGGGAGCCGGGAGAGGCACCGCCCGGTGGCATACCAAACTCAAGGCATGGACCTATCCACCAGACCCCGTAGTAGTAAGGAACCTTTTTGACTATTTCGGGGAGGGCATGAAGCTGTCCCCGGATCTGGAAGACTACCTGGAACAAGTTTGCGAATGGCAGCAGGAGGTCATCCAATCCACAACCAAGCAGGACCCTGTGGGTAAACCCCTCTGGCCCTTTCAGGTCAGGTCCGTGCACTTTCTGGAGAAGACAGGCAGAGCCGTGCTCGGACACCAGATGGGCACCGGGAAAACACCCATATCCTGCGTTGCTATGGACTATATAAATGCGTCCAAGGTCCTCATCATCTGCCCCAACTCCGTGAAGTGGTCATGGGTAGATCACCTGGATGAGTGGTCGGACTGTTCCCATATTTACATGTTGGAGTCTGAAGCCAGCAAACCCACTGACCGGAGGGCAACTCTCCTGCAGGGCAAGACGGAAGACAGGGAAGACCGTCTGGCGTACACGATAAACAACCAGGAAGAATTTGTAATAATACTGAACTACGATATGCTCCGCATACACCAGCAGGTCTTCATGCGACACGACTACGACCTTATAATTGCAGATGAGGCGCACAGGCTGGTCAACAGGCGTGCACAGAGAACAGAGGTAATGGAAAAACTCTCCAAGCAGAGCCCTTATGTGTGGCTGCTCACGGGAACACCTGTTCGTAATAACTACGACGACCTGTATATGCTCCTCTCTATGTGTGACCCCGTAAGATTTACCAGCTACTGGAACTTCGTTAGCCTGCACCTGGAGTCTGCGCCCAGACCTTTCGGAGGGGTAGACATCATCGGCTTGCGGGAGAGGGAAGGCTTCAATGCCATGCTATCCACCTATATGTACAGGGTTACCAAGAAGGAGGTCATGCCTGACCTTCCGGACAAGATATACTCTACACTCCGGTTAGAGATGACACCCAAGCAGAGCAAGGTATACGAGCAGATGGAAAAAGAATTTGTCCTCATGGTAGAGAGTATGCTGGAGGGTGAGAAGAAGTTAGAGAAAGTGCTCACCGCCCCCAACGTGGTCTCCCAGATGATGCGCCTTAGGCAGATATGTCTTGCCCCTGCTGTTCTGGGTTCCCAGGCACCATCTTCCAAGCTACTGGCTCTGCAGGATATCGTGGAGGACCTCAGCGGACAGGCTATTGTTTACTCCTGCTTCAAGCAATTCCTCGGTTTCGTGGAAAAGATACTACAAGAAAGGGAGATACCCTATGCCCTCATAACAGGTGACCAGTCCAGTATGGAAAGGAACAATGCTGTGGAGAAGTTGAACAGTGGGGATATACAGCTTATCCTGGGAACCGTGCAGGCTATGGGTGAGGGGCTCAACCTGCAGGTAGCTTCCACAGCCATATTCGCAGACATAGACTGGGTGCCGGCAGTAAATGAGCAGGCAGAGGACCGCATACACCGGGGGGTAATCAAAGAAAGCCCCACTATCCTGAGGCTTTATCACCCTGATACGGTAGAGTCAGATATACTGGCGGTAAACAAACGCAAGGATAGGGTCATCGGGGAGACCACAGGACAGGTGGAGGTAATCAGGGAAATGTTACTAAGAAGGAGGTGACATCTTGTACAGACTAACAGTAGCGGTGGACCTGGACGGTGTGTTGGCCCAGTATCATAGTTTCAAGGGGCCTTCTTTTATCGAACCGCCCATGGACGGGGCAAAGGAGTTTCTGGAAAGGCTGGCTGCAGACTATGATATCATAGTCTACACTGCCCGGGATTATTTTCTGACCAAGCAGTGGCTCGAGCAGTGGGACCTCTACCAGTATATCAAGGACGTGAACTTCTGCCCCCTGAACGGTAAGACCGGCAAGCCTGTAGCTGTGGCTTACGTGGATGACCGTGGGGTAAGGTTCAGGGGTGACTTTGCACAGGCTATTGCTGAAGTTCACGAACTTGCCGGACCATCGAAAGAAAAAGACACGGGAAAGAAGGGAGGTGAAGACGCTTGATTAAAGATTGTTTTGGTAAACCACTACCAAAAAATGCCTACGTAATTAGACACACAGAAGTGGGCGACTTTCTCAACTGCCCCAGAAGGTGGATGTTTCTCTCCCACAACGGGCTCAACCTGGAGCCGTCCAGCGTTAATGACAAACTGCGCATAGGAACTATCTGGCACAAGGTCATGGAAGCATACTACAATCCGGAGAACGAGGACTACTCCAAGCAGCCTGCCGAGGAAGCTCTGGCAACAGCACTGCAGGAAGACAAAGCAGATCTGGAAGCAAGGATAGGAGACGCTATATACTACGAGGAAAACATAAACCGCATGGCACAGGAAGAAGAGCTCCTGCGTATCCTTCTGGAGGGTTATGTTCCCTGGTCAATAGAGGAAGCAGACCCGCCTGATAAGGAATTTGAGGTGCAGTCAGTGGAGAAAAGGTTTGTAGTTCCCCTCAGTTCTCCCACCGGCGGTAAGACACACGCATACCTTGCCGTCAAGACAGACGGTATCGTAGAAAGGAACAATTACCTGTGGGTTCTGGAGCACAAGACCAGAGGGGTAAGCACCAAGGTTAGCGACCCGGAAGGGTTAGCACTTGACCTGCAGTTGGGCCTGCAAATACTCGCACTGCAGCTGGCTGTATCAGGTCATGGTGTAGACGCCAAGGTAAGGGGCGCTATCTACAACCTGGTCAGGAAACAGAAACCGGGTCCACGGGTGAAGTCCCCCATTTACGGAAGGCACCCTGTCTTCAGGTCAGAGACCGAGATAGAAAACCTGCACGTATCACTCTATAACACCTACAAACAGATGAGGCAAACAACTTCTGCGGTGCGTAAATACGGTTGGGAGGCAGCACAGAACACCCGTTATAACCCACAGATATGGGGCGGCGTGTGCACATGGGGGTGCCCGGTCAAGAACATTTGCGAAGCGGTCAACCGTGGTGACGACGTGGATTACCTGCTCACGGTGGACCTTAAACCACGGGACCGGGATATCTGGCAGGTGCTCGAGGAAGAAATGAATGAGGATTAAAGGAGGTGAAATATGTTGGCAAAGAAAAAGACCAACGGTAAGACACAGCAGAAAGAAGACCCCATGATGAGCAAACTGGGGAGAGGTTCGGAAAACAGGACCAACGTAAACATGGTTATCCACGGCAGGTCTGGTGCCGGTAAGACTTATGCGGCCTCCACAGCACCCGCACCATGGATAATGGCTTTCGACCCGAGAGGCCACGACTCCGTGCCTTTTGAAATACCGGGTAGGATTATGAGGTCCCTCTCGGACGTGGCGGAAACGATGGAGTGGTTCGAGGAAGGCAACCATTTGCAGCACGGTATAAGGACGATTATTGCTGATGGTATGAACTTTGCCTACGACCTTATTGAAGGAAGTGGGCGGAGAGATAACCGAGCAGGGTAGGGCACCATCCATAGACAGGCTGCCTTTCGGTGGAGGTATGGAAGTTCAGAACCCTTACAAGCGTATGCTAAAACGGCTGGTAGACCTGACCACCATCGAGCCTCAAGAACACCGGGTGAATGTCATTATAACCACGCTGGATGAGCATATCAAGGAGTCTGAGGAAGCACCATTCAACATCAGACCACAGTTTGGGACCAAAGCCATGAACCAGAATTTCCCTGCTCTCTTCTCCGTTATCTCCTATATAGTGCCCATGGGGGAAGACGAGGAGGGGAACATAACACAGGAAAGGAGGATGTTATTCGCTGAGTTTAGAGGCATACTGGCAAGGGACCGTCTGGGCATATTCCCCCTGATGGGACCTGCGCCTAACTTGTCGGATTATCTGGAGTAAGGAGGTGAACC